>NZ_JAODNI010000076.1 GCF_025465255.1 Pseudonocardia sp.
ACGACGTCCAGGTCGTGGGCGAGGCGGGCACTGCGGCGCAGGCCCTGGCCCGGGTGCCGGCCCTGCGGCCGGACGTGGCGATCCTGGACATACGCCTGCCGGACGGTGACGGGGTCTCGGTGTGCCGGGACATCCGCTCCGCGGTCACGCCTCCTCCGGCGTGCCTGATGCTGACCTCGTTCTCCGACGACGAGGCGCTCTTCGGCGCGATCATGGCCGGAGCCTCCGGGTACCTGCTCAAGCAGGTCGCCGGCATCGACCTCGTCGGGGCGGTCCGGACCGTGGCCGCGGGCGGTTCGCTGCTGGACCCGAAGGCCACGGGCCTGGTTCTCGAACGGCTCCGCCGCGGCGAAGAGTCCACGGACCCGAAGTTCGAGTCGCTGAGCCCGCAGGAGCGACGGATCCTCGAGCTGATCGCCGACGGGTTGACGAACCGGCAGATCGGGGCCGAGCTCTACCTCGCGGAGAAGACGGTCAAGAACTACGTCTCCTCGTTGCTGCACAAGCTGGGTTTCGCCCGCCGGACCGAGGCGGCGGTCTACGCGGCCGAACGCCGCCGCCCGGGCGCGCGCTGACGGCCCGGTCGGCCGTCCGGGCCTGGGTCAGCCGAGCGGCACCCGCCACTGCAGACGGGTCCCCCCGCCGCGGCGCGGCGCGACGGTGAGGGTGCCGCCGAGTTGTTCGGCGCGCTCGGCCAGGTTGTGCAGCCCGCTGCGGGCGACGTCGGGCGGGATGCCGATGCCGTCGTCGACGATGTCGAGCAGGAGCTGGTCTCTCGAGGACTCGACGTCGAGGGTGACGGTGACGGTGCGGGCGCCGGCGTGACGCACGGCGTTGCTGACGGCCTCCCGGGCGACGGCGAGCACGTGCAGGATGACGTCGTCCGGCACGAGGGTGTCGACGGGCCCGGAGGTGCGGACGGACGTGGTGAGGTCTGCCCCCGCGGCCGCCTCGGTCACGGTGTCGAGCAGGCGCCGGCGCAGGCCCTCGTCGTGCTGGTCGGCGGTGTGCAGGTCGAAGATCGACGTCCGGATCTCCCGGACGGTCTGGTCGAGCTCGTCGACCGCCTGCTGGATCCGGTCCTGGACGTCCGGCCGGGTGCTGCGGCGCAGGGTGCTCTGCAGCTTCAGCCCGGTGGCGAACAGCCGCTGGATGACGTGGTCGTGCAGGTCGCGGGCGATCCGGTCCCGGTCTTCGAGGACGTCGAGCTGGCGCTGGGCACGGTTCTTCTCCCCCAGCTCCAGCGCGATCACGGCCTGTTGGGCGAAGGAGGTCAGCAACGGAATCTCTGTGGGCTGGAACGGCGAAGCACCGATGTTCCGCAGGGCGACGAGCACCCCGATCACCCGTTCCGCGGCCCGCAGCGGCACCGCCACCGTAGGTCCCAGGCCCGTCGGCCCGACGGGATCGGCGAACAGCATGTCGGGAGCGTCGGCCAGCACGGGGTTGCGGCTCTCCGCGACCTCCTGCAGCAGCTCGCCGCCGGCGACCGTCTCCCCGTCCACGTCCAGCTCGATCCCGACGCGCGCATGGATATCGAACCGGCCGTCGCCGTCGGGACCCAGCGCGACGAAGGCGCCCGCCGCGCGGGTGAGTTCCTGGGTGCGCAGAGCCACCAGTTGGAGGACTTCGTGATCGGAGGCGCCGGCGAGCACTTCCGACCGGATCTCCCCGAGCACCTCCAGCCACTGCTGGCGGGCCCGGCTCTGCTCGAAGAGATCCGCGTTCTGCACCGCGATGCCGGCGGCCGCGGCGAGGGCCTGCAGCACGACCTCGTCGTCCGCGGTGAACTCGCCGCCGCCCCGCTTCTCGGTCATGTAGAGGTTCCCGTACACCGAGTCACGGACCCGCACCGGCACCCCGAGGAAGCTGCGCATCGGCGGGTGGTTGGGAGGGAAACCCACCGAGGCCGGATGCCGGCTGAGATCGGCCAGGCGTAGCGGCTCCGGCTCCACGATCAGCTGCCCGAGCAGGCCCTTACCCTCCGGCGGGCGGCCCAGCGCGGCGCGCGTGTGCGGGTCGAGCCCGATGTCGATGAACCGGGCGATCGACCCGTTCGGTGCCAGCACGCCGAGGGCGCCGTAGCGGGCGTCGACCAGGTCCACCGCCACCTGCACGATCCGGGTGAGTGTGGTCTCCAGCTCCAGACCAGCGGCGACCGCCAGGACCGCGTCGAGGAGCCCCTGCATGCGGTCCCGGGCCGCGACGATCTGTCCGAGCCGGTCCTGGACCTCGCCGAGCAGCTCGTCGAGCCGCAGGCCGGAGAGCACCCCGGCCATCGGTGCAGTGGTCGCGTCCACGTCCGTCTCGTCCATCACCCTCCATCAGCGCTTCGTCCGCGGCCCAACATTGACATGCCGCCCCGGCGCCAACAAGCACGCCCGGCCCCCTGGGCGGTGGGACGAATACCTCGGCCGAACGGGACCTTCGACGCTACCGGCCGTCGGCGGCCACGAGCAGGCTCGTAAGTCATGGCGGACAACCGCCGGGTACGGAGACGGTGAGCGGTGATGGGCACGATCACGCAGGCATTGGGGCTGTCCGAGGAGCAGGTGCGCGGGCTTCTGCAGACGGCGGCGTTGGCCCCGTCGCTGCACAACACGCAGCCGTGGCGGTTTCGCCTGACGCCGGACTGGATCGAGGTCCACGTCGATCGAGGACGAAATCTCCGCGTCGCCGACCCCGACGGTCGGGAGCTGCGGATCGCAGGTGGGGCCGCTCTGTTCAACCTCCGGCTCGGACTCATCGGGCTGGGGATCAGACCGTTGGTGACCGTCCTGCCCGATCCCGGGAACCCCGATCTCGTCGCGATCGTCCGTCGGGGCGGTCGGCGACGGGCCACACCGGAGCAGCAGCGGCTGCTCGCGGCGGTTCCGCGGCGAAGGACCAACAGGCGACCCTTCGCCGATGTGCCCGTGGCCTCCCCCGCCAGATACGAGCTCCGCCGCGCCGCCACCGAGGAGGGCGCCTGGCTGCACCTGGTCACGGATTCGCAGCACCGCTTCGAATTGGGCCGGTTGGCCCGGCAGGCCCACCAGCGGCAGTCGGCCGATCCCGCGTTCCTGGCCGAGATCGCCACCTGGACCGGACACGAGGCCGGGCGCCCTGACGGCGTGCCCGCGGCGGCGGGGGGCCCGCAGCCCCTGTCCAACGGGGCGTGGGTGATGCGTGACTTCAGCGGCGGCACCGGCCGGATCGACGGACCCGACTTCGAGGCCGAGCCCCTGATCGGGGTGCTCAGCGTCCACACCGACGGGCCGCGGGAGGAGATCCGCGCGGGCGAGGCGTTGGAGCGCGTCCTGCTGACCGCCACCGTGCACGGGCTGTCCGTCTCCTTCCTGTCACAGCTGGTCGAGATACCCGACGTCCGGGACCGGATGCGCCGGCTGCTCAGCGGGACACGCCCGCCGCTGGCGGTCCTGCGGATCGGCCACGGATGGCCGGTCGCCGCGACACCACGACTCCGCGTGGAGGACCTGGTCCTACCTGCCGCCGCGACTTCCACGACCCCTGCGCACACGGACAAGGAGCTCTCTGATGACCGACACCGTGCCTGACCTGCCGTTCGCCACCGAAGCGCATGTCGCGGTCGGCATCGACGGGACCGAAGCGTCGCTGCACGCGGTCCGCTGGGCCGTCGACGAGGCCGGGAAGCGTGCGGTTCCCCTGCTGATCGTCCACGCCGCGCCGTACGCGGCAGGGGCCGCGGGTGCCCTGCGCGCCCACGCGGGTCGGATCCTGGGACGCGCATACACCGTGGCCCACCGCCGGAACCCGGCCCTGGCGGTCCACACCGCCCGGCTCGACGCGGACCCGGCCGTCGCTCTCGTCGAGGTCGCCGGCCACGCCGACCTGGTCGTGCTCGGCATGCCGGGCGACGGCCAGGTGGGGTCGGGCGGCTCGGTCGCCCTCCGCGTCGCGGCGCACGCCACGGGTGCCGTCGCCGTCGTTCACAGCGGCGACCACGAAGCGCCCGCGGGCCCTGTGGTCGCCGGAATCGGTGACCCGCGCACCGACGCCGGTGTCGTGGCGGTGGCCCACGGCTTCGCCCGCCGGCGCCGGGCACCGCTGCACGTCGTGCACGTCGCCCTCTCGGCGCGAGACGCCGCCGACGCCCGTGACTCGCTCGAACCGCTGACAGCGCGATGGGCCGAACGCGACGCCGGCGTGCCCGTCGCCCTGCTCGTCGTCCACGGTCGTCCCCTGGCGGTGCTCGTCGAACAGGGCGTCGGTGCCCGGCTCCTCGTCGTAGGGCCCGCGAAGGGCGGACTGCGCGGGATGCTCGGCTCGACGAGCCGCGCGCTGCTGCGCGCGGCGCCGTGTCCCGTCGTGGTCACCGGCCACTCCGACGTGCAACCCGCAGGTGGCCCGGCGCGGGACCCGCACGCGCGAGCCGAGCTGTGGTGAGCTCGGCCGCGGTCCGGGAAACCCACATCGGCGTCGTCGTCCTGCTCGGCGACCGCGCCTACAAGCTGAAGAAGCCCGTCCGCACCGCGTTCTGCGACTTCTCCACCGCGGAGCTGCGCCGCGCCGCGCTGGATCGGGAGCTGGTGCTCAATCGCAGGCTGGCCTCGGACGTCTACCTGGGCACCGGCGAGATCACCGAACCGGGACCGGACGGCGGGCCGACGGTGGAACCGATGCTCGTCATGCGGCGGATGCCCGCCGAACGCAGGCTCTCGACGCTCGTGCGACAGGGCCAGGACGTGACGGAGCCGCTGCGGGCGACGGCCCGGCTGATGGCGGCCTTCCACGCGCGCGCGGGCCGCAGCCCGGAGATCGAGGTGCAGGGCGGGCTGCACGCGCTGGCCGAGCGGTGGCGGCACAACCTCGACGAGCTGGGACCCTTCCGGGGCGACCCGGTCGACGGCGACCTCCTCGACGGGGTCGGGCGGCTGGCACTGGGGTTCCTGCGCGGACGCTGCGCGCTGTTCGCCGACCGCCAGGCGCGCGGCCGCGTCGTCGACGGGCACGGCGACCTGCTGCCCGACGACGTCTTCTGCCTCGACGACGGTCCGCGGCTGCTGGACTGTCTCGACTTCGACGACCGCCTCCGCTACCTCGACGGGCTCGACGACGTCGCGTTCCTCGCGATGGATCTCGAGCGGCTCGGCGCCCCGGAGGCCGCGGGCTTCTTCCTTGACGCCTATGTCGAGTTCTCGGGCGACCCTGCCCCGCCTGCGCTCCGGCACCACTACACCGCCTACCGGGCGGTGGTCAGGGCGAAGGTGGCCTGCCTGCGCCACGTACAGGGCGACGCCGGGGCCCGGATCGACGCGGTCGAGCATCTCGAGCTGGCCCTGCGCCACCTGGAGCGGGGTGCGGTCCGGCTCGTGCTGGTCGGCGGCCTCCCGGGAACGGGTAAGACCACCGTCGGGGGCGCGCTCGCGGACCGGGTCGGAGCGGTGCTGTTGTCGAGCGACCGGATCCGCAAGGAGCTCGCCGGGATCGACCCCGGCCGCTCCGCCGCCGCGCCGTACGGCACCGGTCTCTACGACACCACACACACCGAGGCCGTGTACGGGGAGCTGCTGCGCCGGGCCGAGGAGCTGCTCGGGAGGGGCGAGTCGGTGGTGCTCGACGCGTCGTGGATCTCCTCGGCGCACCGCGCTGCCGCCGCCGAGCTCGCGGCCCGCAGCGGCAGTGCGCTCGTGCAGCTGGAATGCCGGGCCGGCGCCGACACGGCGCGGAGGCGGATTCGTTCCCGGGGTGTGACGCCGTCGGACGCCACCGCCGAGGTCGCCACGGCGATGGCCGGCGCGGTCGACGACTGGCCCGACGCGGTCGCGGTCCCGACGTCGGGTCTCCTGGCGGAGTCCGTCCGGGTGGCCGAAGCCGTGTGGATCGGGGCCGCGAGGTCGCCGTCCGGGGCCCGGACCACGGCGGTCTGAGCCTCGGGCGGGACCGCGGTGTGTCAGGGCGCCGCGGGAGCCGCCGTCGCCACGGGGCACCGACGCGCCGGGGGCTCGTCGGTGCCCTCACCGTTTGGTCGTGGCCGCCTCTTCCGGGCGGACGATCGCGACCGGGCAGTGTGCGTGGTGCAGCAGCGCGCGGCCGACCGAGCCCAGCAGCATTCGCGTCGCCCACCCCCGCCCGCGGGAACCGACCACGACCAGTCGGGCGTTCTCCGACCGCTCCCGCAGGGCGCGGGCAGCGGAGCCCCGGACGACCTCGCGCCGGATGCGGATGTCGGGGTACTTCCCCGACCAGCCCGCGAGCCGTTCGGCCAGCACCTCCTTCTCCTCCGTCTCCGCCGCGTCCAGCAGATCCCGCAGGCTGAGCTCCGGGTGGTCGGCATCGGCATCGGTCCAGGAGTGCACGGCGACCAGCGGTGCGCCCCACGCGTCCGCGGTCTGGACGGCGAACGCCAGGGCGGCCTCGCTCGCAGGCGATCCGTCCACCCCGACGACGACTGGCCGCACCCGGTCCGGTGTCGCAAGCTGCTCCACGTCACCCCTGGCGCCGCGGACGCCGATTACCGGCGAGACGGCGCGGACCGCGAGGCCGCCGGCGACCGATCCGACGAGCAGTTCGGTGAACCCGCCGAGGCCCCGCGTGCCGACGACGACCATCCGGGCGTCGGCTGACTCGGCTGCCAGGACGTCGATGGCGTCGCCGTCGACGTGCCGGCGTTGGACGGTGACCCCGGGGGCGACCGTGCGAGCGGCCGACGCCGCGGCCCACAGCTGGCGTCGGGCGAGGTCGCGCAACAGGTCGGTGCCCTCGTTGCCGGCGGAAGGGGGCCAGTGGTAGGCGCGTACCAGCCGCAGTGGGGCTCCCCGGCGGGCGGCCTCGGCGGCCGCCCAGCGGGCCGCGTCCATGCCCTGCTCCGATCCGTCGATTCCCGCGACGACCGGCAGCCCGGTGCTCCTCGAACTCATCTCGAGCCTCCTCCGTGGTGCTGTGACGAGCTTCGCCGCAGGAACGGGTGAGGGGCAGCGGCGTGTGGGACCCGGACGGTCGGGACCTTCGACCCCTGTGTCCCGTGCCGCGTCGACGATGCGCCCCGAGTCAGGACTCCGTGTCGGGCCGTGCGACCGCGACCGGGCAGTGGGCATGGTGCAGAAGGGCGTGCGCGACCGAGCCGAGCAGCAGCCCCCGGACCGCGCCGCGTCCGCGCGACCCGACCACGACGAGCTGGGCGCCGACGGACTCCTCGACGAGGGTGTGGGCGGGCCGGTCACGGGTGACGAGGCGCCGGACCTCGACGTCGGGGTACTTCTCGCTCCAGCCGGCCAACCGCTGGTCGAGCAGCACGCGCTCGTCCTGTTCGATGGCGTTCCAGTCGATCAGCGGGGCCAGGGTCGGCTCGAGCATGTCGTCGAGCCAGGTGTGCACCGCGACGAGCGGAACCCCCCGCCGGTCCGCCTCGTCGTAGGCGAAGGCGACCGCGGCTTCGCTGGTCGGCGAGCCGTCGACGCCGACGACCACGGGGCGGTGGTCCGGCACGCCCGTCCGCGCGATCGACGTGCCCCGGACCACGACGACCGGGCATGCACCCCTGGAGGCGAGCGTGATCGCGACCGAGCCGAGGAGCAACCCGGTGAACCCGCCCAGTCCGCGGCTGCCCACGACCACCAGCAAGGACCGGCGGGACTCGTCGAGCAGCACGTTCTCCGGGAACCCCGTGATCAGCTCGGACTCGACGGCGATCCCCGGGGCGGACCTGCCGGCCAGCTCGACGGCGGTGCTCAGCACGGTCCGCGCAGTCTCGGTCATCAGCGTCCGGTAGGAGGTACCCATGCCGGGGTCGCCCAGGTGGTGAGGTGACGGCAGCATCAGCGCCGAGACCAGGCGCAGCGGGATGTGCCGGCGGGCCGCCTCCAGGGCGCTCCAGTACACGGCGTCCCTCGCCGATTCCGAGTCGTCCACGCCGACCACGATCGGTCCGGTGTGCGATGCGTTCATCGTTCTCTCCTTCGACGGCGTCGGCCTCAAGCGTGGCAATGCCACGGCGACGACGGCCACCGGCTCAGGGCCCCGTGTACCGGGTCCGAAGTCCCCCTCGGCGGCGACGAGCGGCATCTGTGCCCGGGACCGTCCGCGTGGCGGGATGAAGGGGACACCACCGATCAGGGAGCAGACATGAATGCCGGGGTCGACATCGGAACGGTGCGGGCCGCCGTCGCGCTCGCCACCCGCGCACCGTCCGTGCACAACTCACAGCCTTGGCGGTGGTGGGCGAGCGAGCGCTCCGTGCACCTCTACGCCGACCTGCAGCGCTGGCTGCCGGTCACGGACGCCGACGGCCGTGACCTTCTGCTCAGCTGTGGCGCGGCGCTGCACCATCTGCGGGTGGCGCTGGCGGCGCTGGACGTCGCGGCCACCGTCGAGCGGATGCCCGACCCCGAGGAGCCGGATTTGCTCGCGGCCGTGGCGCTGCGTCCGGGGCGCGCGGTGACCGGCGGGGTCACCGACCCGGGCGTCGACGTCGAGGAGGCCAACGCCATCGGGGTGCGCCGCACGGACCGCCGCCGGTTCTCCGACTGGCCCGTACCGGCCGAGTTCCTCTCCGACCTGGCCGCTCGTGCCGGGGAGCAGGGCGCACTGTTGCGCATCGTCGCCGACGGGAGGGCCCATCGCACGCTGGACCTGGCGATCCACGCGGCCGCCGTCGAGCACGCCCGCGTGGCCGGCTACGACAGCGAGGTGGCGCTCTGGACCGGGATGCATGCCTCGGACGACGGTGTCCCGGCCGCGAACGTGCCCGCCCCGGACCAGTCTGCAGGCGGGGTGGCGTTGCGCCGCTTCGTCTCCGGCGAGCTCACCGAGCCCCGCCCGGACGACCCCGACGGCGCGGTGCTCATGGTTCTCGGCACATCCTCGGACGACCAGCTCTCCCGGCTGCGGGCGGGTGAGGCGATGAGCGCGGTCCTGCTCCGGGCGGCCACGCTCGGCCTGGCCACGAGCCCGTTGAGCGAGCCGCTGGAGGTCGAGGGCACACGGGCCCTGCTCCGCGAGCAGGTGCTCGGCGGAACGCTGTCGCCGCAGCTGGTGCTCCGCGTCGGGTGGGCTCCCGGCAGCGGCACCGTGCCGGCCACCCGGCGGCGCTCGCTCGACGACCAGCTCGGCGCCCGACGTCCCTGACCCCACTGGTCCCTTGCTTCTCCTGTTGCGGAGGTGAGCGCGATGCGCGCACTGGTCGTCGTCGAGTCGATGTTCGGAAACCCGCGCGGTCGCGGGGGCCGTCGCCGACGGTCTGCGCGAACGCCTTCCGGGGACGTCCGGGTCGCTGACGTGGGCGCAGCGGAGCCACCCTCACCCGGGGACGTCGACCTGCTCGTCGTGGCTCGACGCATGCCTTCGGGCTCAGCCGGGCGGGCACCCGGGCCGACGCCCAGCGCCAGGGCGCGACGGGTGGTGGCCGGATCGGCCTACGCGAGTGGCTCGCCGATCTGGGCCCCGCTCGGCCGGGTGCCCGGGTGGCCTGCCTCGACACCAGGGTCTCCAGGCCGCGGGTGCCTGGCTCCGCGGCCCGTTCGGCACTGCGCACGCTGACCGCCTTGGGCTACACCCCGCTGGTCCCGGCGACCACGTTCTGGTGCACAGCCACGCCTGGGCCGCTCCGTCCCGGCGAGGTCCAGCGCGCCCGCCGGTGGGGTGTCGAGCTGGCAGGACTGAGCTCGGCGCAGCGTTCGGAGTCCCGGTCCACGCCGAGGATCAGCTGGGTCAGGTCGTTGCTGCCGATCGAGACCCCGTCGATCCCTAGGCCCACGTACTCGGGCAGCCAGTGCAACACCGAGGGCACCTCGGCCATCACCCATCGGTGCAACCCCCGGTGGCGGCCCAGCGGGCTCGCGTCGACGAGCTCCAGCACGGCCTCGAGCTCCCAGCGGGTACGGACGAAGGGGATCATCAGGTGCAGGTTCGGGGTGCGCTCGCGGACCTCGGCCAGGACCCGCAGCTCGAGCGCGAACAGGTCGGGTTCGCGCAGATACCGGTAGGCTCCACGGTAGCCGATCATTGGGTTGCGCTCGAGCGGTTCGTAGGTCTCGCCGCCGCGCAGCCCTCGGAACTCGTTGGTGCGCAGGTCTGTGGCCCGGTACCCCACCGGGCGCGGCGCGAACGCCGCCGTCACTCGGTGGATCGAGGCGACCATGGCTCTGACGAAGCCGTCCTGCTCGCCCGCCGCGATCAGCTCCCGAGGATGACGGCCGCCCAACGCGTCTGTCAGGGCCAGCTCCGCGCGCAGCAGCCCCCCTTCCACACCGGACGCGGCGACCTGCTCCGCCGTGTCCGGCATCGCGAGGTTGACGTAGAGACGGGTGGCGGTCGCCTCCGTACCCGCCGCACTCGGCGGGGTCCGCGGGATGACCGTGGCCGGGACCCGGACCCGCCCTGGTCGGTGACCAGCGCTGCAGCCCGGCGGATCGTCGGCAGCCAGTCCGGATCGGTCATCGGGGCGACGAGGACCTCCCCGGTGCGAAGCGCGGCGCCCTCCTCCGGTCCATGGAGTACCCGGACCCGCCCGATGGCACGACCGGGTGCGGCCGCGAGACCGGCGACCAGCGGGGCTCCGCTCGACGTGCCCGCCGGCGTTCCGCATCCTTGCGGTCGACGTCTTCCTGTCCGGTCAGTGTCGTGATCGGCCGGGCCTGTACGAGCCAGACCTGGCGGGCGATCATCGCCCACTCCACGTCCTGCGGGGCACCGAAATGGGCCTCGACGCGGAGCGCCATCCGCGCCACGGCCTCGGCGGCCTGATCGTCGAGGACCCTCGACGTCGCCCGCTCGTGGTCGAGGGTGACGGTGAGGTCGTGCCCGTCGCGGCCCTGGACGATCTCATGGGTCTGGTTGCCGACGCGAACGGACACCAGATGCAGGTCGGGACTGGAGAAGGTGTACGTGTCCGGCTCCACCGCGACTGCGGGTTCGGTGGTGATCCCACGTTCGGCCCGGTAGACGATCGCGCGGGGGGCGACGGTCGATGCCCAGCACTCGAGGACCTGAGCCAGCAGCGCGTCCGCACCGCGGACGTTGGTGAAGCTGGAGTGCATCCCGGCGAACGAGGCGGCGGCGCCGTCCTCGCCGAGCGCCGAGGAACGGACGGCGACCGTGACCGGACCGAAGTCCTCGATGCCCAGGTCCCGGTACGCGGCGTGGATCTCCTCCACCACCTCGGGCGAGGGCCCGGCCTTCCGCACCACGTCGCGCACCTCGGTGCACAGGTCTGCCAGCTCGGGTTCGCCCCCGGAGCGGCCGGCGGCAGCAAGTGCCAGGGCGTGCAACCGAGCGAGCTCCGCCCTGACCCCGGCGGCGTCCATCGAGTCGAGGTAGGCCGCCACGGTCAGGACGAAGCCAGCCGGAACCGGCAGGTCGGCGGCCAGCATCTCGCCGAGGTCGGCCGCCTTGGCCCCGACCGTGTCGGCGTCGCCTCGACGGACAGCGGGGAGCGGGCGTGCCCAGCGGGTGACCGTTCCGGCGGTCACTCCGCCACCTTCGGCTCGGCCCGGACGACCGCCACCGGGCACGCGGCGTGGTGCAGCACCGCCTGGCTCACCGAACCGAGCAGCAGCCCGGTCACGCCGCCACGGCCCCGGGAGCCGACGACCACCAGGCGGGCCCGCTCCGAGAGCCGGGTGAGCGCGCCGGCGGCGCCGTCGCGGATCACCCGGCGCCGGACCTCGACGTCGGGGTACTTCGCCGTCCACCCGGACAGCCGCTGGGTGAGCGTGCGGTGCTCGTCGGCCTCGATCGCGGGCCAGTCCAGGTAGGGCACGAGGAACGGGTCGAGCGCGGCGTCGCTCCACGCGTGCATCGCGACGAGCGGCGCCCCGAGCCGCGACGCCTCGTCGAACGCGAACGCCAGCGCTGCGTCACCGCCGGGCGCGCCGTCCACCCCGACGACGACGGGGGCGTCCTGCTCGTCGTGCGGCCTGCCTTCGCGGACGATGACGACCGGGCATGCGGCCTGTGCCGCCATCGACACCCCGACCGAGCCGAGGAGCAGGCCCGCGAAGCCGCCGTGTCCCCTCGACCCCAGGACGAGGAGTTCCGCGTCCCCGGCCTCGCGCGCGAGGGCGGGGACTGCTTCGCCGCCCGCGACTTCGCGGTCCACCTCGGCGGTCGCCTCGACCGCCGAGGCCTCGATCGCCGCGACGTCGAGGAATTCGTGTGCCCTCTTCACCATCAGCTGCCGGTCGTACTCCTTCCCGAGCGGCGGCATCCCGATGGGCTGGTAGGTCATCCACGGAACGGCCGCGATCAGCCGCAGCGGGCGATTGCGCCGTACCGCCTCCGATGCCGCCCAACGCACCGCCTGCAGTGCCGAGTCCGAGCCGTCCACCCCGACAACGACCGACCGTGTGTGGTGAGTACTCATCTCGCCCTCCCCGATGTCCCTGTGTCACTGGGGACGCTGCCCTCCGGGCGGGCTCCCGCGCTGCGGCTCTCCGTCCTCTCTGGGCAGGACCTAAGGCCCGATCGGCCCGCGAGACCGACCGGCGCTTCCCGGTCCGCGTGCCACCCGGGGTCACCAGCCGGTGAGGAGCCGCTGCCGCGCGAGCCGTTCGAGCAGTTCGGGCAGGGCACCTCCGGGCACCCCGGACAGATCACGGCGACTCCCGAGCACGGTCCGCCCGACCTTCGACGGCGGGTGCTCGGAGGCGAACTCGGCGGTCAGCCGGGTGATCGCCTCGAGCACGGCGGCCTCGTGCGGACCGCCTGCGAGGGCGTGCTGGTTCATCGACGTCCTCTCCTGGTGGACAACGGCCGGACACACGGCCGCCCGGCAGCATGCCGGGCCCGGCCGGGGATCCGGAACGGGCCGAAGGTCCCGACCTTCGGGGGGGTTCCACCCCTGTGCGCGAGTCGGGTGCGGGTGACCCGTGGGGATCCACGGCTCGGACGCCCCACCCACCACCAGGCCCATCGACCCTGGCCAGCAAAATCGGCGAGGACGATCCTGGGCGCTGGCCACGGTACGACGTGATCCTGGAGAACCGAGATGAATGGGCAGGCCCTCACGACCCCCGCCGATCCGACGCAGCTCGTCGTGTTCGGCGAAGCCGACCCGATGCCCGCCTGGGTCGAACGCTGGGAGAACCACGCGTGCGGGCGGTCGCAGGTCGGACCGTTGCGGGTATGCAGCGGGCCTTCCGCGGTCTGCGGCACCGGCGACGACCTGCAGGCGATCGCGCGATCGGCCGCCACCGCGCCGGTGCTCGTCCTCCCGCACACCGCCGCCGCGCCACGCCGAATCGTCGTCGCGCTACAGGACCTGCCGGCCGACGAACCGGTCCTGCACGCAGCCACCGACGCCGCCCGCGCACTGGGTGCGGCCGTCCTCGTCGTGCATGCCGTACCCACCTCCTTCGGCGAGCGCAGCATCGCGCTACCGGAGGCGGTCGGACGTGGCGAGGAGCTGCTCGCGCTCGGGGCCCGGCTGGTGCGCAGACGCTGCCCGACCGTGCTCGTGGGCCGGTCGCTGGTCCGGGAGTGGCCCCACGAGGCTGTCGCACACATCCGCGAGACCGACCTGCTGATCCTCGGCGGTCCGCATCCCGGCACTCGCGCGGGCCTCGGCCTCACCGCGCAGGCCGCCGTCGCGCACGCCCCCGGCTCGGTGCTGCTGGTGCCGCGTTCCGGCTGACCCCGGCCGTCACCCGTGACGTTCAAGGCCCTCCGGCAGGTGGAGGCGGGCCGCTCGGCACCTGCGCCGGCGACCGGCCTTCGGGGACCGTCACGTCATGCAGATTCCCTCACACCCCGCGACGGCGCCCGGACGTCCCGTGCTGGTCGGCACCGACGGTTCGGCAGCAGCCGGCCTCGCTGTGCGCTGGGCCGCCGAGGAGGCCCGACTCCGTGGCTGCACGCTGCTGATCGTCTGCGCGCTGCGGACGGCGCCGTGTGGCCCTCCGCTCGTGGCGCACAGCCTGCTCGACGTGGCCGTGACCATCGCCCGGACCGCCGTGCCGGACGTCGCGATCAAGACCCAGGCCTTCATCGGCCGGCCCGCCCCCGTGCTGTCCCGGCTCGCCCCGGACATGCAGCTCACCGTCGTCGGACACCGCGGGTCCGGAGGCCGCCCGTCGATCGCGCTCGGGTCGACGGCGGCGACCCTCTCCCGCTCGGCGACGGGCCCTGTGGCCGTCGTGCGGTTCGCGCCGGGGCGCCCGGTGCCGGACAGGGACCGGCCGATCGTCGTCGCCGTCGACGGGACACCGCAGAGCCGGCACGTCGTGGAAGCCGCCGCACAGCTGGCGGAGCGCCGCGGGGCGATGCTGCACGCGGTGTACGTGTGGCCCGAGCGGCTCCCGGACGTCCTCCGGCGCCTGGGGCGCGGCGAGCGCGAACCCGGCAGGGAGGCCTCGGAGCGGCTGCTCGCGGAGTGCCTTGCCGGGCTGGCCGCGGATCACCCCGACCTGCCTGTGCGGGAGTCCGTGGTCCGCGGCCATCCGGCATGGGCACTGCTGGAGCTGTCCGACAGCGCCCAGCTCGTGGTCCTCGGCCCGCACTCGCCGGGAGCAGGGGCGTGCGGATTGACACTCGTGCAGGCGGCGAGCTGCCCCGTCCTCGTCCTCCCCGAGCCGGAGACGAGCGCCGAGCCGGACCGCTGCCTCACGACGCCCGGGGGCGGAGCCGGCCGGTGAAGACCGGTCCCGCCTCCGGCGTCGACTCAGCGTGCGAGGTGCACCTTCCCGATCCGAACCCCGCCGTGGTCGTACGCGTCGCCGGTCGAGGTCACCGTTCCGATCCGTACTCCAGAGTCGTCATAGACGTCTCCGCCATCGGTAGCGACGCCGATCCGGACGCCCGCGTGGTCCCGGACCTCGCGCCCGGCGGTGTGTACGGCACTCATGTCGTCTCCTTCATCCGAAAGGCTGGTGGCCCCATGCTCGACACCACCAGCCTCACGAGGGAGGGCCGAAGGTCCGCACGATCCGAGCCGCTGGTCGCCTATCCGGGCTCCGGGGAATCACCGTTGAGCACCCGAGGGCGGGTCGTCCGACCCTGGCCCGGGCGGCGAGGACGCTGCCACCGTGCGGGTATGAACAGAATCGACTCGACCGGCCCGGTCGTCCAGCTCGGTACCGACATCGATCCTGGCGTCGCGCACTACGCACGCGTCGCCCTGACCCGTCTACTCACCGCTCAGGGACGCCCGACGGTCCCCGTGCACATCCGGATCATCCGGGACCACGACCCCAGGCGCCGTCGCCCGGTGACCGCACGGGTCATCCTCGGCACCGCCGTGCCCCTACGCGTCGACGCCGAGACACCTCGGGAAGCGGTGGATCTGCTGGTGGAGCGGATGGCAGGCAGCGAGCAGCCGGTGGCGGTCTGACGAGAACGCAGAGGAGTGAGGAGCGGGCCGGCACGAGGCCGGTCCGCTCCTCGTCGTGCGCCCTCAGCCCGGCGACAACTCGAGGACCGCCAGCGATCCCCCCGACGGCAGCCGAGGCCGCAGGCTGTGGGGCAGCACGCCGACCGGCACCGGAGCGGCCCGTACCTCGGGGCGCAGGCCCAGGGCCATCGAGGTCAGCCGCACGGACTGGAGCGCCTGGCCGAGACGCAGGTCCGCCGCGGGCCCAGGACCTTCGGCGCCCAGCAGGACGACGAGTGCTCCCGTCCGGGAGGCCGGCCCCACAGCCGCGGCCGGCCACGTCGAGTCGCGCGCCAGACCAGCGGGCCGTTCGGGGAGCTCGCGGAGCCAGCACGCCTCGGCCTCGGGAAGGTGAGCAGAGGGCGCCTGCCCTGCACCGCCACCGCCAGCCGGGCGTTGCGCAGCGCGGCCCCTCCGGCGACCCGTACCGTCCGCGCCGAGAGCTCGTCTGCGACCGACCACCGGCGGACGACGGTCCTGAGCTCGATGCCGTCCTCGACGGCCCGGATGAACCAGCGAACCGGGCCCGTCGGGTTGGGCGCGCCACGCGCCGCCTCGATCACCGGTTCGACCCGGAGGGCCAGGCCTGGCCGGCCCGATGGCCGGACTGCGGAAGGACTCGTCATGGCGTCGAGTCTGCGAACCCGGCCAGCCGCGGACGAGGGCCCGAGGTCCCCATCAGCGCCGCTGTCCGCACCCTGCCGCGCTGCGGCTCCACGGCCCAACGGCGGTTCTCGCAGGGTCCTCGGCCCCTGGGCGGGTGCCGGCCCGCGCAGGACGCTGTACCCGCACCCGACCGACAGGAGCACGCCATGACCACGAACGACCCGCAACGCCTCGCGGCGCCCCCCGAAGCCCTCGACGACGACCCACCGATCCGGACGGTCATGTCCTCGCGCCTTGTCGGGATCGTGCCGACGGCACCACTCACCACCGCCCTCCGGCTGATGATCGCCGGTGGCGTCCGGCACCTACCGGTGGTCGAGGACGGCCAGTACGGAACGCTGGTCTCCGAGGTCGACCTGCTCCAGGGCATCGCCGCGCAGCACGGACCGCTCGGCCTGGCCCACCTGAGCGTCGGAGACGTGGCCCGCCCGGCACCGACGATCACCGAAGACGCCCGCCTCTCCGAGGCCGCCCGCCGGATGCGGACGGCGAACCGGGACGCCGTGCTCGTGGTCCGCGACGAGCAACTGCTGGGCATCCTCACCGCGACGGACCTGATCCGAGCGTGGGCGGCCCGCGCGGCTCCAGAGCACCCGCCGCAAGGGTGACCACTCGTTCGCCCGCGGGCGGACGAGTGACGGCGGCAACGGTGCACCGGGCCTTGAGGACGCGGTAGGGGCCGAGCGGGCCCGGAAGGGCCCCGTCCACTCTCGAGGAGTCCGCGGCGCCGGAAGGACCGCGAGGAAGCCACCACCCGTCGCTGGGGAGCAGACGAGTGGATCCTGCCGGGGCCGGTGTTGGGGACACCGGCCCCGGCCTCTGCTCGCTACCGTGCAACGCCCAGGCCGTGGCTTGGCTGCCCACCCACGCCACCGAAGGCGACGACCGGCAGTACCAGGAACGGCGGGCCGAGGACGGCCGCACGAGGAGGTGCAGGAAACCGTGAACAGCCGGGCCCGGTGGGGGCCGGCTCGTCCCGGCGCTGGCCCCAGGCCTCGACGCGCTGCGCCGGGGCGACACCCGCGCACTGCGCGCGGCGACTTGTTCGGCGGACTCGCCGTGGCCGCCCACCTCGTTCCACAGGTCCTCGCCGACGCGAGGGTCGTGCCCGGCGTCGTGCCCCGCAGGCAGAGCCCATCGACCCGGTCAGCGGGAGCCGGTGTGCCTCACGTGTCTCGCCCGAGATCCGCGTCGAGGGATGCGGCCGGCGCGGGCGTGCCCTGGGAAGTACGTCTCGATTCCCCCGCGCTCGGCGGGCTTGGCCTCAACGAAGGGTGGAGGTGACGAGAGCGGCGAGACGGGCCCGGAGGGCGTCGGTGAGCACGGCGAGGTCGGGGACCTGGTCCGGGTCGGCGACGATGCTGACGGTGAGCGTCCCGGCGTAGGACAACGCCACGAAGTTCACCGTGGTGTTGCCCGCCTCCCCGACGGACAGGGGCACGATGCGCGCGACCGGCGCTCCGGCCAGGTGCAGCACCCGGTCGGGCCCTCGCACGTTGCTGACCAGCGTGTGTATCCGGTGCTGGCGGGTCATGTACCAGTGGTAGAGGCCCCGTGGCGGCGAGGAGCCGGAACAGCGGCCAGAGCAGGACGACCGGCGCCGGCGCCGTGGTGCGGCGGCGGGCCGTGGCGAGCACCGGGGCGAGGGTCCGCACGGTCTCCGCGGGATCGGTTCGGGCCGGGACCCCGACCACCAGGGGTGCGACGGCGTTGCCCGCACCGGCTGGTGAGGCGGATCGGCGGCCCGCGACCGGCACGGCGATCCGGAAGGTGTCCACCGACTCGCCCCGGTGTGCGAGCAGATCGCCGAGAGCCGCCGAGGTGACGGCGAGGAGGGCGTCGTTCACGCTGCCGCCGGCACGGTGCGCGGCCTCGCGGACCGACGCCAGGTCGGCCTCGACCGTGGCGAACCGGCGTCGTGGCCCGGTCGGCGCCAGCAACGAGCACGCCGCGGCACGCTCGGCGTGGAGCCCGCCGCTCGCGGCGACCGACAGGCGCAGGGCACGCAGGGCTGCGGCGACCCGCGACCGCCTGCCTCTCGGGGACCGGGCAGTACCCGCGCGCGCCTCAGGGGCTGCAGTGCCCTCGGTGCCCGGGGACGGGGGCCGGGCGTCGTCGAGCAGCCGCTCGAGGACGGCCAGCCCGCCGATCCCGTCGGCCAGGCAGTGATGGAGCACCAGCACGACCCCGACGACACCGGCACCGGCCTCCACGAACACCGCGCGCCACAGCGGCCGGCCCCTGGGAAGCGGTTCGAGGACGGCGCCGGCGGCGATGTCCAGGAGCTCGCGCTCGTCACCCGGCGCCCCGCAACGGGTGTGGTGCAGGTGCCGGGCCGGGTCGAACGCAGCGTCCTCGACCCACTCAGGACGTCCGCGGCCCGGCACGATGCGCTGACGCAGCCGCGCGACGGAGCGCGCCCGCTCGGCGACGAGGCGTTCGGCGGCGCCCAGGTCGAAACCCGGTCCGGAGCGGAGGATCAGCAGTGCTCCGAGGTGCTCGGGTACCGCGGCGGCGTCGTCCATGGCGAGCATGACCAGGTCCGCCGGGCCGACGGCGTCGTGGACGGGTGCTTCCCCGCGGACCACGTCCGGTGCCGCGCCGGGCCGGGTCCGAAGCGCGGGATCGACGTCCGGTGGCTGCGGGTGCGGCCGCGCGGGCAGCGTGGCGGGTCCTGGGGTTCGCCGAGGTCTCATCCCGGGCCACCCACGCCGTCGGCCGCGGCGGGTCGGCCCGGAGCGGTCCCGTGAGGGCTCTCGGAGGTCCGCTCGGCGGTGCGGACCACGACCACCGGGCACGGGCCTCGGTGCACGGCGATCCTGGCCGGCTCGTCGTAACGGGCAGGTCCGTCTTGTCGGCCGAGGACAAGCGCGATCGCGCCGGTCGCACGGTCGAGCACGAGGTCGGTGCCCTCGCCGTCGACATGGTCGATGATGAGCGGCACCCCTCGGCGTGCGGCCAGCGTGGTCGCCTCCGCGAGCACCCGGGCGTCGCACTCGATGTCCGTCGGCGCGGCAACGACGACGTTCCGCCGGCGCAGGTGCGGGGCACGAACGACCGCGACCGGGCACCCCGCCCGCCCGAGGACGTCGAGGGCGACGGATTCGTCGGCGGCCTCCGGCGGGTCATCCCGGCCGGCCAATCCCACGACGAGCATCGCGGCGTCGCGGCTCGCCGCCAGCAGCGCCGCCAGCGGGCTCCAGCCCGACGTCCGTCGGACGATTTCCACTCCCGGCGCGGCTGCCGCGGCGGCGGCCGCCGCCCGCTCGAGGACGGTGTCGCGCTGCCGATCCGTCTCTCCTGACGACGTCGCGTGCATCAGGACCAGGGGCGCCGCCCGGGCGCGCGCCTCGCACGCCGCGAAGCGGGTGGCAGTCAGCGCCGCGGCACTACCGTCCACGCCGGCCACCACGGATCCCGTTCCGGGCACTGTGGATGTTCCTTCCTCCGGGCGGTGGCCCACGACGGGATCGCGGGCGTGCGTCTGCGCCGCCTCCGCTAGGCAGTGACCGCTGGCGGCGCCGACCGGCCCGATTCCGGAGCCGAGCGGAGGCCGGCATCCGAGCGCCGGGGGCGGTCGAGCGCGATACCCTCGCGCACCAGCATCACGGGGCACCGGGCCCTGCTCAGCAGCGCACGCCCGACCGCACCGATCGGATAGCCGTCCGGGGCACGCCAGCCGTCGGACCCCAGCACGACGAGCAACGCGTTCGTCGACTGCTCCGCGAGAACGGTGGCGGCGCTGTCCCGGGCGACGAGGCGCCGCACGTGCACGTCCGGATAGGTGGCGGTCCATGGCGCGAGCCGGGACTCCAGCAGCTCGCGCGCATCGGCGAGCACGGCCTCGAAGCTCAGCGTCGGGCTGCTCTGCCGCATGGTGGCGTCGGTCCAGGCGTGCGCCGCCACGAGCGGAACCCCGTGGGACCTCGCCTCCTCGAACGCCTGCGCCAGCGCCGCCGCGTTCGCCGCCGAACCGTCCACGCCGACGACGACCGGTGACGTCGGCGCGGTTTGCCGCGCCGGCGCCGGGCCGACGACCACGACCGGGCAGGAGGCCCGGCCGACGAGCGCTGCGACCAGGGGCCCGGCCTCGCCCGACCGGGGCAGCCCCACCAGCAGGAGCTCGGCCTCGTCCGATTCGGTTCCGAGCACGTCCGCGGCGGCGCCGTCGCGGACGACGCACTGCACGGTCGGCAGCGGTCCGAGGGAGCGGACCATGTCGGTCGCCTCCCGCAGGTGCGCGCGGGCGGTGCAGTAGAGGTGTTCGCGGTACCGCTGCAGCACATCCGCGGCGGCCGCGGTCCGAGCGGGGTCGGCTGCCCAGTCGACCACCGCGACCAGCCGCAGCACCGCCTCGCGGCGCCGAGCTTCCCGTGCCGCCCACCGCACCGCGGCGAGCGCGCCCGGCGAGCCGTCGGCTCCGACGACCACACTGCTCCCGGCGACGTCGTTCGATGTCGTCATGTCAATCTCCTCCGCGGTCTCAGGCGGCGTCGTGGGTGACGACGACGGGGCATCGGGCGTGGGCGACGACGTGCTGGCTCACCGAGCCAAGCAGCATGCCGGTGAACCCGCCGTGCCCGCGGCAGCCGACCACCAGCAGGTCTGCGTCGCGCGCCGCGGGGAGGAGGACCGCGGCGGGGTGCCCCTCGGTCACCTCCCGGTCGACGTCCAGGTAGCCCGTTTCCTTCAGCGCGCTGTCGACGGCCGAGTTCAACGCGGTCCGGGCGTCGCCCGACCAGTCCACCGTGATGACGGGCGCCCACCCGTAGGTGGTCGGGATCTGCCAGGCCATCACCGCGCGCACGTGGGCGCCGGTGCGCCGGGCCTGCTCGACCGCCCACCGCACGGCGCCCTCCGAGCCGGGGGATCCGTCGACCCCGACGACGATCGTGCCCGCCCTGCCCCTCATCCCGCCGCTCCTCCGTCAGAGTCCGATGCGGCATCCAACCCGGTGGGGACCAGGACGACCGGCGAGTGGGCGTGAGGTAGCACAGCTCGGCTCACCGAACCCAGAAGCAGGCCGGCGACGCCACCCCGCCCCCGGGAGCCGACCACGAGCAGCTGCGCGTTCGTGGAACGCTCTACGAGCGCAGAGGCCGGGCGGTCCCGTACGACACTTGTGCGGACGTCGACGTCGGGGAACTTCCCGGTCCACCCGGCCAGCCGGTCCGCGAGGAACGCGTGTGCGCTCTTCTCAACCGTGACCCAATCGAGCAACAGCATCAAGCGGGGATCGAGCACGACGTCGCTCCACGCGTGCACTGCCACCAGCCGGACGCCGCGTGCGTTCGCCTCCTCGAACGCGTACCCGAGCGCGGCGTCGCTCTCCGCCGAGCCCTCGACACCGACGACGACGGGCGCCTCGGGCCGCGCGGCGGCGCTTCCGCCGACGACGGCGACCGGGCAGTGCGCGCGGGCGGCCGCCGCGAGCGCGATCGAACCGATGAGCAGGCCGGCGAACCCGCTGTGGCCACTCCTGCCGAGCACCAGCAGGGCGGCCCGCTTCGAGGCGTCGGCCAGGACCGTTGCGGCCGTCCCGTCCTCGACGCTGCGCTGGACCTGCAGCCCCGGAACGTGGAAACAGACCTCGGCGGCGGCGGAGTCCAGATGGCTCCACGCCGCCCGGTGCAGGACTTCTCGATAGCGCTCCTGACCGCGCCCAGGTCCGTTAGGAGCCGTTACGGCGGCCAGGAGGACCAGGTCGAGGTTCCGCCGGGCGGCTTCGTGGGCCGCCCATCGGGCCGCGGTGAGCGCAGCGGCGGATCCGTCGATCCCGACGAAAACGGGTCGGGTGTGCGGGTTGGTCATCGGTTCTCCTCGGTGTGCCGGGCCGAGGAGCGCGGCGTGCCGTCCGAGGGTGCCTCGGCCGCGGCTGTTCGGCTCCGCTCCCCGTTGCGCAGGTCCGGCCCGCCGCTACTGCCGTCAGACCCGACAGACATGACTTCGGACCGGCGGGCTCCGCGAAGAGTCGCGGCCCGCGCGGCCGTGGCGACGGCGGTTCCGGTCACGGCGCCGACCGCCGCGCCGATGGCGGCGGCGAGCACCAGACCCGTGGGGTCCCCGGTCTGTATGCCCACCCCGAGCCCGACCAGCGCGCCGGACAGTGCGCCGGTCACCACACCTGTCAGCAGGGTCCTTATCCGGCCGCGGCCGGCCTGCGCACCCGACGGGTCCTGCCCCGCGACGAGCGGCGGGTCTTGCCTCGGTGACCTCGCGTCGACTGCCATTGGTCCTCCTCGTTCGACGGGGTCAGGGTCGCGCGATCCGTGGGCTCCTCGGCAGAGGCGGAAGGCCCGCGGCCGGGGCCCGTCGGCCCTGATGCGATCCGGCTCGGCAGTCCTGCCAAGCCTTCACGCGCCGCGGGACGCGGCGGTATAGGCCTGCTCGAGCCATCCGGCGATCCCTACGGCCCGGCCGGCCGTACACCCTGGTCCTGGCCGACGACGCAGGTGCGTTCACGCCAGGCCTGCTCGGACATCAGTTCGCGTCGGGCGACCAGCAGCAGCACCTCGTGTCCGGTCAGGACACCGACGACGCGCTCACCGTCGACCACCGGCACGGACCGGACACCCCGGTCGAGCATGCTCGCCACGACGTCGGCGACGTCGTCCTCGGGCCGGGCGACCACCGGGGCCAGTTTCGTCACCGCGGCCACGATCGACTCCGGGTCCAGCTCGACCTGCCAGCCCTCCGGAGCCAGCACGCCTCGTGCGAGATCGGCCTCGGCCGCCACGCCGACGAGATGCCCCTGTCCGTCGACCACCGGCACCGTCCCGTGCCTGTGCAGCATCGAGGCCGCCACAGGAATGGGCGTGTCCGCCCGCACCGTGTCCACCGAGCCGCTCATGGCGTCGCGCACCTTCATCCCGCCTCCGTCTGTGAGTCTGGGGTCGACGATGGCGCAGAGCGTGCCTCCGCACACGGGACGAAGGGCCCGACCCCGCCCGCCACGCGGCCCGCGACGTCGAGGAGGAGCCCTTTCGGGTCTTCGGCTATCAGCTCGCCGGGCCGGCCCGGCGACCCGAGAGGCGGCTCAGGGGCACAGCGATCACGTGCGCGACGGAGGCCGGAATCCACGGTTCGGGCATGCGGGCCGCGAGATCGGCCCACCGTCGCGGCTCCGTCACCTCATAGGACCGGCCGACACCGAGCACGCTCCACCCGGTGCGGGTGTCGACGTCGAGGTCGTCGACCTCGAACCTGATCACGGCATTGCGGGCGGCGGCCGCGAGCTTGGTCCCCTGGCCGGTCCGGAAGACGATCTCCTCACCGTCGAGAAGGTAGGTGACGGGCTGGGCCGCGGGCAGGGCGGAGTCGGTGAACACCACGCGGCCGATCACAGTGCCACGGAGCAGGTCCAGGCACTGCGAACGGTCGAGGTCCACCAGCTTCGTCGCCCCCCTGCGCGACAGCACCGTCACTTCGATCGTCCATCCGGACAGTCCCGCTCGGTCCCACATGTGCCTGCAGGGCCGAAGGTCCCTACCCGGCAGTGTCAGGTCCCAGTCAGCGGGACCGTCCAGGACAGCCGGGTCCCACCGGTCAACGCCTCCCGTAGCACCGCGACGAGATCCTCTGCGACGTCCCCGGGCACCCGGTCCTCGATGAGGCCCGAGAAGCTGACGGCGGCCCTGAAGCCCAGGGCATCCTCGACCTCGGCGGCGACGTCCAGGATCCGCGAGCGAACCCCGGTCCCCCCGGCGACGCGTGCAGGTCGAAGATCGTCGTGCGGATCTGGCGGATGGTGGCGTCAAGGTTGTCGATCTGTTCCTGGATCCGGCGCGCGGGCGGCCCTCCGCCCAGCCCTACGGCGACGCTCCGCAGCGACAGGCTCGCGGCGAACAGCCGCTGGATCACCTGGTCGTGCAGGTCCGCGGCGATGCGGTCCCGCCGAGCGGGAGGGTCCGGGTCCGGAGCGTGCCGCCTTCTACGCCCGCGCTCTTCACCACGTGCTGCCTCTCGTGCACGGGTTCCGGCTCGACGCTCTGCTCGCCGAACCTCGACGCCTCGCCGAGTCGGCCCCACTGGGGCAGCCATCCGGGACACCGGGCGGGATCGGGGCTCGGGCGTGGTTGGAACAGAACGGTCGCGTCGGGCGGCGCGACGGTAACCGGCTCGGCCTCCGGATCGGCGCGAACGCCGGACCAAGTCGCTCAGGGCTCGACGAACGGCCGGGGCTGGTCACGCAGCGTGTTCAGGCGCTGGTGGTACTCCTGCTCGTCGATGTCGCCGCGCGCGAAGCGCTCGGCCACCACCTCCTCCGGCGTAGGCCGGGTCGCCGTCGACCTGTCTCTGCGCCCCAGGTAGCGGAACAAAGCGATCACCCCGAAGAGGACCAGAACCCAGAACAGCACCATGCTGACGATCATCAGGGCGTAACCCCAACCGCTGATCCCGTTGCCGTACCACCACATCATGTCGAGCCTCCTGTCCTCCGGACTTCTCTGTTCTCTGGACGGGCGGTGTCCTCTGGACTGGCGGTGCCCATCTCCATGATCACCACGGGCTGTGGGGCTTTCGCAGCGTGCCCGAGTTCATCCCGGCCAGTCGGCCCGCCCCCTGCCAGCCCGCCAGACTTGTGGACCGCGCTCATCGGGACTCGGCGCGGGCCTGCTGCTCGCGATCGAGCGTCAAGCGCGGTGCTCGTCGTCGTGACCGGCCCGGTTCGTCCACCGTGGCTCGATGCGTTCCCACTCCCGTTCCCATTCCGCCGCATGCACGGCCGTGGTCCAACGGCCCGCGAGCTGTGCCACGACTGCGACGACCGACGCGCTGGCGAGCGCCGCCACAAGTCCGCCCACGAGCGCTGTGAGCAGGGCTTCGGTGGCGGTGAGCGGCGCATGCACGAGACGCCCGTCGTCGGTGGTCCAGGCCTGGACCGTCGAGCCGGCCGGACGCGGCCCTTTCACCTGCGCGATCCCGGTCCGCTCGATCCCGTCCTGTCCCGTCCAGCGCACCTGCGTCGGAACCGTCACGGTCGTACCGTCCGAGGCGGCCAGGGGCACGTCCTCGGTCAGCACGACCTCCACCGGCTGCCGGTCCGCGGCCTGGAGCCGGGACTGCTCGGCCATGTGACCGTGGACGACGATCCCGAGCACGATCGCTCCGAGCACGGTGAGCAGCGCCAGCGAGCAGACCAGCCAGGCGACGGCGTCGTCGAGCCGATCGCTGCGCCGGCGCGGCAGTCGTACCGGCTGGGCAGGTCGTGGTTTCCTCTCCTCAGCGCGCATCTCCTGTGCCTCCCGTGGGCTGTGGTGCCGTCGGGAACGAGCGTGGCGTGCAGCGTGCTCGGGGGGGCAGTGCCCTACGGCCTGGTCACCGGTGCCGGTGTGCCTTATGCTGCCGGGCCCTTCAACCGTGCCGCACCGCGGTTATCGCCCCCCGATGGCGTCGATCAGGAGGCGCGCTCGTCACGTCCGCCGTTCCCGGGGCCGAGAACCGCACGGCCTCCGCCGGCTGCAGGGTACGGATCTCCTCCCCGCACCCCACACGCACCGCCGGGCCCGGTCCGGGTGCCGCGGCGACCCGCACCTCCCGGCCGGAGACCCGCACGTCGAGAGACAGGCCCCGGTACTGGACCACGAACTCGAGGGCGCCGACCGGGACGGCCAGTGCGGGTTGAACCAGATCGCGTTCTCCCGGGTCTCCACCCCGGCGAAGCACCGCTGGAGCAGGTCGACGCAACCGGCCATGGCGCCGAGATGGACGCCCTCCGCGGTGGTACCGCCCTGGATGTCCGCCAGATCGCTGCTCAGGGCCCGCTCGAAATGGCTCAGCGCGTCCTCACGGTGTGCTCGGGCGAGCACCCAGGCGTGGACGAGCGCGCTCAGGGTCGAGCCGTGCACGGTCCGGGCCAGGTAGTGGTCGATCGTGCGGCGGATCGAGTCGGGAGGGAGGGGGTAGCCGAGCCCGCCGAGCAGGACCCGCAGCTCGTCGGCCGAGAGCAGGTAGAACAGCATCAGGACGTCCGCCTGCTTGGACACCTGGTAGTCGTCCACCGAGCGGCCCTCGGCCTCCAGGATCCGGTCGAGCCGTTGCAGATCGCCGTAGCGGCGGGCGGTAGTCGTCGAGATCGAGCTCGGCGAGGTCGCGGTAGCCGTGGAACTGGCTGATGACGCCGTCCTCGGCGATCGGCACGTACATCCGCCGGGTGATGTCGTTCCAGCGCAGCAGTTCGGCGGGCGTCAGGCCCAGTTGTTCGACGAGCTCGGTCCGCTGCAAGGGCGGCAGCACCGACAGCACGTCGGCGGCCCGGCGAAGCGTCCACACCGCCATCACGTTGGTGCAGGCGTTGTCGTCGAGGCCAGGTTCTGCCGCGCCCGGATAGCGGGTGGAGTACTCGTCGGGTCCCATCACCCCGCCGATGCGGAAGCGGTCCATCGCCGGGTCGTGGCGCGCCAGGCCCGCGAAGAACCGGGCCACCTCCAGCAGCACCTCGGCTCCGTGCTCGGCCAGGAACTCCAGGTCGCCGGCGGCCTGGTAGTACTGCCATATGTTGTAGGCCACGGCGAGCCCGACGTGGCGTTGCAGGTGGCTGACGTCCGGGAGCCACCTCCCCGACAGCGGATTGAGGTGGATCTGCTGGCTTTCCTCCCGGCCGTCGCTGCCGGACTGCCACGGGAACATCGCTCCGCGATGTCCCAACCCGCGGGCCGCGCGTCGCGCGGCGTTCAGCCGCCGGACGCGGTAGTGCAGCAGCGCCCGTGCCAGGCCCGGGATCCGCAGCGTGAGCAGTGGGAAGACGAACAGCTCGTCCCAGAACACGTGCCCGCGGTAGGCCTCGCCGTGCATGCCCCGGGCCGGGATCCCGGCGTCGAGGTCGAGGGTGTGGGGCGACACGGTCTGCAGCACGTGGAAGATGCTGAGTCGCAGTGTCCGCAGCGTCGGGACGGTGGCCGGGCTGTCGCCGTCGGTGAGGTCGAGGCGGAACCGCCGCCAGAGCTGGTGCCAGGCCAGCTCGTGAGTCTCCAGCAGGGCGTCGAAGCCGGGTGCGCCGGCGACCTCCTCGGTCGCGGCCGTGCCCGGATGGGAGAGGGCCACGTCCCGGGAGGTGACGACGGCGACGATCTTCTCCACCGTGACCGGGACGCGTTCGCTGATCTCCAGCGTGAGTTCGTGGGCCCTCTGGGAGACCCGGGTCGTGGCCGGCGGGCAGGCTCAGAAGTCGGACGGCAAGACAGCACGATCCCGCCGCCAGCTCGCCCTCGACCGGCGGACGGCTGCCGCACTGGCCGACCACCTGACGGTCCCCGATCAAGAGCGCCACGACTTCGGGCCTGATCATCAGGACCACGGGCTGCTGTTCTGCCGGGCGGACGGACGCACTCTCCACCCCGACACGATCACCGAGCAGTTCAACCGCATCGTCGACCGCGCACGAGTACCACCGATCACACTTCACGACGTCCGGCACACCTACGCGACGATGTCGCTGCGCGCAGGCGTCAACCCCAAGATCGTCAGCGCCCGCCTCGGACACGCCACCGTCGCGTTCACCCTCGACACCTACACCGAGGACGTCCCCGAGCTCCACCACGACGCCGCCGAGGCCGTCAGCAACCTGTTCCTCGCCGACAGTGAGGAAGGCGACGCGGACCCGCCGTTGGCTACCGGCTGAGCGACGACGGACGCCGCCGAAGCCGTTTGGCTACCGTTTCGGCTACCGCGGGCCCGGAACGAGCCCGCGCATCGACCCCAGAAAAGACCGAAGGCCCCTGAACCTGCTGGTCAGGGGCCTTCCGGCTGCGTGGGCGATACTGGGATCGAACCAGTGACCTCTTCGGTGTGAACCCGGAAGCAGACTGCTCTGGGCGGGCGTCTCGTGTCGACGCGTGCCGTCTGAGCTGGGGTTTCGTGCTGTCCCGTGCCATCGGGTGTCGGCGACGGCTAGGCGGCCCGCTCCGGGAATGCTCCGGCCCTCAGCCACAGCGGTGGCTCGCGCCATCTCGTCGACCTGGCGTAGCCCGATCACGTCGCGGGCAGGGGGAGCGACCCGCCGAGGCCATATGTCCACAGTAGACGACGAAGTCGTCACTGCCCCGGGACCACCTGGCCAGGCTTGCCCCCTGCCTGCGACGTGATAGCCCTCCGGGAGGTCGTCGAGATGGTGCGCTCCCGCTCCCACGCTCGAACCGCCGCCGGCCCCGGGTCCTTGCCATCTCGGAGACCTGCCCGCCCGGCGAGGGCTCTGTTCCACGCAATCCGGCTCGTTCAGCCGAGATCGCGTCAGGCTGATCGCCGGCCCCGGTGAACGTGCCCGGTCAGAGCCGAGTGCGGGACTGCTCGTCAGGGGCGGGTGTGAATACCGATGCCTCCAGAGACGATGAGGTTGTCGCCGGTGATGTAGCTGGCGGCGTCCGAGGCGAGGAAGGCTACGGCTTCGGCGATATCGGCGGGAGCGCCGACGCGGCCAAGTGGGACGCCCTGAGCCCAGGAGTCGATCATTTCCTGGGAGACGCCCATCTTGCTATAAGCAGGGGTGTTGATCAGCCCTGGGCTGACCGCGTTGACGCGGATGTGTCGGGGAGCGAGTTCGAGCGCGAGGGACCGCATGAGGGGCAGCAGAGCGCCCTTGGCGGCTGTCAT
>NZ_JAODNI010000077.1 GCF_025465255.1 Pseudonocardia sp.
CGGCGGCGGCCCCGGTCGCCGCGGCCGCCGCCGCACCGGCCCCGACGGCACCGAAACCGGCTGCCGCCACCACCCCCGCCGTGCCCACCGACGCCCGCGACGAGGTGGTCCAGCTCTCGCGGATGCGCCTCGCCGTCGCGGCGGGGATGAAGGCGTCCCAGACCGCCACCGCGTCCGTCTGGACGTCGGTCGAGGTCGACTTCGACAACGTCGAGCAGGTCCGCAGGAAGCACAAGGACCGGTTCAGGAAGGAGACGGGCTCGTCGCTGAGCTACCTGCCCTTCATCTCCCGGGCCGTCGTCGACGCGCTCCGGGCGTACCCCACCGTCAACTCCTCGATCGACATCGAGGCGAAGGCGATGACGCTGCACCCGTACGTCAACCTCGGCATCGCGGTGGACCTGGACCAGCAGGGCCTCGTCGTCCCGGTGCTCAAGGACGCCGACGGGCTCAACATGCGGGGGATCGCCAAGGGCATCACGTCGATGGCCGCGGCGGCGCGGGGCAAGAAGCTGGGCATGGCGGACATGACCGGGTCGACGTTCACGATCACCAACCCCGGCCCGTTCGCGAGCTGGGCGTCGGCGCCGATCATCAACCAGCCGAACACCGGGATCCTCTGCACCGACGGCGTGAAGCGGCGTCCGGTGGCGGTCGGAGACATGATCGCCATCCATCCGACCGGGATCATCGGGCTGGTCTACGATCACCGGGCGTTCGACGGCTCGACGGCCTCGCTGTTCCTCATGCACATCCGGGACTCGCTGGAGCAGCGCGACTGGGAGGCGGAGGTCGGCTGAGGTGCCCGCAACCGGTGCCGAGCCCGTCACCGTGACGGTCGCGCGCAGGGTCGCCCCGGGCCGTGAGGCGGACTTCGAGGAGTGGAGCGCGGGGCTGACCGCGACCGTGTCCACCTTCCCCGGGTACCTCGGCGCGGGGATGCCCCGGCCCGGGCACCTCGGCGAGCCCTGGCACGTCGTCTTCCGGTTCGACAGCCCCGCGCACCTCGCCGGGTGGGAGTCCTCGCCGGAACGCCGCTCGGTGCTCGACGCGGGGGAGGAGCTCGTGCACTCCACGGACGTCCACCGGATCAGCGGTCTCGAGACGTGGTTCGCCCTGCCCGGGCGGACCGCTCCGGCGCCGCCCCGCTGGAAGATGTTCGTCGTCTCCGCGGCGGGCATCTACCTGCTGAACGTGCTGCTCGCGCTGGCCTACGGCTGGTCGGTGGCGCACTGGGCGCTGCCGGCGCGGACCGCCGCCGTGTCGGTCCCGGTGACGGCGCTGATGACCTGGCTGGTGATGCCGCGCGCGGCCCGGCTGCCGCAGAACTGGCTCTACGCCCCGGATCGCAGGATCTGACCCGTACCGACGAAGGGAACACCCATGCCCCACTTCCTGGTCTCCGGCATCGCCGAGCTCGTGTCGGACGTGGCCGCCGCGCTGCGCGAGAACGGCGCGACGGCCGTCGAGGTCGACGACCTCGCGGACGTCCCGAAGGCCTGCGAGGAGGCCGGGCCGGGTGCGTTCGACGGCTACGTCCAACTGCCCGCGGCCTTCGATGTCCAGGGCGGCAGTGTCGTGCAGCGCGTCCACCACTTCTTCGCCGACGGCGTGCTGGCCCGCTTCCCGGCGGTGTCCGCCGCGATTCCGTGCCTCACCCCGGACGCGCGCCTCACGTTCGTCCTGGGGGTGCTGCCGCCCGAGGTCTCGACCGACGACGACGTGGCGGCCCGCGCGGCGCTCGTCCGGATCCTGGGCCACGCCTCGCGGGCCGACGGACCGGAGGGGCTGCGGGTGAGCGTGCTCGAGTCGGGTACGTCTGCGGAGGAGATCGCGCAGACGGCGTCGGGGCGGCGGCCGGCCAGCGGCCACCGGGCCGACGGGTACGCCGGCGACTCCTACGCCGACTGGCGCGTGGAGATCCTGGGCCTGATGTCCGTGGAGGGGTGAGATGGCAGACGACGAGCAACGGGACAGGACCGGCCCGGAGAACCCGGTCACCGCGTTCGCCCAGCAGCTGCGGGACGCGGCGGACCGGATGATGACGGGCTGGCCGGGGCTCCCGGGGATGCCGGGGATGCCGAAGCCGCCGGCGGCCGCCCTGGCCGGCGCGGGGTCGCCGATGCCGCTGCCCCCCGCGACCGCATCGGCCCACCAGCTGCAGGGCGTCCTCGCCGACCTGGGTGCCCGCCGTGCCCAGGTGCAGGCGCTGTGCACCCAGCTCACGGCGTTCGACGAGCAGCTCGCGGCGCTCGAGGCGAGCCTGCGGCCGCTGCACGAGTGGGCGAAGACCTGGGCGGACGTCGAGGGTGCGGCCACCAGCATGTGGCGGCCGCCGGAGCGGCCCTGACCCCGACCTGCCTACCGCCCCGTCAGTGCGCGACCTGCAACCCCAGCAGCCCGGCCGCGTTGTCCCACAGGATCGCCCGCGTCGACTCCCGGTCCAGGCCGAGGCCGCGCACCGTGTCCAGGGGCGCCCGGTCCCCGAGCTCGAAGGGATGGTCCGTCCCGAGCAGGACGTGCCCCGCGCCGACGTCCTCCACGAGGCGGCGCAGCCGCGTGGGGTCGAACACCGCGGTGTCGTAGTAGAGCCGGTCGGTGAACTCGCTCGGCTTCACCCGGGTCGTGCGGGCGACGTCCTTGCGCTCCCAGCCCATGTCCAGGCGCCCGCGCAGCGCCGGCAGGCAGCCGCCGCCGTGGGCGAGGCACAGGTTCAGCGGGAACCGTTCGAGGACCCGGCCGAAGACCAGGCGCGCCACCGAGAGCGCGGTCTCCATCGGGTACCCGACGAGCTGCGGGAGCCAGAAGTCGGCCTGCCGGTGCGGGTCCGGGACGCCGCTGGGGTGCAGGAACACGAAGGTGCGGCGCTCGGACAGCAGCGCCCACAGGTCGTCGTTGACGGGGTCGTCGAGGTCCCGGCCGCCGCCGCGGCTGCCGATCGCGATGCCGGCGAGGCCGAGGTCGTCCAGCGCCCGGCGGGCCTCGCCGGCGGCCTCCGGCCAGCCCAGCGGGACCGAGCCCAGGCCCAGCAGCCGGTCCGGGGCGTCCGCGACGTACCCGACGAGCTCGTCGTTGCCCTGCGCCACGATGTCGGCGGCGAAGCGCCGCTCGTCCGCGGTGGAGCAGAAGAGGAAGGGCGGCAACGACACCGCGTGCCGTTCCACCCCGACCGCATCCATCTCGGAGAGCCGGACGTCGACGTCGTACTGGGACCGGGCCAGCGGCAGCGATGCCCGCGGCCCGACCCCGCTCACCCGCGGATCCAGCCGCACGACGCCGTCCGGTACCCCGGTCAGGTCCGCCAGGCCGCGCTCGGCGAGGCGCTCGAGCAGCGGCAGCGGCATGGCGTGCGCGTGGACGTCGATCGCACCGGCCGTCGGGGCCGTCACCGCCGCGGCCGGTGCCTGCTGTGAACCGTTGAGCCCCATCCGTGATCCCCCTCGTCCCCCGAAGCCGGGCCGACCCACTGTCGCCGCCGGGCCGCGGGGCCACCACGTCCTCTCACTGGTCGGAAGACGGGCACGGAGCCGTGTGGGGAGCCGGGCGCGCGTGCGAATCTGCGGTCGGAGCCATCAGGAGGAGAGCGATGAGTCTCTACCAGCTGCATCGATGCGTGTACGACTGGGTCCGCGCCGGTGAGGTGAACAGCGGCACCGACGTCGACGGCCGGCTGAACTTCGACGACACCGTCTACGAGCTCAGCGTCGACGAGCGCAAGGCGTTCGTGGACCGCGACGTGGCCGGGCTCTACCAGCTCGGCCTGCACCAGGTCCTGCTCAACAGGTTCTGCCGCGCCGCCGGGTTCGCGCGCGACGACTACCGCAAGATCCTCGAGCCGTTCGGGGAGACGGAGGAGAGGAGGGGCCGGTGGCAGAGATAGTCCTGGCGTACTGCGCCTCGCACGCGCCGATGATGTCCTCGGCGAGGATGGCGGCGCCGGAGGCGCAGCGGAAGAACTTCTTCGGGGCCCTGGAGTACCTGAAGGACCAGGCGGTCGAGCGCGGCGTGCAGGCGTGCGTCGTCCTCTCCAACGAGCACTTCACCAACTTCTTCCTGGAGAACTTCCCGCAGATCTGCATCGGGGTCGGGGAGAAGAACTGGGGCCCGACGGAGGAGTGGCTGCCGATCGACAAGGTGTGGATCCCCGGCCACGAGGGCCTGGCGAACCACATCGCGCGCTACACCCTCGACCACGGCTTCGATCCCGCGTTCTCCCACCAGCTCGAGCTGGACCACGGGATCATGACCGTCTACTACGAGCTCGACAACGAGATGAAGCTGCCGCTCGTGCCGATCGTGCAGAACTGCGCGGTCCCGCCGCTCATGCCGGTGCGCCGGGCCTACGAGTTCGGCAAGCAGCTCGGGGACGCGATCCGCTCCTACACCGGGCTGCAGCGGGTCGCGGTCGTCGGGGCCGGCGGCCTGTCGCACTTCATCGGTAACCCCCGCGTCGGCGACATCGTCGAGGACCACGACCGGTGGTTCCTCGAACGGCTCGAGCGCGGCGAGGTCGAGCAGATCCTGGACATGCCGGACAGCGAGATCGAGCTGGCGGGCAACGGGAACCACGAGATGCGAAGCTGGCTCGCGGTCGCGGGAGCGATGGCGCCGCTGACGTCGACGACGCTGGCCTACGAGCCCGTCCACCCGTGGATCACGGGAATGGGCGTCGCGCAGTGGGACACCACCGGAACGCAGCAAGGAACCAGGCAGAACCAGGAGGAGCCGGCATGACCAGCACACCGGACGTCAGTGGCCAGGTCGAAGCGGCCACCCAGCGGGTCCGCGAGCTCAGCGAGCGGGTCATGGAGCAGGCGAAGTCCAACGGACTGGCCTGGCTGGAGGGCTACGAGCGCGTCCTGAAGAACATGCTGGACCTCGAGGAGCAGGCGGCGAAGGGCACCGGTGCGGACTGGGCGGGAACCCTGGCCAGCACGCACGCCAACTTCGTCCGCGAGACCTCCGAGGTCGTGTTCGGGGTCATGCGCGACCAGATGAAGCGCTGAGCCTGTCGTGATCAGCGGAACCACGACCCTGATCGCCCACATCGGCTATCCCACGTTCGCGTTCAAGGCGCCGCTCATCTACAACCCGTGGTTCGAGAAGAACGACATCGACGCCGTGGTGGTGCCGATGGGGGTGAAGGCGGAGGACTACCGCGAGACGCTGCCCCGGCTGTTCGGCCTGACGAACATCCGCGGCGCGCTGGTGACGATGCCGCACAAGGTGGTCACCTGCGAGCTGGTGGACGAGCTGAGCCCGGTCGCGACCGTGGCCGGGGCGGCGAACGCGATCCTGCGCCGGGAGGACGGCACGCTGCTGGGCGACCAGTTCGACGGCGCCGGCTTCGTCCGGGGCGTGGAACGCAAGGGATTCCCCCTCGCCGGGAAGCGGGTGCTGGTCGTGGGGAACGGCGGGGTGGGGTCGCCGATCGCCGCGTCGCTCGCGGGGGCCGGCGTCGGCGAGATCGGCCTGTTCGACCCGAACTCCTCCGCGTCGGAGGCGCTCGCCGGCCGGCTCGCCGACCAGTACCCGGACATCACCGTCACCGTCGGCTCGAAGGACCCGGACGGCTACGACCTCGTCGTCAACGCCACGCCGCTCGGGATGAACGACGGCGACCCGCTGCCGTGCGACGTCGACCGGATCGCCCCGACGACCTTCGTCGGGGAGGTCGTGATGAAGCAGACGATCACGCCGTTCCTCGCGGCCGCACAGGCCAAGGGCTGCCCCATCCAGGTCGGCTCGGACATGCTGTTCGAGATGATCCCGGCCTACGTCGAGTTCTTCGGGTTCGGCACGGCGACGCCCGAGGAGCTCCGCGCGGTCTCGCAGATCAAGGCCTGAGCGGTGCACGCCGTGAGCGCCCCCGACGTCACCGAGGTGGCGCCGGGGGTGCACCGGCTCGCCCTGCCGCTCGGCATCCACGGCGTCCCGACGGTCGGCGCGTACCTGCTGCGCGGGTCCGCCGGCACCGGTGACGTGCTGGTGGACTGCGGGATCGCGGCCGCCACGACACCCGACGGGGACCCGGGCCCGGACGGCACCGCCGCGATCGAGGCGGCGCTCGCGGCCTGCGGCCGGCGGCTGGAGGACATCGCGCTGCTGGTCGTCACCCACGCCCACATCGACCACTTCGGCCTGGCCGGGGAGGTCGTGCGGCGCAGCGGCGGCGAGCTCTGGATGCACCGCGACACCCGGCTGGACCTCGACAAGTACGCCGACCCCGACGAGGCGGTGGACCGGCGGATGCTGATGCTCGCCGACCACGGCCTCTACGGCCCCGAGCTCACCGAGAGCTCCGTGGGGCTGCGGGACTGGATGCCCGTCATGCCGTCGATCGGCAGGCCCGACCGGATGCTCACCGGTGGGGAACGGATCACCGCGGGGGACCGGAGCTGGGAGGTCGTGCACACGCCCGGCCACTCCGACGGGCACGTCTGTCTCTGGTCGGCGGCCGATCGCGTGCTGTGCTCCGGGGACCACCTGCTGCAGGTCGTGTCCCCGCCGGTGACGTTCGAGCGCGGCTTCGCCCGGGACCCGATGGGCGCCTACCTGGACTCGCTGGAGCGGGTCGAGGCGCTGGCGCCGGACCTCGTCCTGCCGGGGCACGGCCCGCCCTTCCGCGACGGGGCCCGCCGCGCGGCATCGATCGCCGGGAACAAGCGGCGCCGGCTGGCGCAGGTCCGGGAGCTCGTCGAGGAGCGGCCGCGCACGGTCACCGACATCACCGGGACGGTGTTCCGGCAGGCGCTCACCGGCGCCCAGCGCCACTTCGCGATGGCCGAGATCCTGGCCTACCTCGCCCACCACGAGACCCGGGGCGTCCTGGAGCGCGGCCGCCGCCCGGACGGGGTCTTCGTCTGGCGCCCCGCCGACCACGAGGAGAACGCCCCATGACCACCAGCGAGCAGCAGCGGCACCGGGTCGTCGTGGTCGGCGGCGGGTTCGGCGGCCTGAACGCGGTCCGCTCCCTGGCCCACGCCGACGTCGACGTGACCGTCGTGGACCGGGCCAACCACCACCTCTTCCAGCCGCTGCTCTACCAGGTCGCGGCCGGTATCCTGCCGCCTGGACTGATCGCCCCGGCGCTGCGCAGCGTGATCAGGAAGCAACGGAACGCGCGGGCGTTGCTGGCCGAGGTCACCGACCTCGACCTGGAGAACAGGGTCGTCCGCGCGGAGGGCCCCGCCGACCACTTCGTCGAGCTGCCGTACGACACCCTCGTCGTGGCCGGCGGCGCCACCCACTCCTACTTCGGCCGGGACGAGTTCGCCCGGTACGCGCCCGGTATGAAGACCATCGAGGACGCCCGTCACCTGCGGGACCGGATCCTCGTCGCCTTCGAGACGGCCGAGCTGTGCACCGACCCGGAGGAACGGGCCGAGTGGCTCACGTTCGTGGTGATCGGGGCCGGGCCCACCGGCGTCGAGCTCGTGGGGCAGGTGGCCGAGCTGGCGCACAAGGTCCTGCCGCAGGACTACCGGTCCGTGGACACCCGGGAGGCCCGGATCCTGCTCCTGGAGGGCGCCGGGGCCGTCCTCGGTCCCTTCGACGAGAAGCTCCAGCGCTACACGCGGGAGCGGCTGGAGGAGATGGGCGTCGAGATCCGGCTGAACACCCTCGCGACGGACATGGACGACGTGTCGGTGACGGTGAAGGGCCCCGACGGGCCGGAGACCATCCGGACCCGGACCCGGATCTGGGCGGCGGGTGTGCAGGCCTCGCCGCTGGCGAAACAGCTCGCCGAGCGTGCGGGGCTCGAGACGGACCGGGCCGGACGCATCCCGGTGAACCCGGACTGCACGCTGCCCGGGCATCCGGAGGTGTTCGCCGTCGGGGACATGGTGTCGCTTAACAAGCTCCCGGGCGTCGCCCAGCCGGCGATGCAGGAGGGGAAGTACGTCGGCAAGGTGATCAAGGCCCGGCTGGCCGGCGACGAGCGCGTCGAGCCCTTCGAGTACTTCGACAAGGGGAGCATGGCGACGATCGGCCATCGCTCGGCGGTCGCGGACGCGTTCGGCATGAAGTTCACCGGGGTGATCGGCTACACGATGTGGGGCTTCATCCACGTCCTCTACCTGATCGGCTGGGGAAACCGCCTCGGCACGCTGTACACCTGGGCCCGCGCGCTCACGTTCTCGAACAACCGCGGCCACCGCATCATCACGTTCCGGCAGGCCGCCGAGCCGCCTCCGGACGAGGACTGCCGTCCAGCGGAAACCGCCGTCCGGCCCGTTGACCTGCGCCAACCGCAGGCGATGCACTTCCCCCACCGCCCGCAGCACGACCCCGGGCTCCGCCGTCAGGAGGAAACGTGAGCGACCAGATCATCGAGCCGCCCGGCTCGGGAGAGCCGACAGCGCACGCCAAGACGCCGAAGAAGGCCGCGGCGAGCGGCTGGATCGGCAGCGCGCTGGAGTACTACGACTTCTTCATCTACGCCCAGGCAGCCGCACTGGTCTTCCCCCTCATCTTCTTCCCGTCGAACAACCCGCAGGTCGCCATCGTCGCGTCGTTCGCGACGTTCGGCGTCGGCTACGTCGCGCGTCCCATCGGCGCCTTCGTGCTGGGGCACTGGGGCGACACGCACGGTCGTAAGAACGTGCTGGTGCTGTGCATGCTGCTGATGGGCGCCTCGACGTTCCTCGTCGCGCTGCTGCCCACCTACGCGGTGGCCGGGGTGTGGGCGCCGATCCTGCTCGTGGCGCTGCGGCTGATCCAGGGCTTCGCGGTCGGCGGGGAGATCTCCGGGGCGAGCGCGATGATCCTCGAGCACGCGCCGTTCGGGCGGCGCGGCTACTTCGGCAGCTTCACGCTGCAGGGCGTCCAGGCCGGCCAGATCATCGCCGCCGCGGTGTTCCTCCCGCTGTCCGCCGTCATGTCGACCGACGCGTTCACCACCTGGGGCTGGCGGATCCCGTTCCTGCTCAGCGCGCTGGTCGTCGTGGCGGGTTACATCATCCGGCGCCGGGTCGACGAGACCCCGGCTTTCCAGGAGGAGGCCGAGCACGGGGAGATCCCGGCGGCCCCGATCGTCCAGGCCGTGAAGGAGAACGGCATCGACATGGTGCGCGTGGCCTGCATGGCCCTGATGAACGCCATCCCGACGGCGGTGACCGTCTTCGGTGCCACCTTCGCGACCAACGCGGGCTACGGCGTCGGGCTGACGTCCACGAACTACCTCTGGATCTCGGTGGCCGGCAACGTGGTCGCCGTGCTCCTGATCCCGTTCGTGGGCAACCTGTCGGACAAGATCGGGCGCCGGCCGGTCTTCATCGTCGGCGCCCTCGGGTCGGGTGCGCTCGGCTACGCCTACCTGTACTACGTCGCCCAGGCGAACTTCGCCATGGCGTTCCTGTTCGCGATCCTGATGTGGGGCATCGTCTACCAGGGCTACAACGCCGTGTTCCCGGCGTTCTACCAGGAGCTCTTCCCGACCAAGACCCGGGTGACCGCGTTCGCCGTGTCGCAGAACATCGGCACGCTGATCACCGCGTTCCTGCCGACGATCTACGCCGCCCTCGTCGGACCCACGCCGAGCGCGTGCGTCGTGAACAAGAAGTTCGCCCCGGACGTCGTCCTGCCCTCCGGCGAGACCTGCCGGGCGGCGGCCGACGCGATCGAGGGCGACGTCGTCTGGACCGTCGGGAGCATCACGTTCGGGCTGGCGATCATCGCGGCGATCGCGTGCTTCACCGCCCGGGAGACCTTCCGGGTGCACCTCAACGACCTCGGCAACAAGAACGCGGTCCCGGTGCCCCCCGACGAGTACACCCGGCTGCGGGCCTCGGTCTGACCTCGGCAGCGCACGCCTGAACGACCCGCGAAGGGAAGCGCATGACGTCCGTCCTGGTGCTCAACGGCCCCAACCTCAACCTGCTCGGCACCCGCAAGCCCGAGGTGTACGGCCGGACCACCCTAACCGACGTCGAGGAGATGTGCCGGGAGGAGGGCGGCAAGCTCGGCCTCGAGGTCGAGTTCCGCCAGTCCAACCACGAGGGGCAGCTGGTCGACTGGGTGCACGAGTTCGGGGCCGAGGTGAAGGCGGGGCGGTCGATCGGCGCCGTCTTCAACCCCGGCGCCTTCACCCACACCTCGGCGGCGCTGCACGACGCGATCGAGGGCGCGAGCCTGCCGGTGATCGAGCTGCACATCTCCAACGTGCACGCCCGCGAGGAGTGGCGGCACCACTCGTTCATCTCCCCGGTCGCCCGCGGGATCGTCGTCGGGTTCGGCGTCCTCGGCTACGTCCTGGCCCTGCAGGGCCTGGCGCAGCTGGCGCAGGAGGGCTGAACGGTGCAGGTCATGCTGCAACGTGTCATGAGCGGGGGGACCCTCGTGCTGGGTCTCCTCCTCGCGCTCTGGTTCGACGCGTCCGGCACCGCGGGAGCCCAGCCGCTCGGCTGGCTCCTCGCGGGGCTGGGAGCGCTCGGCCTGGTGGCGTCCTTCCTGCTGCCCGCGCGGGCGGACAGCAGGAAGAACCACCGGTGACGGCCCGGATCGCGGTCGCCGGAGCCGGGCTGATCGGCCGGCGACACATCGAGGAGATCGACGCGAGCGGGTCCGCCGAGCTGGCGTCGATCGTCGATCCCGGGCCCGCGGGGCCGGAGCTGGCGGGCAAGTACAGCGTCGCGCTGTACGGCTCGCTCGGGGAGATGTTCGCCGCGGACCGGCCGGACGGGGTCATCCTCGCGACGCCGAACCGGATGCACGTCGACGGTGGGCTGGAGTGCGTCGCGGCGGGCGTGCCGGTGATCGTCGAGAAGCCGATCGGGGACTCCGTCGAGGGGGCCACCCGGCTCGTCGAGGCGGGGGTGGTGGCGGGGGTACCCGTGCTGACCGGCCACCACCGGCAGCACAGCCCGATCATGCGGAAGGCGCGCGAGATCGTCGCGAGCGGGGTGCTCGGCCGGATCGTCGCCGTCACCGGGACCGCGATGTTCCACAAACCGGACGACTACTTCGACGCCGGCGGCGGATGGCGCCGCGAGCCCGGCGGCGGGCCGATCCTGCTCAACCTCATCCATGAGGTGAACAACCTGCAGTCCCTCGTCGGCGAGGTCGTCCGGGTCCAGGCCGTGACGTCCAACGCGACGCGCGGCTTCCCCGTCGAGGACACCGCCGCGATGATCTTCACCTTCGCCGGCGGCGCGCTGGGCACCTTCCTGTTGTCGGACACCGCGGCCTCCGCCCGGAGCTGGGAACAGACGTCCAAGGAGAACACGGATTACCCGACCTACCCCGACGAGGACGCCTACCACATCGCCGGGACGGACGGCTCGCTGTCGATCCCGACGATGCGGCTGCGGACGTTCCCGGGGAAGCACAGCTGGTACGAGCCGTACGAGGACGCCACGGTCGAGCTGGAGCGCAGCGACCCGCTGGCGAACCAGGTCGAGCACTTCGCCGCGGTCATCCGGGGCGAGGCCGAGCCGATCGTCAGCGGCCGGGACGGCCTCACGACGCTGCGGGTGGTGGACGCGGTCCTGCAGGCGGCGCAGACCGGCCGGCCGGTCGACGTGTAGCCGTCTCTCCTAGGCGTGGCCGCCGACGTCCATGGTGCGCGGTCGCAGGCGCCAGGACAGCCAGAGGACGGCGGAGTCGACGATCTCGGCAGCGCGCAGGGCCCCGAGCGCGGCGACGGTGGCGGGGGAGCCCGGTGCCGCCGCCTCGATCTCGCGGGCCATGCGCTCGCGGTCCACGGCGATCTCGGCGCCGCCGGCGAGCAGCCGGTCGCTGAGCCGCTCGCGCAGACCGCCGACAGGGATGGTGGTGTCGGGCACGAGGCCCTCCTCGGGTGGGGCGTCGTCCCGGGCGGAGCCCGGGCACGGCCGGAGCCGAGGACGCCGGCGCGACGGTGTGGCGGGACCCGGGGACTCCGGGCCCGCCCAGGTTACCTCCGATCGAGGCCGCCGGCCCCGTCCACGAGGGACGGGAGCCGGGTCAGGAGCCCGGGCGGACCCGGGGCCCGGGTCGGCGGGTGTTCCGCGGGCGGTGCGCCCGCATGAACGCGTACCAGGTCGTCGCGGGTGCGCTGACCTGGGCGTCCGGGAACGCCGCGCGCGCCGCCGCGGTGGTGGCCCGGCCGAGCAGTAGGGCGTCGACGGCGACCACCGCGAGGGCCGCGAGGCTGCCCAGCCACAGCTGGTGCTGCAGGTCGGACGCCGGGCCGAACGTCGTGATGAGGAACAGGCCGAACACGGGTGCGAAGAGCCCGACCAGCCGCCGCCGGGCGTCGACGAGGTCCCGGACGAGGGCGCGGACGGGGCCGCGGTCCCTAGGCTGCAGGTCCGCGTCGACCGGCCCGCCGGCCGTCGCGGTGGCCGCGGGACGCGGCGGCCGCGGGCGTTCGGGCGGGACCGGCCTCGCGGTGCGGACGGGCTTCCGGGCCCGGGACGTCCGCCGCCGCCCGCTCATCGCGGCCTCCCCGCCGAACCGAGCCGCTGCCGTCTGTGGGCGGCCATCCGGACCGGCGAGTTGGCCTCGCCGTAGCCGGCGTACCCGCCGATCCGCTGGACGACCTCGAAGAACACCCGCCCGCCCAGCACGGCGGTGTAGAAGTGCAGGAACTCGCCGTGGGCGTCCCGGTCGAGCAGCACGCCCGTCTCGCGGAGGTCCGTGAGCAGGTCCGGCGGCGGGGCCAGCCGGGCGTCGAGGTCGTCGTAGTAGTTGTCCGGGACGTCCACGAGCGGTGCTCCCGCGGCCCGGACGGCCCGGGCCGCGGCCAGGACGTCCGTCGAGGCGAACGCGACGTGCTGGGGATCGCTCACCCGGGGGCCCCACTCCTCGCCCCGGCGCAGGACGGACACGCTCAGCCCGATCCGCACCGTCTGCGCCGGATCCGCGACCGTCCGGTTCCGGACCAGGCCGAACGGTGCCGCGATCTCGGAGCTGTGCTGGGTCTGCAGGCCGAGCACCGAGCGGTAGAAGAGCGCGGCCTCGTCGAAGTGGTCGTAGGGCTGGGTCAGGGCGACGTGGTCGACGTGGGTGATCGTCCCCTCCGGATCCCCCTCGCCGGTGGGCGCGAAGTCCGAGAGCCAGCTCGACGGTTCGCTCCCGCTGTGGCAGAAGAAGATCGCCGTCCCGTCCGCGGCCTCGACGGCCGGGAGGTCCGCCTCGCCCGCGCCGTGCGCCCGGGGGAGCAGGGGCGCGAACAGCGCCTCGGCCCGGGCGGCGGACGCGGCGGGGTCCGCGGTCTCGACACCGATCGCCGCAACCGCCGCGCCCGGGTCCGCGGACGTGTTCAGCAGGATCCGCGCCGCCCCGTGCCGCCACAGCTGCACGGGCTTGCTCCGATGCTGAGCGACGTGCCCGAGGCCCAGCGCGGCGAGCATGTCCGCGACCGAGGGGCCCGCGTCCGCGTCGACCGCGATCTCGGTGAAGGCGTTCCCGGACAGCGCGGGGATCGGGGGCAGCACCGGCTCCGCGAGTGCGGCGACGGGGGCGTGGGAGCGGGTGGCCTCCTGCAGGGCGAGCAGGGACCGGTGCGCGTCGACGGCGGCGCGGAGCGGGTCGGCCTGCCGGAAGACGTCGTTGAAGACCTCCAGCGACAGCGGCCCCCGGTAGCCGGCGGCGAGCACGTGGGTGAGGAAGTCCGGCAGGTCGAAGGCGCCCTGGCCGGGGAAGAGCCGGTGGTGGCGGCTCCACTGCAGGACGTCCATGGACAGGTAGGGGGCGTCGGCGAGCTGCAGGAAGAACAGCTTGTCGGCGGGGACGTCCCGGATCCCCGCGGGATCGGAGCCGCGGGAGAGGATGTGGAAGCTGTCGAGGCACAGGCCGAGCGCGGGATGGTCCGCCTTCCGGACGATGTCCCACGAGCGCTCGTAGGTGTTGACGAACCGGCCCCAGGCCAGCGCCTCGTAGGACACGCGCATCCCGCGCGCGGCGGCCCGTCCGGCGAGCGTCCGGAGCTGTTCGGCGGCGAGGTCGTCGTCGTCGACGGCGTCGGGGGAGACCGACGAGCAGACCAGCACGAGGTCCGTGCCCAGCTGCTCCATGACGTCGAACTTGAGCTCGGCCCGCCGCAGGTTGGCCGCCAGGACCTCGGGCGGGACGGCGTCGAAGTCCCGGAACGGCTGGTAGAGGTCGATCGAGAGGCCGAGGTCGGCGCAGCGGGAGCGCACCTCGGCGGGGGACCAGGGCGAGGCGACCAGGTCCGGCTCGAAGATCTCGACGCCGTCGAACCCGGCCTTCGCGGCCGCGGCGAGCTTGTCCTCCAGGGTGCCGGACAGGCACACGGTGGCGACGGCGGTGCGGAGCCCGGCGCGCGCCACGCCGCCCCGGCTGACCCCCTCGGGCACCACGAGTGCGGACTCGGCGGACACGGACCACCCCCAGCTCGGCTACGTGGCGACCAGCCTCGCGCGGCCGCCGGGCTCCGGCACGGGGTTCCCGCCCAGCGGAGGGGCTCACCACCAGCCCTTGCGCCGCGCCCAGACCAACAGCGTGACCGACATGACCGCCATCCCGGTCAGCAGCACGGCCAGGATGCCGGCGTGGGTCTCCCCGGAGACGATCACGTTCATCCCCATCACCGACGAGATCGCGGTGACGGGCAGCGTCACCGCCGCGATGACGGCCAGCCGCTCGGCCGCGATCGCCATCTTGGTGTTCGTCCGGGTCCGGTAGAAAAACTGCTCGGGATCGCCCATGTGCCCGCCGGTGACCGTGCGTTCGAGCCGCCACACCTCCTCGGTGAGCGAGGTCAGGTAGTCCCGCAGCCGGTTGGTCAGCGCCGTGACGATCGCGAAGGACAGTTCCGCGGGCGAACCCGGCCGCAGCCGTCCGGACTCCAGCCTGCGCAGGACGGCGTCGGTCTCGACGAGGGCGGACGCCGGGGGCACCTCCGGGTTCGTCGGGCCGTGCACCGTCACGACGTAGCCGGGGCCGACGAACTGGTCGAGCTCCACGTAGTGCACGTGGCCGCGGGCGCCGCGCTCGGGCGCGTGCAGGACGACGAACACGTGGTCGGCGTAGCGGTGGACCTTGGGCACCGGGTTGCGGCTCGCGCAGTCCCGCACGGCCCGGGGGTGCAGGCCGAGCTGCTCGGCCAGCACCCGTCCGCGTCGTCGCCCCAGGTCGGCACGTCGAGCCAGACGAGGCCGGGGCCGCGCAGCAGCCCGGGCAGGTCGTCGACCGGGTGCGACCGCACGCCGTCCGCCGACACCACCCGCAGCTCCACGCGCCCACGCTCCCGCACCGCGAGACGCCGGACGCCGGGTTCCGGCCAGCGGGACGTCCCGGGGCGCGCCGCGTGGACGCGACACCATGGGCGGATGGCACAGGCAGAGGAGTCTTCGCGGGGCGCCGACCAGCGGAACCCGTGGCAGATCGCCGAGCGCGCCGCGAGCGTGCTCGGGCCCGAGTCCGCGCTCGTCGAGGACATGGACGCCGCCGGCTTCGGCCAGGCGCTGGGCGCGGCGGTGGGGGCCGGGCTGCGGAGCCCGGCGGCACCGGCGCGGGCGGCGCTGCGGCTGGCCACGGACCTGACCCGGATCCCGATGGTCGCGGCGACGCGCTGGTTCGGCCGCGACATCGAGGCGCCGGTCGAGGTGAACCCGAAGGACCGGCGGTTCGCCGACCCCGCCTGGACGACCAACCCGGCCTTCTTCGCCCTGCGCCAGGCCTATCTGGCGGGGTGCCGGTTCTCCCGTGACGTCGTGGGGTCCGCGGAGCTGGAGCCGGACACCGCCCGCAAGGCGATGATGGCGCTGGACCTGGTGCTCGACGCCCTCGCCCCGACGAACCTGGCCGCGGCCAATCCGGCGGTCCTCAAACGGGCCTTCGACACCGCGGGGACCAGCCTCGTCGCGGGCGCCCGGAACTTCCTGGACGACGTGCGGCACAACGGCGGGCGGCCCCGTCAGGTCGACACCAGCGGCTTCGAGGTGGGCGGCAACCTCGCGGTGACGCCCGCGAAGGTCGTCTACCGCAACCAGCTGATGGAGCTGCTGCAGTACGAGCCGCAGACCGACCAGGTGCACGCGACGCCGCTGCTGTGCAGCCCGCCATGGATCAACAAGTACTACGTCATGGACCTCGCCCCCGACCGCAGCTTCGTCGAGTGGGCGGTGCGGCACGGCCGGACCGTGTTCGCGATCAGCTACAAGAACCCGACGAAGGACATGTCGGGCACCACGATGGACGACTACCTGGTGCACGGCCCGAAGACCGCCCTGGACGTCATCACGGAGATCACCGGCGCCGAGAAGATCGACATCGTGGGGCTCTGCCTCGGCGGCGCGATGACGGCGATCACCGCCGCCTACCTGACCCAGGCCGGGGACGACCGGATCGGCACGCTCACGCTGCTCAACACGATGCTGGACTACTCCGAGCCGGGTGCGCTCGGCGCGTTCACCGACGCCCGGACGGTCGACAAGCTCGAGCGGAAGATGAAGCGCGAGGGCACCCTCGAGGGCCGGACGATGGCCGGGACGTTCGACATCCTGCGGGCGAACGACCTGATCTTCAACTACGTGGTCTCGAACTGGCTCATGGGTCAGACCCCGCCGGCGTTCGACATCCTGGCCTGGAACGCCGACAGCACCCGCATGCCGGCCGCCATGCACGCGTTCTACCTGCGGAACTTCTACGTGCGGAACAAGCTCGCCGCGGGCACGCTGGAGATCGGCGGCACCGTCGTCGACCTGGGGGTGATCAAGTCCCCGACCTACGTTGTGAGCGCGGTCAACGACCACATCGTGCCCTGGCAGTCCGCCTACAAGACCGCGGGACTCGTCAGCGGGCCGGTGCGCTTCGTCCTCGGCAGCGGCGGACACATCGCCGGGATCGTCAGCCCGCCCGGCCCCAAGGCCTGGCACATGCTCGCCGAGGACACGCCCGCGTCGGCCGCCGAGTGGCACGCCAAGGCCGTCCGGCGGAGCGGGTCGTGGTGGGAGGACTGGGCCGTCTGGTCCGCGGAGCACTCGGGGCCGCAGGTCGCGCCGCCCTCCATGGGGAGCGCCGCGCACCCGGTGCTCGGCCCCGGTCCGGGCGACTACGTCAGGACCTGATCGCTCCGGACGGGGTCGCCGTCCCGGGCGGTGCGCGCGTCGCCGGCGAGCTCGCGCGACAGGCTGCGCGAGGCGATCGCGAGCGCCGCCATCACCGGCTGGAGCTCCCGGCCGAGGTCCCGGACGGTCAGCTCGATCGCGGCGACGACGTCCCCGCCCGGCCCGAACACGGGCATCGCCACGGCGGAGGTCGTGGGCTCCAGCTCGAACCGGGTCACCGCGACCCGGGTGAGCCGCGTGACCCCGAGGGCCCGGCGCAGCCGCTCGGGAGAGGTCACGGTGTGCGGCGTGTAGGGGCGGAGCCCGCGCATGATCGTCAGCTCGACGGTGCTCGCCGGGGAGAAGGCCAGCAGCGCGCGGCCGAGCGCGGTCGGGTGGGCGGGCAGGGTCGCCGCCGCGGAGAATCCGGTGACGGGCCGGTGGCCCGGCTGCTTCTCGATGTAGGCCACCTCGAGCTCGCTCAGCACCCCGAGCCGGGCCCGGCTCTTGGTGGCGGCCGAGAGGTCCTCCAGCACGCAGGGGGCGCGTTCGGCGATGCTCGGCGGGCACGCGTCGCCCGTCCCGATCATCCGCAGCGGCAGGCCCGCACGGTAGAGCCCGTCGTCGGTCCGCTCCAGGAGGCGCCACGACGCCAGCTCGGAGGTGAGCCGGTGGGCGGTCGAGATCGGCAGCCCGGCGAGGCGGGCGATCTCGGTCAACGAGTGCTCGCTCCCCTCGGTGAAGGTCATGAGGATCGAGGTGATCTTGCTGGTCACGGATCTACCCGACTCGGTGGAGTTGCCGGCCACTACGTCCTCCTCGGTCATCCGCACGGGCCCCGGCGTTGGCGCCCGTACCGTACGAAATACGTGAGCTGACTCACAGCTCAGCGAACACGACCGTATGGCCGAAGAGCCAGAGCGTCATCCCGGGGACACCATCCGCAACACGCATGGACGAATCGGGCACTGGGGTTTAGGCCGGGAAAACTGGGGTCCGTCACCGGGGCGCAACCCGATCCGCACGGTGGAGGCTCGGGCGCGTGGAGCTCGACTGGTTGGAGACGTTCCTCGCGGTCGTGGACCGTGGGGGGTTCACGGCTGCGTCGGAGCAGGTCCACCGGTCGCAGTCGCGGGTCAGCGCGCACATCGCGGCGCTGGAACGGGACCTGGGCGTGCAGCTCATCGACCGTACCCGGCGGCCGGCGACGCTGACCGCCGCCGGCGACGTCTTCGTGCGCTACGCCAGGGACCTGGTCGCCCGGGTGGGGTCGGCGCGGACGGCAGTGGGTGCGCTGCGCTGGATGGACGCGGAGGCGCTCCGCGTCCTCACGACGCCGTGCCTCGGGTCGGCGATGTTCCCGGAGGTGCTGGGCGAGCTGGTCCAGCGCTTCCCGGGGGTGCGGCTCGCGCTGACCCAGCGCTCGGCGGCGCCCGACGGGAACGTGCCGCTGCCCGACGGGTACGTGCTCGCGGTGCTGCCGAAGGTGGACGGTCCGCTGCCCCCCGGGGTGTGCGAACGGATGCTCTGGCGGGAGCGCATGCGGATCGTCGTACGCCCCGACCACGAGCTGGCCCGGCACGACGGTGGGGTCCGTGCCGAGGAGCTCGTGCAGTATCCGCTGGTGGTGTGCGGCGCGGCGTCCGAGACGGTCCCGGAAGCGGTCGCGATGCTGGCGGAGCGGGGCCTCGCCGCCCAGCCGCGCGCGGCCGTCGACAGCCCGCTCACCGTGCTCGCGCTGGTCCGGGCCGGGGCCGGGGTCGGGATGCTGAACGGCGTCGCGCTGGAGACCGCCGACACCGACGGCCTCGTCGTGCTGGACACCGACGACCCCGGGATGGGCCGGGAGGTCGCCGCGTACTGGCACGACGGCGTGGTCGCCGGCGGCGCGGCGATGGAGCTGCACCGCATCGTCCTCGACACCGAGGCGCCGCCCGGGTCCGAACCGCTGCCCGCGCCGGAGGAGCCGGACCCCGGGGCCGACGGCTCTCACAACGGACGGATCGCGCCCCCGCGGCGGTAGGGTTCCCCCTTCCCGGGGCGCCGCGGCCCCGCTGTGGTCGGGGAGGTGCCGGTGGTCCCCTTCGTCGGGCGTCGCGCCGAGCTGGCCGCGCTGTGCGCACGGCTCGCCGAGGTCGGGAACCGTATCCCGCACGTCGTGCAGATCGAGGGACCCGCCGGGATCGGCAAGACGGCCCTGATCGAGAACTTCCTCGCCGATCCGGGCACGGGCCCGCAACCGGTCGTGCTGCGGTCCAGCGGCGAGGAGACCGAGACGCTGCTGCCCTACGGCGTGATCGAGCAGCTCGCGCGCTCCGCCGGGCGCGCCGGCAGGGACCTGCGGGACGCGGTCACGCCCACCCTCGGCGACGGCGAGCCGGAGCCGCTGGAGGACGCGATCTCGGTGGGCACCCGGCTGCTCACGCTGCTGGACCGGCTCGAGTCCGGCCGCCCGGTCGTCCTGGTCGTCGACGACGCGCAGTGGGCGGACGCGCCGTCGCTGCAGGCCCTGATCTTCGCCCTCCGCAGGCTCGTCGCGGACCCCGTGCTCGCCGTCGTCGCGGTCCGGGACGACGGGGCAGACCTGCTCCCGGCGAGCCTGCGCCGCCTCGTCACCGGCCACCGCGGCAGCGAGCTCCGCCTGCGCGGCCTCGGCGACGAGGACCTGCGCAGCCTCGCCGCCGGGCTCGGGATCGACCGCTTCCCGGTCAGCGCGGTCCGCCGGCTGCGGCACGGCACGCAGGGCAACCCCCTGCACGCGACGGCGGTGCTGGAGGAGTTCCCGCCGGGAGAGTGGGGCGCCGGGCAGCGGCCGCTGCCGTCCCCGCGCTCGTTCCGGCTGCTCGTGCGGGACCGGTGCGCCGCCTGCGCGCCCGCGACGCGGCGGCTGCTGGACGCCGCCGCGGTCCTCGGCCTGCGCTGCCCGCTCCCGCTGGCCGCGGCGCTCGCCGAGGTCCCGGAGCCGCTCGTCGCGGTCGACGACGCCGGCGTGCACGGACTGTTGTCCGCCTCCGGGGCCCGGCAGCCGTGGATGGTGGCCTTTCCCCATCCCCTCGTGCGCTCGGCGATCTACGACGCGCTCGGTGCGGCCCCGCGCAGCGCGCTGCACCTGCGGGCGGCCGAGCTCGTCGCCGCGGCCGGCCCGTCGGACGGCGGGGCGGCCGGGGCCGAGGGCGAGCAGATCGATCTCGCTTCCGTGGTCCTGCGGCACCGGGTGAGCGCCGCCGTCGAGCCGGACGCGACGCTCGCCGCGGACCTGGAGAGGTTCGCGGACCGGGAGGCCAGGCGGCAGTCCTGGCCGAGCGCCGTGGCCCATCTCGTCGAGGCGTCCCGGCTCAGCCCGGACCGGCGGGGGGACGGGCAGACCCGGTTGCTGCGGGCGGTGAACTGGTTGCTGCAGAACGGGGACGCGGCCGGGGCCGCGGCGTTCGCGGACGAGGTGGCCGGGTTCGAGCCCGGGCCGTTGCGGGACAGCGTGCTCGGCTCGCTGGCCATGGCCACGGGGGACCCGGCGACCGCGGAGTCGCTGCTCGCGAGTGCCTGGAAGGCGTGTTCGGAGGACACGGACCCCGAGACGGCGGCGACGATCGCCTTCCAGAACGCCGTGCACCGCTACGGGCGGCTCGACGGGCCCGGCTCGGCCCTCTGGTGCGAGCGGGCGCTCGCGCTGACCGGCCCGGACACGACGACGCGCTGGGCGGCCCAGACCTACCTCGCCCACGGGCTCGGCTACAGCGGCCGGGCCGCCGAGTCCTTCGCCGCGGCGGCGGGGGCCGAGGAGCGCCCGGGTGATCCGCCGTTCGCCTGGCTGGAGCCGCGCTCGGCCCGCGGGCTGCTCCGGCTGGTCGACGACGACCTGGACGGCGCCCGCGAGGACCTCGCGTCGGCTGCGGCGACGGCGTCGCGGCTGGGCGTGCTGAACACGGCGGCGTACGCGTTCGCCTTCCTCGCCCGGGCCGAGTACCTCGCCGGGGCCTGGGACGACGCGGTCCTCCACGCCGAACGCGCCGTCGCGATCAACGAGGAGTCCGACCTGGCGTTCACCCGCTCGATGGTGCTCGGGGTCGCCGCGCTCGTCCCGGCGGGACGTGGTGAATGGGCGGCGGCGCAGGCGGCGATCGACGCCGCGGACGTGGGGGACTACGAGCGGTCCGTCGTCGCGATCGCGATGTCCCGGGCCCGGTTGGCCGAGGCCCGCGGGGACCGGGCCGCGGTGCTGGCCGCGCTGGACCCGGTCCGGAGGTTCCCGCACCGGGCCGGCGCGAACGAGCCCGGCTTCTGGGCCTGGGCGGACCTCTACGCGGAGGCGCTGGCCGGGGTCGGCCGGCACGACGAGGCCGACGAGCTGCTGCGCCCGCACGAGACGCGCGCGGCGGAGCGCGGGCGGCTGTCGTCGATCGCCCGGCTGGCCCGGGCCCGGGGCCGGGTCGAGGCCGCGGCCGGTCGCCCGGACCGGGCCGACGCGGCGTTCGCGCAGGCCCTGGAGGCCGTGGACCGGGTGCCGTTCCCGTTCGACCGGGCCCGCACCCGGCTCGCCGCCGGCGCCTTCCACCGGCGGGCCGGGCGCCGGCGCAGGGCCCTGGACCTGCTCGTCGAGGCGCAGGAGGGGTTCGCCGCCCTCGGCGCCGAGCCCTATGTCGAGCGCTGCGACAAGGAGCTCGCCGCGTCCGGGCTGGACCCGGCGGCCCGCCGCAACCGGGACCGGGCCGGGCTGACCTCCCAGGAGCTGGTCGTCGCCCGGCTGGCCGCGGCGGGCCGGAGCAACCGGGACCTCGCGGCGGAGCTGGTGGTGAGCGTGAAGACGGTCGAGTACCACCTCCGCAACGCCTTCCAGAAGCTGGGCGTCACCTCGCGGCGCCAGCTCGCGGGACGACTCGAGGAGCTCGTCGACGGCTGAGCGACGGGCCGGGCGTTCCCACTGCACGGAAGCTGCGGGACCTCCCGTTGCCCGGCCCCGCCGTCCCGGCGACGCTGCGGAGGTGCAACCCGCCCTCGTACAGCAGGACCTCGCCGACGAGCTGTGGACCGCCGACCGGACCGCCGCGCCCGTGGCACCGCTGACCGACCGGCATCCCGACCTCGACGTCACCGACGCGTACGCGATCCAGACCCTCAACATCGACCGCCGGGTCAAGGAGGGCCAGCGGATCATCGGCCGCAAGGTGGGCCTGACCTCGAAGCCGATGCAGGAGATGCTCGGCGTCGACGAGCCGGACTTCGGCGTGTTGACCGACGAGATGATCGTCGAGGACGGGGACCTGATCGATCTCGGGCGGCTCGTGCAGCCCCGGGTCGAGGCGGAGCTCGCGTTCGTCATGGCCGAGGACCTCGCCGGCCCGGGCGTCACCAGTGCCCGGGCGCTCGCCGCGATCGAGGGCGCACTGCCGTCCGTCGAGATCGTCGACAGCCGGGTGGCCGACTGGAAGATCAAGCTGGTGGACACGGTGGCGGACAACGCGTCGTCCGGGCTGCTGGTGCTCGGCGGCCGGATGCGCCCGGTCGTGGAGCTGGACCTGCGGCTGCTCGGCGTGGTCGTCTCCCGGCACGGACAGCTGCTCGACACCGGAGCCGGCGCCGCCGCGCTCGGCAACCCGGCCCGCTGCGTCGCCTGGCTGGCCAACAAGCTCGGCAGCCTTGGATCCGGGCTGAAGGCGGGCGACGTCGTCCTGCCCGGGGCGGTGCACAAGATGGTGCCGGTGCAGCCCGGCGACGTCTTCCGTGCGGAGTTCGCGCACCTCGGGGCGGTCACCGTTCGTTTCTCGACCGGATCCGCCCAGGCCGGAGGCACGGCATGAGCATCACCGCCCAGGAGATCGCGGACGTCCTGATCACCTCCGAGCGGGAACGCAAGGGGATCGCACAGTTCAGCGAGGACCACCCGGACATCCCGGTGGAGACGGCCTACGCCGCGCAGAAGGCGTTCGTGCAGTCCAAGCTCGACGCCGGGGAGACCTTCGTCGGCTGGAAGCTGGGGCTCACCAGCCGCAACAAGCAGCAGGCCATGGGCCTCGACGCCCCGCTCTACGGGCGCGTCACGAGCGGCATGCTCTCCGGCTACGGCGAGCCGGTCCGGCTCGACCGGTTCATCCACCCGCGCGTCGAGTGCGAGATCGCGTTCCTGCTGGCCCGCGACGTCGAGGCGCCCGCGACGATCACGTCCGTCCTCGCCGCCACCGAGGTCGTGTTCGCCGCCGTCGACGTGCTGGACTCCCGGTACGAGAGCTTCAAGTTCACGCTCTCCGACGTCGTCGCGGACAACGCCAGCGCCGGCGCGTTCTACCTCGGGCCGATCGCGCGGCGGCCCCACGAGCTCGAGGACCTCCGGCTGCTCGGCGCGGTCGTGCGGGTCGACGGCGACGTGGCGATGACCGCGGCGGGTGCGGCCGTGATGGGGCACCCGGCGGCGTCGGTCGCCTGGCTGGCCAACCAGCTCCGGGCGGAGGGGGAGAAGGTGCGGGCCGGGCAGATCGTCTTCTCCGGCGGCGTGACCGCGCCCGTCCCCGTCGTCGCGGACCGCAGCGTCACCTTCGAGTTCGATCAGCTGGGCGCGATCGAGATCCACGGCGCCTGACGTGCCCACCTCGACGGCGGTCGTCCCCACCGACGCGGCGGTGCGCTACGCCAAGCAGCTCCTCGCCCACCTCGGCCGGAAGAACACCGTCGAGCCGGTGGAGGGCGCGCCCGACGGCGGGCGCCTGGTGTTCGCCTACGGCACCGGGACGGTCCGGCCCACCGCCTACGGCCTCGTGCTCGACGCGGCGGCGGACGACGCCGAGGGCCTGGCCCACGTCGAGGACGTGCTCGCCCGCCACCTCGAACGTTTCGGCGCGCGTCGCGAGCTCGTCGTGTCGTGGCAGCGGCCGACCGACCACCCCGACCCCGAGTAGGAGGAGCAGCAGTGCAGGTCATCCACACCGACGACGCGCCGTCGCACACGGGACCGGTGCCCCAGGCCGTCGAGGCCGGCGGCTGGATCTACGTGTCGGCCCTGTTCGGCGCCGATCCCGGCGCGGGCCACGCGATCCCCGGGGACGCGCGGGCCGAGGCCGAGCAGGTGTTCCGGAACCTCGAGGTCATCCTGCGGGCCGGCGGCGCGGAGATCACCGACGTGGTGCGGGTCGGCATCGTCATGCGGGACCTGCAGGCGGACCGGCCGGTGTTCAATCAGGTGTGGGCGGAGCGCTTCGGCGAGCACCGCCCGGCCCGGTCCGCGATCGAGTCGTCGGCGTTCGGGCGCCCGGGGGAGAAGGCCCGGTTCATGATCGAGGTCACCGCCTACCGTGGCTGAACCGGATCCGGGCCCCGAGTTCGTCGCGAGCTTCTTCACCCTCACCGGGGCGGGCTTCGGTGAACCGCCGCGGCACGGCTTCCCCGCGCGCTGCGAGGCGGCCGCCGCGGCCGGGTTCACCGGGATCGGGCTGCACGTCGACGACCTCGCCCGGACCGTGGCCGCGGGGCTCGACGTCGACGGCATGCGCGACGTGCTCGCGGCCGCGGGACTGCGGGTCGTGGAGATCGAGTTCCTCGCCGGGTGGGCCCTCGACGACGAGGGGTCCGGCGAAGAGGGGGTCGCCGCCGTCGCGGACGCGTTCGGCGGGCGGCACGTCAGCGCGGGGGAGTTCCGCGGTGGCGAGCTGGACCCGGTCGCGGCGGCGAAGCGCCTCGCCGAGGCCGCGGGCCGGGCCGCCGAGGGGGACCTGCTGGTCGCGGTGGAGTCGTTTCCGTGGTCGGCGATCCGGGACTACGCCACGGCCGTCGACCTGGTCCGCCGGTCCGGTGCACCCAACGCAGGGCTGCTCGTCGACGTCTGGCACTTCTTCAACGGCGGCGCCTCCCTCGGCCTGCTCCACGACCTGCCCGGAGCGGGGGTCGCGGCGGTCCAGCTCAACGACGGCCCGCGGGTCCACGACGATTTCCTGGTCAACGCCCGCGCCACCCGACGGCTGCCGGGGGAGGGCGAGCTCGACGTGGTCGGGCTGGTCCAGGCGGTGGAACGGGCCGGGTTCACCGGCCCGTACTGCGTCGAGGTGAACACTCCGGAGTTCCGGGCGCTGCCGCTCGCGGAGGCGGCCGAGCGGGCGTTCACGACGTCCGCGGAGATCGTCCGGAAGGCACGGAGCACCTGATGCACGACGAACTGCAGCTGCGCGACGGGTCCCGGCTGGTGGTGCGCCCGATCCGCCCCGTCGACGCGCCGGCCCTGGTCGCCCTGCACTCCCGGCTCTCCGCGGACACGATCTACCGGCGCTACTTCAGCGCCCGCCCCCACCTGGCGCCGGGCGTCGTGCACCGGTTCACGAACGTCGACGAGGAGTGGCGCTTCGCCCTCGTCGCCCTGCGGGACGGCGGGGACCTGGTGGCGGTGGTGCGCTACGAGGGGGAGCGCGGCTCGTCGTCCGCCGAGCTCGCGGTCGTCGTCGACGACGCCCTGCAGCACTGCGGGGTCGGGCGGCTGCTCGTCGAGCGGATCGTCGACGTCGCCCGGGAACGCGGCCTGGAGTACCTGGTCGCGGACGTGCTGAACGGCAACTCGCCGATGCTGCGGCTGCTGCGCGCCACCGGGCTGCCGGCGAGGACGACGAGCGACGGCGCGACGGTGACCGTCACCGTCGACCTGCGCGGGCACGCGCCTGCCGAGGCCCGCGTCGCGCGGGCCCGCGACCACGTGGGCGCGGCCCTGCAGGCGCCGACCTGACGACACAGGGCTCTCAGACGGCCGCGCCCGCCCGCGGGTGGCGGAGCATCGCGTCGACGGTCCTCCGCAGCGCGGTGGCCCGGGCGACCTGGTCCGAGCCGAGGTGGCCGGGCTCGTCCGCGCCGATGGCGATCGGGATGTGCGGCGGCAGCGTCGCGAGCAGGCCCGGGGTGGCCTCGGGCAGGTCCTCCAGGGCCGAGGCGAGGATCCGCACGTAGCCGAGGCGGTCGCCGAGCTCGACCACGGACTCCTCCAGCTCCGCGGGATCCCGGCGCGGGTCGACGTCGAGCACGATCCCGCCGCTCGTCCCGCCGACCAGCTCGATCGCCCGCTCCACCGAGTCGATCGGCGTACCGGGGACGACGGTCAGGAGCGGCCGGAGCCGGTAGCGGCCGGCCAGCTCGGCGAGCAGCGGGAACAGCTCGGCGGGATCCCCGGTGCCGGCCCGCGCGGTGACGAACTGCGCGCCGAGCCGGGTGCCGAGCTCGAGCACCCGCACGTACGGGTGGGCGAAGTCGACGGACCGAAGCTCCGGCCCGAGCTCGACCCGCCCGATGTCGAGGACGGTCACCCGCGACTCCAGCAGGGCGTCGACCAGCGCGGGGAGCATCGGCGAACCGATCCCGTGGCTCCACCACTCGTGCGCCTCGGCGGTGGCCGCGACCCGGAGCCCGATGGCGTCGAGCCCGGCCCTCCTCGCGATCTCGACCAGGTCCACCGGGCTCATCGGATGGACCGTGGACTGGTGGAGGGCGACGCGGTTCACGCCCCACAACCTAGCGGCGGGGGGCGCCGCGCCGCACGATCGGATTCCCCGGGCCATCCCACGGGATGGTGCTAGGCTGGCCGAGCACCACGGAGGTGAGCGATGGCCGAGGTCGACAAGAGCGAGAAGATCACGATCAACGTCGGGCTGGTGGACCTGGGCCAGATCGACCTCCTGGTCGACGAGGGGTTCTACGCCAACCGGACGGACTTCATCCGCACGGCCATCCGGCGCCAGCTGGAGAGCCGGGCGGGCGCCGTGGACGACTCGGTGTCCCGGCGGACCCTCACCCTCGGCACCCTGCACCTCGGACGCCCGGAGCTGGAGCGGCTCCGGAACGCGGGGGAGACCGTCGAGGTCAGGGTCCTCGGCCTCGCCACCGTCGCCGACGACGTCTCCCCTGAGCTCGCGCTGGCGACGATCTCCACCGTGGAGGTCCTCGGCGCCTTCCGGGCACCACGGGCGGTCAAGGCGGCCCTGGCCTCCAGGACCGTCTAGCCCGTCCGCACCCTCCACCACCGTCCAGAACCGGCGGTCCCCATCCGCGGCACCCACCCGCAGTCCGGGTGCCGATCGCGCACGCCCTTCGAAGGGGTTCTCGATGGTCGACGACCGTCTCACCGGCATGTCCGAAGCACTGCGGCTGACCCGCCGCGGGCAGCTGACCGCCGCGCTCGCCACCCTGCACCGCGCGCTCGGCGTCCCCTCCGCGGGACTCCCGGCGGCCGCCCGCTCCTGGCGCCCGCACACGGCCGGGCGTCCCGGGCCGTCGCAGGCCGCGGCGCCGGGGGGCGAGCTCCGCCGGCTGGCCCACACCGAACCGGCGGGGACCCGCAGCTACGAGCTCTACGTCCCCACCGGCTACACCGGCGAGCCCACCCCGCTGGTCGTGATGCTCCACGGGGGCAGGCAGGACGCCGCGGACTGCGCGGCGGGCACCCGGATGACGGAGCTGGCCGAGGCGCACACGTTCCTGGTGGCGTATCCGGAGCAGTCCGGCCGGGCCAACAGCGGCCGGTACTGGAACTGGTTCTCTCCGGCGGACCAGCAGGCCGGGAGCGGGGAGCCGTCGATCGTCGCGGGCATCACCCGCGCGGTCATGGCCGATCTCGCGGTGGACCCGGGCCGTGTCTTCGTGGCCGGGCTGTCCGCGGGTGGGGCGATGGCGGCGGTGATGGCCGCGACCCACCCCGAGCTCTACGCCGCCGCCGGCATCCACTCCGGCCTCGGCTACCGGGCCGCCCAGGACGTCGCATCGGCGTTCACGGCGATGCGGACGGGGGGCTCGCCGGTACCCGGCGGAAGGGTGCCGCTGATCGTGTTCCACGGGGACGGGGACCGGATCGTCGCGCCGGTGAGCGCCGAGAAGATCGTCGCGGCGCGGCTGGAACCGGTGGCGGTGTCGGTGTGCGACACCACGACGGTGAGAGGCGGCGACCGTTCGGCCACCCGGACGGTCCACCGCGACGCCGACGGCGTCGTGCTCGTGGAGTCCTGGACGGTGCACGGCGGCGGCCACGCGTGGTTCGGGGGGAGCCCCGCCGGGTCCTACACCGACCCGTCCGGGCCGGACGCGTCCGCGGAGATGCTCCGGTTCTTCGGGATCGGCTGACCGGGGCCGGTGCCGAGGACGTCCTCGCGCTCAGGCGATCGACGACCGGCCACGCCCTCGGATCACGCGGAACGAGGTCGCGGGAGCGCCTGTCCCCCGGCCGCCCGGTGTCGGCGACCGGGCGGGCGGCAGGGCTGCCTCGAGGACCTCCGCGATGTCGGCGTAGGTGCGGCAGGGGAGCCGGGCCAGGCGTGAGCACGTGATGACGTCCGCACGCTCCGCCGCGGCGCAGGCGACCACCTGCCATCTCTCGGCGGGGAACTCGACTCCGACGATCGCCGCGATCAGACGGTCGCGCACCGTCGGATGCCGTGGAGGAGTCGCCATGGCCCGTGACCTTCTCCCTGAGCCCGCCCGTCGGAGGGAAACCGGCCGTACCCGTCGGCCACCGTCCATGAAAGCGCTGATGGTCGGGCTGCACCACCCCCCGTTCGCAGAATCAGAGCTCGATGCGCGAACCCATGACGACGGTGCGGTCGACCGGGAGCTTGAAGTAGGACGCCGGGGTGGCGGCGTTGTGGGCGAGCCCGATGAACAGCCGTTTGCGCCACGTCCGCATGCCGGGCCGGTCGCTGCGTTCGATGGTGATGTGGGAGAGGAAGTAGGAGGCCTCGGCGGGGTCGATGTCGAGCTCGTCGGACAGGCCCCTGGCCTCGGCGAGGAGCGCGGGGACGTCCTGGTCGTCCTGGAACCCGAACCGGGCGGAGAGGTGGATGATGCCGTCGTCGGTGTGCCCGAGCTGGTCGATGGCCAGCCGCTCGCCGAGCGGGACGTAGGGCACGTTCTCCGAGACCACGGAGATGATGACCACGCGCTCGTGCAGGACGTGGTTGAAGTCGACGTTGGCGCGCAGCGCCAGCGGCGCGGTCAGCTTGGTCGGGTGCGGGAAGACGGCCGTCCCCGGGACCCGGGCGACGCGTTCTGCGTGCAGGTGGTCGACGAACTCGGTGAGCGGCCCCTCGAGGGCGATCCGGCGGTCGGTGACGACGCGCCGTCCGTGCTGCCAGGTGGCCATGATCGTGACGATGACCGCCGCGATCACCAGGGGCAGCCAGCCGCCGTGGGTGATCTTGGTCAGGTTGGCGGCGAGGTAGACGAGTTCGACGCCGCCGATGACCACGGCGGCGAGCACGAGCTTCCAGCGGGCCCAGCGCCAGGCGGTGGCGGCGTAGGTGAGGAACAGCGTCGTGGTGAGCAGCAGGGTCCCGGTGACGGCGAGGCCGTAGGCGGTGGCGAGACGCTCGGAGGACCGGAAGGTCACGATGAGGACGAGCACACCGGCGAAGAGCAGCCAGTTGACGGCCGGGACGTAGATCTGGCCGCTCTCGCGGGCCGAGGTGTGCCGCACCGTCAGGTGCGGGAGGAACCCCAGCCGCACCGCCTGCCGGGAGACGGAGAACGCACCGGAAATCACCGCCTGCGAGGCGATCACCGTCGCCAGGGTGGCCAGCACGACCAGCGGCAGGCGTGCCCAGCTCGGCGCGAGCAGGTAGAAGGGGCTGGCGACGGCGGCCGGGTCGTCGAGGATCAGCGACGCCTGGCCGAGGTAGTTGACGATCAGCGCCGGGAAGACCAGCGCGAACCAGGAGACGCGGATCGGCCGGCGGCCGAAGTGCCCCATGTCCGCGTAGAGGGCCTCGGCGCCGGTGATGACCAGGACCACGGCGCCCATGGCGATGAACGCCGTGTAGGGGTGGCCGACGACGAACGACACGATGTAGGTCGGGGAGAGCCCGAGCAGCACCCCGGGCCGGGCGACGACGTGCGGCAGACCCGTCGCGACGAGGGTGAGGAACCACAGGACCATGACGGGCCCGAAGAGCCGCCCGACCCGCCCGGTGCCCCAGCGTTGCGCGGTGAACAGCACCGTGAGGATCGCGATGCCGAGGGGGAGGACGGCCCGGGCGAGATCGGGCCGGACGACCTCGAGGCCCTCGACGGCGGAGAGCACCGAGATGGCCGGGGTGATGAGCGAGTCGCCGTAGAACAGGGCCGCGCCCACGACACCGAGGGACAGTGCGATGGCGGCGCGCCGGGCGTTCGAGGCGGACACCCCGCGGACCAGGGCGGCGAGGGCCATGACGCCGCCCTCGCCGTCGTTGTCCGCCCGCAGCACGAACACCACGTACTTGATCGTGACGACGAGGGTCACGGACCAGAATATCAGCGAGACGACGCCGTAGACGTCCTCCGGGGTGGGCTTGACCGCGTTGCCGTCGATCGAGAAGACGGTCTGCATCGCGTACAGCGGGCTGGTGCCGATGTCGCCGAAGACGACCCCCAACGCTCCCAGCGCGAGCCCGAACAGGCCGCCGCCGTGCGCCGCGGGATGGCCCGGGGTGCGCCGCGCCGACGTCCTCGAAGCGGTGCAGGGCGCGTGTTGCTCCGCCGTCGGCGTCTCGGCCTGGATGTCCTCCACCCCGCCAGTCTGCTCCGCTCCGCCGTGGTCGCGCCCGGCGCCGGCGGCCGGGCCGTCAGCGTGCGGGCCGGCGACGAGGATCGAGCGAGCGCGCCCGAAGGGCGAGGAGGGTCAGGGCTCCGAGCACGACGACCCCGAGCGACTCGACGACGAGGGTGGTCGGCACGAGCTGGGCGTCGAGCTGCTCGCGGACCCCGAGGAACCCGACGGTCAACGAGAGGACCAGGGAGAGCAGGGTCCCCGCGGTGAACAGGAACCCGAGCGCGGCGGCGAGGGGCAGGAAGCGGCGCGGCACGGCGAGCACGGCGATCGCCAGGACGACCCCGCCGACGGCGTTGAGCACGAACAGGGTGCCGACCAGGCCCCCGAACCCGGTGAACACGAGGTACAGGTGGATGGCGCCCATCGCCAGGAGGAGGACGGCGCCGAGCACCCGGCCGACGAGCAGGGCCGCGGCCCCGGTGCCGGGCCGCCCGTTCCCGGAAGAGTGCACGTCCATGGTGGTACCTGCCTTCGGCTCGCGGCCGGCCCACGGCGTCGGGGTCGCCTGCTACCCCTCCACACGGAGCGCGGCACCGAACGGTTCGACCCGCTCAGAGCGCCCCGCCCGCGACCTTCACCCGCACCCGTTCCCCGACCGCGGGCACGAGGTGCCCCGGGCAGCGCACGGTCACCCGCAGGTCCTTCCCGACGAGCACCCGGACCAGCGCGAACGGCCCGAAGAACTCGACGTCCAGGACGTCGGCCGGGGCCCCGTCGCCGGCGGCGGTGAGCACGATCTGCTCGGGGCGGACGAACACCGTCGCCGCGCCGTTGCGGTGCCCGACCGCGACCCGGCCCAGCAGGGTGTCCGCGCCGTCGTCCCCGTAGATCGCCGGCAGCTCGACGACGTCGCCCAGGAACGCGGCGACCCCCCGGTCCGCGGGCCTGCGGTACAGCTCGGCGGGGACGCCCTCCTGCACGATCACCCCGTCCCGCATCACCGCCGCCCGCGCGGCCAGGGACATCGCCTCGGCCTGGTCGTGGGTGACGAGCACCGTCGTCGTCCCCGCGGCGGCCAGCGCCTCCGCGACCGCGCGCCGGGTGTCGGCGCGCAGCTCGGCGTCCAATGCGGAGAACGGCTCGTCGAGCAGCATGAGCTCCGGCGCCGGGGCCAGGGCCCGGGCCAGCGCGACCCGCTGCTGCTGCCCGCCGGAGAGCTCGTGCGGGTGCCGTCCGGCGTAGGACTCGTCGAGGCCGGTGAGCTCCAGCAGCTCGGCGACCCGGTGCCGGGCCCGGCGCTCGCGCCGCGGGAGCCCGAAGGTGATGTTCGCGGCCACGGTGAGGTGGGGGAAGAGGTTGCCCTCCTGCGTCACGTAGCCGATGCGGCGCCGCTCCGGCGGAACCGCGACGCCCGGCCCGGCGACGACCTGCGCGCCGATCGCGACGGTGCCCGCGTCCGGCCGGTCGAAGCCCGCGACGAGGCGCAGCAGCGTCGTCTTGCCGCAGCCGGACGGCCCGACGACCGCGGTCAGCGTGCCGGGCGGGACCTCGAGGTCGACGCCGTGCAGCACCGGCACCGCACCGTAGGACCTGCGCAGGCCGGTCACCTGCAGGCCGCCGGTCACATGCAGACCGTTCGTCATGTGTCCTCCCCCCGGCTCCGGCGGGTCAGCAGGTACGCGGCCGGGGCGGAGATCAGGATCATCAGCAGGGCGTAGGGCGCCGCGGCGCCGTAGTGGATGGATGACGACTCGCTCCAGAACTGGGTGGCCAGGGTCTGCGTGCCGATGGGGGCCAGCAGCAGGGTGGACGTGAGCTCGGTGACGACCGCGAGGAACACCAGCGCCGACCCTGCCCCGAGCCCCCGCGCGATCAGGGGGAGGGTGACGCGCGCGAGCACCGCGGCGGAGCCGACGCCGAGCGAGCGCCCGACGTCGTCGAGCTCCGGGGGGATCTGGCCGAGCGCGGTGCGCAGGCTCACCATCGCCCGGGGCATGAACAGCACCGCGTAAGCGGCCAGCAGCATCACCGTGCTCTGGTAGAGCGCGGGCAGGAACCGGATCGCGACCGTGATCAGCGCCAGCGCGACGACCATCCCGGGCAGCGAGTTGCCGATGTAGGTGCAGCGCTCGACGAGGCGGCTGATCCGGCCGCGGCGGCGGACGACAAGCCAGGCGACGGGCAGCGCGAGCGCGGACGTCACGACGGCGCCGAGCAGCCCCAGGCCGAGCGAGGTCGCGGTCGTGCGCAGCAGGTCATCGAGCGGGAAGGCCGTCGACGTGCTCGTGGCCAGCCAGAACGCGATGCAGCCGAGCGGGACGCCGAGGGCGAGCACCGCGAGCAGCGCCAGCGCCACGATCGCCGGGAGGGTGGCCGGGCCGAGCCGGTGCGGGACGGCGCGCCGCATCGCCCCGGAGCCGACGCGGGCGACCCGGGCCCGGCCGGCGAGCCGCTGTTCGCCGCCCAGCAGCAGCAGGCACAGCAGCACCAGGACACCGGCGAGCATCGTGGCCCCGGCACCGTCGAACGTCGACTGGAACTGGTCGTAGATCGCGGTGGTGAAAGTGTCGAACCGCAGGGACTGCAGCGCGCCGAACTCCGCGAGCAGATGCAGGCCGACCAGGAGCGCGCCACCGAGCAGCGCGGGCCGGAGCTGGGGGAGCACGACCCGGACGAAGGTGTGCCAGGGCCCGTTGCCCAGCGCCCGGGACATGTCCTCGAACGCCGGGTCCGTGCCGCGCAGCACGGCCGCGACCGGCAGGTAGACCAGCGGGTAGTAGGACAGCGTCGTGACCAGGACGGCGGCGTCGAGACCCGCGAAACCCGGCGAGAGGGAGTACCAGCCGAAGCTGTTCACGAACGCGGGGACGGCGAGCGGCGCGGCCATCAGCCCGGTCCAGAGCGGCCGTCCGGGCAGGTCCGTGCGCTCGACGAGCCACGCCGCGCCGGTGCCGACGACCACGCACGCCGTCGTCCCGAGCAGCACCAGCTCGACGGTGTTCGTCAGCAGCTCGCCGACCCGCGGGCGCCACACGAGCGCGACGACCCCGGCCGGGCCGGTGCCGACGACCCCGGCCACGACGTAGCCGAGCGGGAGCAGGGTCAGCAGGGCGACCGCGACGGCCACGGCGAGGCGGAGCGGCGGGTACCGGAGACCGGTACCCGCCGCGCTGCCACCCCGTGCAGGGCTCCTGATCAAGGCCGGATCACAGCAGGCCGACCCGCTGCATCTCGGCGACGACCTTCGGGCCGTTGAGGGCGTTCAGGTCGACGTTCGGGGCGTCCAGCTCGGCCAGCGGCTTGAGCTTCGGGTTCGGGGCGACCCCGCCGCCGACGCTGTACTCGAGCGCGGTGCTGTCGGAGAGGATCTTCTGGCCCTCGGCGCCGCTCATGAAGGCGAGGAGCTGCTGGGCCTCGGCCGGGTGCTTGCTCGCCTTCACGACGCCGCCGCCGGAGACGCTCAGGAACGCGCCCGGGTCCTGGTTGCCGAAGAACTCGAGCTTCGTCGCGGCGCTGTTGGCGCCGCCGTCGGCCTGGTCGCCGTACCAGTAGTAGTGGTAGATCACGCCGCCCGGGACCTCGCCGGCGTTGGCGGCCTTCATGATCGTGCTGTTGCCGCGGTAGATCTTCGCGTTGTCCTTGATCCCCTGCAGCCAGGCCGCACCGGCGGCGTCGCCCTGGGTCAGGTAGACGGCGCTCACGATGGCCTGGAAGTCCGCGCCGCTCGGCGAGATGCCGAACTTGTCCTTCCACTCCGGCTTCGCCAGATCCATGATCGACGCCGGCAGCTGGGCGTCGGTGAGCGTGGCCGAGTTGTAGACGAAGACGGTGGAGCGCGCCGCCACACCGACCCAGTCGCCCTTGCTCGACGAGTACTGCGCCGGGACCTGGGCCTTGGTCGCCGCGTCGACCGGCGCGAACAGGTCCTTGCTCGACACCAGCGACATCGCGGGGGAGTTCTCGGTGATGAACACGTCGGCCGGGGAGGCCGCGCCCTCGGCGACGATCTGGTTGGCCAGCTCGAAGTCGCTGCCGTTGCGGACCTCGACCTTCACCCCGGTCTTCGCCGTGAAGGCGTCGGCCCAGGCCTGCCCGACCTCCTCGTGCTGGGCGTTGTAGAGCACCAGCGCGGTGTCGGAGGCGGGCGCGGCGGCGGTCGTGGACGCGCCGCCACCGCAGGCGGCGGTGAGCGACAGCGCCGCAACGGCGGCCGCGGCGGCGATCAGGTGACGTCTGGCGGGGCGCACGAGGGCTCCTTCTTCAACGGTGGGCGGGGCCGTCCAGCGCGGGTGTCGACGAGCCCGCGCCGGCTCGAAAGGAAGGTTAGGCTTCTACAAGTGAGGCTCGGCTCCCTAGTATTAGGGGGTGCTGCCCCCACCCGAGACACCGGGCCGGATCCCGGTCCTCCTCCTGGACGACCACCGGGTGTTCACCGACCTGCTCGAGCTCAGCCTCGGCCTGCAGCCGGACCTGCACTGCGTCGCGGTCGCGCACACCGCGCGCGAGGGTCTGGCCAAGGCCGCGGCGGTGGACTTCGCGGTGGCCGTCGTCGACCTGCAGCTCCCGGACGCGGGCGGGCTGGACCTGATCCCGCGGCTGCGCGAGCTGCGCCCGGACGCCCGGATCGTGGTGCTCACCGCGCACCCCCGCGCGGACCTGGCCGACCGCGCCCTCGCCGCGGGCGCGGTCGCGTTCCTGGGCAAGGACGCGGCGCTGGCCACGATCCTCGCCGCCGTGCGGAACGCCGACGCCGCGCGCCCCGTCGTCGAGGCGGAGGCGTGCCTGCCCGCGGCGCGGATCGGCCTGACCCACCGCGAGTACGACGTGCTGCGCCAGCTCGGGCAGGGCCTGGACGCCAACCGGATCGCCACGGCGCTGGGGATCTCGCTGCACACCACCCGGGACCACATCAAGTCCGTGATGGCGAAGCTCGGCGTGCACAGCCAGCTCGGTGCCGTCGTCTCCGCCGAACGCCTCGGCCTCATCTCGCTCGGGTCCCGGTACTAGATGTCCGTCCGCGTGGCCGGGCCGTTGCTGCGCCGGACCCTGGTCCGGCACGTCCTGCTCACCGCCGTCGTCGCGGTCGTCGTGTCCGGGCTGCTGGGCGTCGGCGTCTGGCGGTTCGCCGAGGACGACGCGCACCGGACGGCGGAGAGGGTCGCGCGCCAGCTCGCGTCCGCGGTGCTGGTCCCGCTGTCCGAGCGGGACTACGAGCGGCCCGGCGGCTTCTCCCGGGACGAGCTGGTCGCCGACCTGGCGCCGTTCCTGGGCTCGGGCATGGTCGAACGGGTCAAGGTCTTCACCGTCTCCGGCGACGTCGCGCGGATCGTCTTCTCCGACGAGCAGCGCGTCGAGGGGCGCAGCGGCCGGCTGGACCCTGATCTCGCCGCGCGCCTGGACCGCGGCGAGGTGGTGGTGCAGCAGGTGCCGGACGACCCCGAGCACGCCTACGAGCGGAGCCTGCCGGGAGAGCGGTTCGAGGTCTATTTCGGGTTCCGGGATGCGGGTGGCAACGACACGAGGCTCGAGGTCTACGTCCCCGTCGACGTCGGCGCCACCACCCGGCACGCCGTCACGGTGCTGGTGCCGCTGGTAATGGCCGGCCTGGTGCTGCTCGCCCTCGCCACCGTCCCGCTGTCGATCTCGCTCGCCCGGCGGATGGAACGCGACCGCGCCGAGCAGCGGGCCGTGCGGAACTACGGGCTCGCGGCCGCGGAGCGCGCCCGCCGGGACCTCGCGCAGCGCCTGCACGACGGCGTCATCCCGGACCTCGCGGGCGCGAGCCTGCTGATGGAGGCGTTCCGCGCGGAGGGCCGCCGGTCCGGCGACGAGATCCCGTGGGAGCTCCTGGACCACGCCCACGAGGTGGTCGCGGACGACGTGCGCCGGTTGCGCGCGCTGCTCAGCGAGCTCGTGGGACCGGGCCCGATCGCGGACGACCTGGCCGGGGCGCTGCAGGACCTGGTCGCGCAGCTGCGCAGCGGCCCCGGCCGGGTGGCGGAGGAGCGCGAGCCGCGGGTGTCGATCGAGGTCGGCGGGGTGGACGGGCTGCCCGAGGGCACCGCCGTCCTGCTCCACCGGGTCGCCGGGGAGCTGCTGCGCAACGCCTTCCGGCACGCCGAGGCCGAGAACGTCCGGGTGCGCGTCGCCGGCGGACCCGGGGAGACGGTCGAACTGTCCGTCACCGACGACGGCGTGGGCCTCGACCCGGGCCGGCGCCGCCGGCCCGGCCACATCGGCCTGCTGCTCGTCGAGCAGGTCGTCGGGGACGGCGGCGGCCGGACGGTGCTCGAGGGCGCGCCGGGCGCGGGCACGACGGTGACGGTGGTCCTCCCGCGCCGGCTGCGGGCCTGGGCGGGCGAGCCGGCCCCCGCCGCGGCCTGAGCACAGCGGCCCACGTCTCGTCCCGCGGCGGTCAGGACCAGGGGGTGACAGGGCGGGTGCGCGGTTCGCCGTCGAGGACGACGTCGATCCTCTCGTCGAAGAAGGCGACGAGGTCCCGCACGTGCCCGGCTTCGTGCAGCGGGGCGGGGTAGCTCCAGGCGAGGTCGGGCACGGTACGACCGTCGAGGGTGACGGAGAAGTAGGACGCCTCGCCCTTGTAGGCGCAGCGGGTCCGGGTCGCGCTGGGGACGAGCTCGGCGCGGACGTCCGCGCGCGGCAGGTAGTAGCGGGTCGGCAGCGTGGTCTCGAACAGCAGGACGGGCCTCGTGGACTCGGCGATCACGGTGCCGTCGAGTTCGAGCCGCACGTGGCGTGAGCTGGCGAGGACGTCGATGCGGTGGAACGGGTCCCGGGGATGGGACACGGTGACCTCGTCCTCCTCGTACCAGGTGTCGAAGGCGGTGAAGTCGAGGACGACGTAGCCGGTCAGGTCGGGGTCGGCGAGCCGGAAGGCGGCCGCGGGGAGGGTCCGGTCGTCGCCCTGGACGTCGAGCGCCTCCCCCTCGGTGGAATGGATGCGGAACGGGATCGACGGGTCGAGGACCGGGCGCCGGGACACCTCGGGCAAGGGCTTGCCGACGTCGTCGCCGGCCACCGCTGCGGGCCCGGCCGGCGCGAGCCGGGCGTGGAGGTCCCGAGTCGGGACGGCGTAGCTGGGCACCACCCGGCGGGGCTCCCACACCAGGACGGCGTGCGTGGTGTCGACGACGGTGGCGCCGTCCAGCTCGGCCCGGATGCGTTTCGCGAGGGGCTCGTGCCGCACCTCGTCGAGCCCGCCCAGCAGCGACTCGCGAACTCTGAGACTCATGCGGTGCATCCTGCTCCCGGCCGGACGGCCGCGACACCGCCGAACCCAGGACCGGGTCAGCGACCGGGCCGGGCCGGGCGGGGGAGCTTGTCGAGTCCCAGCAGGCGGTCGAGCAGGCGGAACCGGTAGGCGACGGTCAGCGCGCCGAACCACAGCACGAGCGCGGGCAGCACGATCGTGAACACGGGCCGGGCGGGGCCGGTCAGCCCGAAGTAGTCCGACAGGACCGGGACGAACAGCACGCCGACGAAGGCGGCGACGAGGACCGCGACGAGGATCGCCGGCCGCTTGTCGGAGATCGGCCGGGTCCAGGCGGCGAAGAACCGGGTGGGCGGGGCGAGGAACAGGATGAGCACGAACGAGGCGAGGCAGACGAAGGTCGACAAACCGGTCTGTGCGCCGAGCGTGGCCGCCGCCTCGGCGAAGTCGGCGTCGGTGCCGTAGGTGAGGCCCGTGTAGCCCTCGAACGCGGTGATCACCTCGGCCGGGGTGCGTCCGGTGGTGAAACCCTGCGCGACGGCCTGGTAGAGCCAGGCGTAGACGGCGGTCCCGAAGCCGGCGGTGAGCACCGCGGCAGGGACGACGAACCGGGCGAGGTTGCCCAGCAGGTGCTCGTCGGGCGGCGTGGGCCGAGCCCAGAAGGTGAGGAACAGCGTCGGCACACCGACGGTGAGCAGGGTCAACCCGACCTGCGTGGGGGAGTAGGGGAAACCCAGCCCGAGCATGGTGACCGCCAGGATGACCAGGCCCTGGGTGGCGACGCGGGCGAGGAAGACGTACATCGACACGGCGATCCCGTTGATGATGCGCCGGCCCTCCCGCTGGGCGGGCAGCAGCGCCGCGAACGAGTCGTCGACGAGCACGATGTCGGCGACGTCGCGGGTGACGGCACTGCCGCTGCGCATGGCCACGCCGACCTGGGCGTTCTTCAGCGCGCGGGCGTCGTTGACGCCGTCGCCGATCATGGCGACGTAGCGGCCCCGGCGACGCAGGGAGGAGACGATGCGCTCCTTCTGCTCGGGGGCGACGCGGCCGAAGACGGTGGTCCGGGCGACGAGGGCGTCCAGGGCGGCGTCGTCGAGGTCGTCGAGGTCGGCCCCGGCGACCGGCTCGCCCGCGTCGAGCCCGGCCTGGGTGGTCAGCGCGGCGACGGTGCGCGGGTCGTCGCCGGAGAGCACCTTCAGCGCGACGCCGTCCTCCCGGAACCGCGCGATGGTCTCGGCGACCTCCGGGCGCAGCTCGTCGGCGAGGGCGACGACGGCGACGGGCTCGAGGGCCGGCAACGCCGCGCGGCCGTCGGGGCCGCGGAGGCCGGCGGCGGCGTCG
>NZ_JAODNI010000079.1 GCF_025465255.1 Pseudonocardia sp.
ACGCGGGCAGCTCGTGCAGGCTGTCCAGCAGGTCCGCCAGCCCGCCCACCGCCCGGCCCCGGCGACGGGCGGAGGTGCGGGCCCGGACGTCCGACGGGGAGACGACCCGGTGCCCGTGCGCGCGCAGTCGTTCCAGCAGGGCGTGCTCCTCGCCGTGCGCGACCGCCGGAAAGCCCCCGACCCGCAGGAAGGACGCCGCCCGGACGCCGAGGTTCGCCGCGTAGGCGTGCCCGTGCCCGCCGCCGACGTCCGCCCCGGCCTCGATCAGCCGCGCGTAGCGGCGGAGCGCGATCGGGGAGAGGGCGGCCGGGTCGTCGAGGTCCACCAGCCCCGCGACGCCGTCCGCGCCCCGGTCCGCGTGTCGCAGGTGATCGAGCGCCCACGTCCGCGGGACGACGGTGTCGGCGTCGGTGCTGAGCAGCCAGGTCCGTTCGGCGGGGACGCCTCCGAGGCGGGCCAGCAGCCGGGCGACGCCGCGGTTGCGCACCTCGCCGACGGTCACCCGGACCCGGTTCGGGACCAGGTCGACGAGTGGAAGGCGGGCGGCCTCCCGGGCCCGGTCCTCCGTGCGGTCGGAGCAGCGGTCCAGCACCACGCACACCGTCGTGACGACCCGGTCCGGAAGCGCGGCGAGCGCGTCGACCACGGCCGTGAGGCAGGCCCCGATCCGGTCCTGCTCGTCGTGGGCCGGGACGACGACCCCGACGGCGTCGATCCGCGTCACCGGCGGCGCAGCACGTGGACCAGGAACTCCGCGTCCGTGTGCTCGAGCAGGATGTCGAATCGGGGGTCCTCGCGCAGCCGTCGGTGGGTGGCCTCCGCGTCCTGCGGGGCCTCCGCCGGCCAACCGCGCCAGTGCGCCACGAGGACGTCCCCGCCCGCGACGACCGCGTCCGCCAGCCGGTCCACGGTGGCGTCGAGGTCGGCGGCGGAAAGGTAGTAGAGGACCTCGCTGAGGACGGCGAGGTCGATCCCGGCGGGCAGCGCCGCGGGATCGGGCAGGGCCCGGTGCTCGACCGTGACACCCGCGAGTCCCCGCGTCGCCTCGGCGGTCGCGGCGACGGCCTGCGCGGTGTAGTCCGATGCGGTGACGGCGTCGCAGCGGCCGGCGAGCTCGCGGGTCAGTGCCCCGGTCCCGCATCCCGGCTCGGCGGCGTGGGTGTAGCGGGCGTGGGGCAGGCAGGCGAGCAGGACCGCACGCTTGCGGATCTCGTACCAGCTCGTGCGGGTCTGCCAGGGGTCGCCGTCGCCGCCGGAGTAGAGGGTCGCGAAGCGGTCCGCGGGCGCGCTGGTCGCCCGGGGCTCGCGGAAGAACAGCTCGCGCTCGGTGTCGAAGAACCGGAGCACCTCGGGGGGCAGGATCGGCGGGCCGCCGTCCGGCGCGGGTTCCAGCTGCGAGGTGAAGCGGCCGATCGCGGCGCGCTTGGCCGCCCGGTCCGCTTCGCTCATGACGTGGAGGTAGGCGCGTGACCAGGGGATTCGGTCCTGGTCCGGGCGTTCCCAGGCGAGCGCCCAGATCGGGTAGCCCCAGCCGTGGGCGGTGACGGGCGCGGCGACGGCCGCCGCCCGGCCGGCGGCGGCGTGGTCCGGGTGCGGGTCGCCGGACCAGGGCGCAAGGTAGGCGTCGGCGTGCCGCAGGAGCGGTTCCAGCTCCTTGGCCAGCGTCGACTCCACCTCCTCGAGGCCCGAGTCCGGCAGGCCCAGCCAGTGCACCGGGACGTCCTCGGCGCCGAGGACGCCGAGCGCGTCCTCCAGCTCGCGGCGGCGGGTGCGGCCGAGCGCGGCCTGGGCCGCGGCCGTCGCGTCCGGGAACGCGCCCTCGCCGTCCGTCGCGATCACGATCTCGACCGCGCAGCCCGCGGCGTGCGCGGCCCGCACGTACCCGCCGGCGGCGAGGGTCTCGTCGTCCGGGTGGGCGGCGACGACCACGAGCCGCCCGGTCGGCGGGCTCATCGTCCGGGGCGCGTGGTGGTCGATCGCGTCGCGCCAGAGGCCGGGCGCGTCGAGCGGGTCGGGCACGGTCGGTCCGCCGACGGCCCGGCTCATCGCTCTCCCTCGCTGCGCGAGCTCGGTCCCGGGCGAGGCGTCACAGCGCGGGCGCTGCCCGATGGTTCGCTCGCAAGCTCGCTCATCGGGCCGCCGATCCGTCGCGCCCGCCCGCACCCTGGTTCTCCGTCACAGGGGCCCCGATGGCGAGGTCCCGGGTGGCGAGGTCCCCGGTGGCCAGAACCGCTGCGCCGAGGGCCGCGAGGTCGCGTTCGCCGTGGTGCTGGCGGACGTACACGCCCAGGTCGGCGAGCCGCTGAGCCAGCGTCCCACCTCGGCTCAGCGCCGTTACTCCGGCGACCCGCGGGGCGACGTCCAGCACCGTGCGACAGGTCTGCTCGACCACGGCCCGCGCCGTCCACGCCGCCGTCCGGTGGTCCGACTTCGGGTCCGCGTCGATCTGTTCCGCGGTCCGGACCAGCAGCGCGTCCGTGGCCTGCAACCCGGCGTGCAGGGCCCCGGCGTGGGCGAGCTGGTGGGGGTCCGGTCCACGGTCCCGGAGCAGGGCGAACAGGTCGTCGACGATCCCGGCGGCACCACCGAGCCACACCGCGGCCACGCCCGCGCCACCCCACCAGAAGCCGGGCCGGTCGGTGTAGAAACCGGGGTCGCCGAGCAGCGCGTCGTCCGCGACGGCGACACCGTGGAACTCGACGTCCAGGGTGTCGCTGGCGCGCATCCCGGCCGTGTTCCAGGAGTCGTCGATCCGACGGATGCCCGGGTCGTCGAGGCGCACGTCGACCAGCCGCATGCCCGACGGGCCGGACGCGACGACCAGGGCCCGGTCGAGGTCGTGCGCGCCGGAGCAGAAACGCACCGTGCCCCGCAGCTTCCAGGCACCGGCTCCGCCGGTGAGCTCGCCGCCGGTGCCCCCGGACCGCGCGGCCCACACGCCGTAGAGCATGCCGGGCTCGGGGGTGCCGCCCGCGTCGTCGAGGATCGCGACGGCGTCCGCGTGGCCCTCGGCGAGCCGGGCCAGAGGGAGGTCGGAGCGGCCCCAGCGGGCGAGTGTCGCCCACCGCGCGGCGGTCGCACCGTGGCCGGGGCGGGGTAGGTCCAGCCCGCCCTCCCGGAGGAGGCCGGCGAGCCGTTCGGGGGCGGTACCCCCGGACGGCGGCGGCGCGGACGGGTCGAGGAGCGCGAACGGGGCCGGTTCCATGAACAGGGACATCTCCTGGTCGAGCGGTGCGCCGAGCTGCGGGCCGAGCCGGCCTCCCTCGATCTTCACCGCGGGACGGGAAGCCCGCCACCGGAGACGTCCGGGCGGTGGGGTCCAGAGCCCCCGGGCCGGGGTGGTGCCCCCGGATCATGTCGACCAAGATTCCGGAAAGCATCGACGTCACCGTTGCGGTGAGCCGGTTCAGGCTGCACAGCTTCGGAGGACGGCCTGCCCCTTCGGCGCGGGCCGTCGCCGTGTCCTCCGAGTTCGGCGCCACGGCGATCCGTGCTCACCGCTCGCGACCCGGGACCGGCCACGGCCGGCCGGCGAGGGGTCGCGCACGGCGATCAAGAGGGTCTCGGGCCGAGCAGGCGTTCCGCCGGCCCGCCGGACCAGCGCGGTGAGAAGAGCGTCAGCCCATGTGCGGGTACGTGTGCCCGATCGGCGGCACCATGGTCTCCTTGATCGCGCGCGGGCTCGTCCAGCGCTGCACGTTGAGCATCGAGCCCGCCTTGTCGTTGGTGCCCGAGGCCCGGCTGCCGC
>NZ_JAODNI010000241.1 GCF_025465255.1 Pseudonocardia sp.
GGGCCTGTTCGACGGCCTGCTCACGGGCCTGGTCGAACAGGTCCCCGACCTGGCGGCGGGCCTCCTCGGCGACCTGCCCCGCCTGGTCGGCCGCGGTCTCGACGACCTGGCGGCCGGCGTCGGCGGCAGTCTGGCCCACCGCGCCCGCCTCGTCGCGCGCGACCTGGGGCCTCGACGGATCCGTGGGGTTCTCCGCGGGGAAGGCCGGCGGATGTCCGCTCCTGGGCTGGGTCATCGAACTGCTCCTGTCGTCGTATCCGGTAGCCGTTCGGCTCAGCGCGGCCTACCCGCGGGTGCGGCGGGCAACCGGATCGGCGGCGTTTTCCACCGCAACCAACCGATCGGCGCAGCACCGCGTTCAGGTTGCATCGGGCTGGGTACGTGCCCGGCATGACAGACACGACACCTCTCGCCCTCGTCACCGGGGCCTCCAGCGGGATCGGACTCGAGCTCGCCCGCAACCTGGCCGCGCGCGGCGTCGACCTGGCCGTCACGGCCGAGGACGACCGGCTCGACGCCGCGGTCGCCGACCTGCGGACCTCCGGCGTCGACGTCGCGTCGGTCCCGCCGACCTGCGGCAGCGCCAGGGCGTCGAGGAGGTCTGGGCCGCGGTCGTCGCCTCCGGCCGCCCGCTCTCCATCGCGGCGCTGAACGCCGGGGTGGGCCAGGGCGGCCCGTTCGTGGAGACGAACATCGAGGCCGAGCAGGCCATCATCGACGTGAACATCACCTCGACGGTGCGGCTCGCGAAGCACGTCCTGCAGGACATGACGAGGCGCGGCGAGGGACGCGTCCTCATCACGTCGTCGATCGCGTCGACGATGCCCGGGACCTACCAGGCCGTGTACAACGCGTCGAAGTCGTTCCTGCAGTCGTTCGCGGAGGCGGTGCGGGAGGAGCTCGACGGGACCGGGGTGACGGTGACCTCGCTGATGCCCGGCCCGACCGAGACCGACTTCTTCCACCGTGCCGACATGGACGACACCAAGGTCGGGGCGTCCAAGAAGGACGACCCGGCGCAGGTCGCGGAACAGGGGATCAAGGCCCTGCTCGACGGCGACGAGAAGGTCGTCGCGGGGTCGCTGAAGACGAAGGCCCAGGGCATCGCGAACGACGTGCTGCCGGACTCCCTCAAGGCGAAGGCGCACAAGAAGATGGCGGAGCCGGGGTCGGCGTGACGCAGCGTTCCCGGGGACGCCGCTACGTCCCCGGGAGCCCGCCCGGTACCCCGAGGTCGAGGGCGGCGTGCGCGATCTCGGCCGGGGCGACGTCCAGGCACTCGTGCTGGTAGCGGCAGGTGAACTGGCGGCAGGGCGTGCACGCCGTCGGCACCCCGAGGACCCGGGCCGGGACGGACCGCGGCCGGTACTGCTCGACCAGCTCGGTCCCCGCGAACAGCACCACCACCGGCGTACCCACCGCGTCCGCCAGGTGCATCCCGCCGCTGTTGTTGGCGATCACGACCGCGGCCCCGCCGAGGAGTGCGGCGAGGCTCGGCACGTCGAGCTCGCCGGCCAGCGCGACCGCGCCCGGGATCCCGTCCGCCACCTCGTGCACCAGGTCCCGCTCGGAGCCGGAGCCGCAGACGACGACCGGCAGGCCCGCACCGGTCAGCTCCCGGACCGCGGCCCGGAAGCCCGCCGGCGGGTAGCGCCGCGACGGGCACGACGCCCCGGGCAGGAGTACGGCGTGTGGACTGCCCGGATCCCCTCCGGCCTCCCGCAGCGCCCGCTCGGCGGCCTCGCTGGCCGCGGGCGCGACGTGGGCGTGCAGGGCCGACTTGCCGGGCGGCACCCCGAGCCGGTCGAGCACGTGGAGCGCGCGGTCGACCTGGTGCAGGTCGTCGTGCGGCGACGGCACCCAGTGGGTCAGGCCGGCCCCGCCGAACTCCTTCGACGTCCCGGCCCGGACCGGGATGCCCGCGAGCTGACAGACGTAGCCGGCGGGCCAGGGGGACTGGGAGAAGGAGGTCAGCACGACGGCGGCGTCGTAACGCCGCGCGGCCAGCTCGTCGGCCAGCCCCGGGTCGGGCACCCCCGGCGCCGGCTCGATCCGCTGCCACGACACCCGCGCGACGACCACGTCGTCGACCTCGGGGAGCAGCGACGCCGCGGCCGCGCCGCCCGGTGAGGCCAGCAGGTCGATCCGGGCGTCCGGCGCGGCGGCCCGCATTGCGGCGAGCGCGGGGCCTGCGAGCAGCACGTCCCCGAGGTTGTCCGGCCGCACCACCAGCAGCCGGCGCAGGCCGGCCCAGTCGATCGGCGGCCCGGCGAGCGCCGCCGGATGCTCGAAGGGCTCGTCGGTCCCTCGATCCACATCGGTCACGGTTCGGTCGATACCCCGGCACGGCGCGGCCGAACCGGTTTCGGCCGGTACTGCGGGGGGAACCGTCCTTCCGTGCTGATCACGATGGTTCAGGGCGGGGCGGACCCGGGACGCGACGGCGTCGCCGACTACACGCGCCACCTCGTCGGCGCCCTCGCCGGGGAGGGGACGCGCGTCGAGCAGGTGCCGGTCGACGGGTCCCCGCGCGGCGTGCTCAGGGCGGCCCGCCGGATCCGGGAGCTGCGCCCGGACGTGGTGCACGTGCAGTTCGCACCGTCCGCGTTCGGGTTCTCGCCCTGGCCGGGCGTGCTGCCGGACCTGGTGGGCGCGCCGGTGGTGACGACGCTGCACGAGTACGGGTGGTGGTCCGCGCCGCCGCGCGTCCCGGACGCGGTGTGGCGCGTGCTGGAGCGGACCGGGCGGTTCGACCGGGAGACCTGGCGCCTCGCCCCCGCCGGCGCCGCGGCGGTGACCACGAACGCCGGGCACGCCGCGGCGCTGCGGGCGCGACTCGGCGTCGAGGCCGCGCTCGTCCCGCTGGCGCCCAACGTCCCGGATCTCGGGCGGACGCAGCCGCGGGAGGCGGTCCGGCGCCGGCTCGGGATCCCGGCCGACGCCGAGGTCGTCGCGTTCTTCGGGTTCGTGCACCCGGTGAAGGGCCTGCGCTACCTGATCGAGGCGGTCGCGGGGCTGCGCGCGGCCGGGCGGCGCCGGCTGCACCTGCTCGTCCTCGGCGGGTTCACCTCGCTCGCGCTGCCGGAAGGGGAGGCCCGCGCGTTCCGCGACGAGCTCACGGCGTGGACCCGGACGTGCGGCGTCGCGGACCACGTCACGATCACCGGGCACCTCCCGGCGGAGGAGGTGTCCGCGGCCCTGCACGCCTCCGACCTCGCCGCGTTCCCCTTCACCGCCGGGGCGACGACGAAGAGCGGCGCGCTGCTCTCGGCGTTCGCGCACGGCCTGCCGACGATCGTCACGCCGGCCGATCCTCCCGATCCGGAGCTGGTCGACGGCCGGACCGTCGTCGTGGCCCCGCGGGTCCGGGACCCCGAGGCCCTGCGGGACGCCCTCGTCCGGCTGCTCGACGACCCGGACCTGCGGCGGCGGGTCGCCGCCGGGGGTGCGGCGTCGGGCGCCGAGCGGACCTGGCCGCGGATCGCCGAGCGGCACCGCGAGCTCTACGCCCGCGTGCTGGGCGTCCGCGGGTGGCCCGCGCATGCGTGATGGCACGCGGTATCCGGACATCCTGGTCGTCGACCTGCTCGGCGGGCTGGGGGACCTGGTGATGGTGCTGCCGGTGATCCACGCGCTGGCCCGGCGGAACCCCGGCGCCGCGGTGCGGGTGCTCACCCACGCCCCCGGCGACGTGCTCGTCGAGTCCGATCCGGCCGTCACCGAGGTGGTCCGGGCGGAGAAGGGCGACGAGCGGGCCGCCGTGGCCGCCGAGCTCGACCGCCGCCGCCCGGCGCTCGTCGTGAGTACCACCCGGCACAGCGGGATCCCCGAGGAGATCGAGTCCCGCGGCGTCCGCAGCGTCACGAACCTCTGGCGGAACCCGCCGCCCGACGAGCAGGTCAGCCGCCGCTACCTGCGGATCCTCGCCGCCGAGGGCCTCGTCGACGACGTCGACGTTCCGCCGTCGATCCACCTCACCCCGGCCGAGCGCGTCCGGGGCGCGGCGACGCTGGCCGACCACACGGATCCGGGCCGGCCCGTGGTGCTGGTGCCGGGCGCGGGGATGGCGGTCAAGCACTGGCCGCACTGGGCGGCGCTCGCCCGGGGGCTGGCGGGGCGCGGCACGTCCCCGCTCGTCGTCACCGGGGACCCGGCCCCGGGCGCCTGGGCCGAGGAGCTCGCGCGTCCCCTGCCGCCGACCGGCCTGCGGGACCTCGCCGCGCTGTTCGCCGCGGTGGGGGACCGGGGCGGGACGGTCGTCGGGCCGGACACCGGCCCGGTCCGCATGGCCGCGGCCGTCGGGGCGCGGACGGTCGGACTGTTCGGGCCGACGGCCGCCGCGCGCTACGGGCTGGGCCCCGCGGGCGTCGACCTGCAGGGGCTGCCGGGCTGCCCGCACCGGCGTCCCACGGCCATCACCGAGCAGGTCTGCTGGTGGGAGGCCCGGTGCCCGCTGGCCGCGGACGGCCCCGCGTGCATGGCGGACCTCTCCCCGGACTCCGTGCTGCGGGCGTCCCACGCCGGGTGAACGGGTACCCGGCGAGGTCCGACCATCGAGAAGGAGGCCGACCATGGCAGGCAAGAAGGACGAGGCCGAGAAGATGCGCGACGACGTCCCCTCGACGATCGCCCGCTCCGACGACAAGGCGGTCCGGACCTACAAGAAGACCCTGGAGTCCGCGGAGGAGAGCTACGGCAGCGGCCGGCGCGCCCAGCAGACGGCCTACGCAGCGCTGAAGCACACGCACGAGAAGGTCGGCGACCACTGGGAGCCCAAGGAGGAGTACGGCCCGTCGGACGAGCGGGCCGCCCGCTCCACCCCGGACTCCCGGGATTCCGGCGGGCCGACGGCGGCCGGTGTGGACGCCAACGCGTCCAAGGAACACCTGGTGGAGGTGGCGAAACGGCTCGACGTGAAGGCACCCACGAGGCGGACGAAGGACGAGCTGGTGGAGGAGATCCGCAAGGCCAACGACCGGGCCACCCGGCGGGCGCGGGAGGACTGACCAGCCCGAATACGGAGAGTAGTAGTGGCGACGGAGAGTAGCAGTTGGCTCAAGAGCGTTTAGCTCGATCCTCAATGGCCACTTTTCTTGCATGCGAACCACCGCTCGGCACGTCCCGGAGGCCGTGCTGTTCGACCGGGACGGCACCCTCGTGGTCGACGTCCCGTACTGCGCGGACCCCCGGCTGGTCCGGCCCGTGCCCGCTGCCCGGGCCGCGCTCGCCCTCCTGCGCGAGGCGGGTGTACCCACCGGTGTCGTCACCAACCAGTCCGGTATCGGCCGCGGCCTCATCACCCCCGAGGCGGCCGCGGCGGTCAACCGCGAGGTCGACCGGTTGCTCGGCCCGTTCCGGGTGTGGCGGGTCTGCCCGCACGCCCCCGAGGAGGGCTGCGCCTGCCGCAAGCCCGCCCCCGGGATGCTGCTGGACGCCGCCGCGGAGCTGGGGATCGCCCCCGAGCGACTCGCGTTCGTCGGGGACATCGGCTCGGACGTAGAGGCGGCCGCGGCCGCCGGCGCCGCGTCCGTGCTGGTACCGACGGCGGTGACCCGGCCCGAGGAGATCCGGGCGGCGCCCGTCGTACGGCGGGACCTGGTCGGGGCGGTGCGCTTCCTCCTCGCGGAACAGCGGGGGGCCGGCCCGGGACGCGCGGCATGACGCGCGCCCTGGTCGTGCGCCTCGACGGGGCCGGTGACGTGTTGCTCGCCGGGCCCACGGTCCGCGCCGTCGCCGCCCGGGCGGACGTCACGCTCCTGTGCGGACCGGCGGGCGCCCCCGCCGGGCGGCTGCTGCCCGGGGCGGGCGAGGTGCTCCGCTGGGCGTGCCCCTGGGTGCTCGCCGACCCGCCGCCGGTGGACGCCGCGGAGACCGCCGGCCTCGTCGCGGACCTCGCCGTCCGGGGCTTCGACGAGGCCGTGATCCTGACGTCCTTCCACCAGTCGCCGCTGCCCCTGGCGTTGCTGCTGCGCCTGGCCGGGGTGCCGCGGATCAGCGGCGCCTCGGTCGACCACGCCGGCGCGTTGCTCGACGTCCGGCTGCGGCCCGGCGAGACCCTCGACGAGGACCAGCCGGAGCCCGAGCGGATGCGCGCGATCGCGGCCGCGGCGGGGTTCCCGGCGCCCGCCGGGGACGACGGGCGGTTGGCCGTCCTGCCCTCGCCCGACGTCTCGCACCTGCTCCCCGCGGCGCCGTACATCGTCGTGCACCCGGGCGCCGCGGTGGGCGCGCGGCGCTGGCCCGCCGGGCACTGCGCCCGCTCGGTCGAGCTGCTGGCCGCGGCCGGGCACCGGGTCGTCGTGACGGGCGGGCCGGACGAGCGGGCGCTGACGGCCGAGGTCGCGGGCCGCCGCGGCACCGATCTCGGCGGCCGGACGTCCCTCGCCGAGCTGGGCGGCGTCCTCGCCCGCGCGTCCGCGGTCGTCGTCGGGAACACGGCCGCGGCGCACCTCGCCGCGGCGGTCGGCACCCCGGTCGTCTCCCTGTTCGCCCCGGTCGTCCCGGCCGTGCGCTGGCGCCCCTACGCCGTGCCGCACGTGCTGCTGGGCGACCAGCACGCCCCCTGCCGGGACTCCCGGGCCCGGGAGTGCCCGGTCCCCGGCCATCCCTGCCTGGCGGGTGTCGATCCCGCCGCGGTCGTCGAGGCCGTCCACCTGCTGATCACCGATGTGCTCCGCGCACAGGAGGTGCCCGCATGAACATCCTGATCTGGCACGTGCACGGCTCGTGGACGACCGCGTTCGTCCAGGGCCCGCACCGCTACCTGCTGCCCACGCTGCCCGAGCGCGGCCCGTGGGGCGGCGGGCGGCCCGCCGCCTGGGACTGGCCTGCCAACGCGGTCGAGGTCTCGCCGGAGGAGCTGCGCCAGGCCGACGTGGACGTCGTCGTCCTGCAGCGGCCCGAGGAGCTCGAGCTCGCCGAGCGCTGGCTCGGCCGGGTGCCGGGCCGGGACGTGCCCGCGATCTACCTGGAGCACAACACCCCCCGCGAGCACGCCGCGACGAGCCGGCATCCGATGGCCGACCGGGACGTCCTGCTCGTGCACGTCACCCACTTCAACGCGCTCATGTGGGACGCCGGCTCGACCGCGACGACCGTCGTCGAGCACGGGGTGATCGACCCCGGGCAGCGCCCCGTCGGGGAGCTCGCGGCCGCGGCCGTGGTGATCAACGAGCCGGTCCGGCGGGGTCGCATCACCGGCACCGACCTGCTGCCGGCCCTCGCCGCGGCGGCCCCGATCGACGTCTACGGGATCGGTACGGACCGCCTGGCCGAGCACCTGCGGACCGGCCTCGGGGTGGACCCGGGGACCGCCGCCAGGGTGCGCAGCGGCGGGGACCTGCCCCAGCACCGGATGCACGACGAGCTCGCCCGGCACCGCGTCTACCTGCACACCGCCCGCTGGACGTCGCTCGGCCTCTCGCTGATCGAGGCGATGATGCTCGGGATGCCCGTCGTCGTGCTCGGCACGACCGAGGCGCTCGAGGCGGTGCCGCCGGAGGCCGGGGTGCGCTCCACCGACCCGGCCCGGCTGCGCGCGGGCCTGCGCAGGTTCACCACGGATCCCGCCGCCGCGGCCGCCGCCGGACGGGCGGCGCGCGCCGCCGCCCTAACGCGCTTCGGGCTCGACCGGTTCCTCGGCGACTGGGAGGACGTCCTGGCCCGGGCGGCCCGCTCCGCCCGCAGCCGGCCGGCGCG
>NZ_JAODNI010000096.1 GCF_025465255.1 Pseudonocardia sp.
GCCGGGTCGCGGTCCGGCGGGCACCGGCCGGCCCGGCTCCGGTGACCCCGGACGCGTCGGCCAGGGCCCCGGCGCGGGAAGCGCCGCCGGCCCGGACACCGGGGACGGTGGCCCCCGCCGGCCCGACGACCTCCGACGGCCCCTCGGGGCCGCGGAACGCCGCACCCAGCGGTCGCCCGGCACCGGCCACGGCACGGAGCAGGGCCGCGGAAACCGTGGTCCCGACCCCACCGAGGTCCCCACCGAGGCGATCGAGAGCCAGGGGCCCCCGCCCTCCACCCCGGGCACCGCGGGCCGCCCCCGTGGCGGCCGCGCGGCGGCCGCCGCCGGCCTCGCCGCCGGAGGACGTTCCGCCGCCCCTCGCGATCGGGCGGACGGGCCGGGCGACGACGAGCTCGACGACACCGAGAGCCCCACCCGTGCGGTCCGGCCGGTGCTCTCCGCAAAGGCCCGCGCGGCCTCCGCGCGGGCCCGGTCCGGCGAGAGCGCCGACGGCGCCCCCGCCGGGGACGGCGGGCCCGCCCGGCGCACCCTCCGCGCGGCCCTGGGCGTCACCGCGGCGTCGACCATCCTGCCGGGCTCGGGGCACCTGATCCTGCGCCGCCGGCGCACCGGCGGCCTGATCCTGGCGGTCTTCGTGATCGGCGTCGCCGCGTTGCTGCTCTTCGGCCTGACGGCCCGCCGCACGACCCTCCTCGAGACCGCCCTGTCCACGACGATGCTCACCACGGCCGCCGTCGTCGCCCTGCTGGCGGCGTTGGGCTGGATCGCGACCGTCGCCCGGACCTACGCGCTGGCCCGGCCGCGTTACATGCCGACCGCGCAGAAGGTCGTCGGGACGCTCTGCGCCGCGCTCATGTGCATGGTCGTGGCGGTTCCGTTCGGGTTCGCCGCGGACCTCGCGAACTCCCAGCGCACGTTGCTGAACAGCGTGTTCGGTGGCAACGGCGGCGGCACGTCGGTGGCCGAGGCGATCGCCAAGCCGAGGCTCAACGTCCTGCTCCTGGGCAGCGACGCCGGACCGGACCGGACCGGTACGCGGACCGACACGATGATGGTCGCCAGCATCGACACCCGCAGCGGCCGCACCACATTGTTCGGCCTGCCCCGCAACATCCAGCGGGCCGAGTTCCCCCCGGACTCCCCGATGGGGAAGAGGTTCCCGAACGGGTTCCACGACCCGGAGGACCCGCTCTCGGGCAACTACCTGCTCAACGCGGTGTACGCCTACGCGGAGGCGGACCCGGCGCTGGCGCCGCCCGGGCCCACGTCCACCCCCGGGCTGAACCTCCTGCAGTCCTCGATCTCGTACATGACCGGCCTGCCGATCGACTACTACCTCGAGATCAACATGGCCGGGTTCTCCGCGCTCATCGACGCCGTCGGCGGGGTGACCGTGGACGTCGGGCCGGACCCGATCCCGATCAACGGCGTCACCGCCGACGGGCAGCACGTGAAACCGGACGGCTACATCCAGCCCGGCGTGCAGACGCTCAAGGGCGAGGACGCGCTCTGGTTCGCCCGCTCCCGCCGCGACAGCAACGACTACCAGCGGATGGGCCGTCAGCGCTGCCTGATCCAGGCCGTGCTGAAGCAGAGGAGCCCGACGGACCTGCTGACGAACTTCCAGGCCGTGGCCAAGGTGACGACGGACAACATCAACACCAACCTTCCGCAGCAGGTGCTGCCGGCGCTGGTGTCGCTGGCGGGCGACGGGTTCTCCCTGGAGAGCGTGTCGTTCGACCCGAACCTGCCGGACCCGAACGAGAACGACGGCAAGTTCAACACCTCGCGCCCGGACGTCGACTACATGCGGGAGGTCGTGCAGTCCGCGATCGACGGCGTGCCGCTGCCCGGCAGCCGACCCTCGACGAGCGTGGCCCCGCCGACCACCCCGTCCCCGTCCGCGTCGGCGAGCGCCTCGGCCGCCCCGCAGCCCGCGACCGCGGCACCGGAGTCGCTGGCGGACTCCTGCGCGTCGGTCTCGGCGGGCGACACCGCGGGCGACCCGGGTCCGGCGAACTGACGCGGGCGTCCCGCCACCGGCGCGGGCGTCCCGGAGCCTGCCGGAGGTGACGCTCGCGCCCGAGGCGGCGCCGTGAGACACCTGCGGTCTACGCTCGCCGACGACGCAGGTACCTAGCCGAAGGGCGAGAGAACAGTGAGCACAACGGACGCCGAGCACCGCGAGGGGCGCAAGAAGGTCGTCGTCGTCGGCGGCGGGTTCGGCGGGGTCCAGGCAGCGAAGGCGCTCGGTCACGTGGACGTCGACGTCACCGTCGTCGACCGGACCAACCACCACCTGTTCCAGCCGCTCCTCTACCAGGTCGCGACGGGCATCCTGTCCCCCGGCCTGATCGCCCCGGCCCTGCGCCGGGTGCTGAAGAAGCAGCGCAACACGCGCACGCTCCTGGCCGACGTGACGAGCATCGACCTCGAGAGCCGGGTGGTCCATTCCCTCGCCCCGAACGGTCACCCGATCGACCTGCCGTTCGACTACCTCGTGGTCGCCGGTGGCGCCACGCACGCCTACTTCGGACACCCGGAGTGGGCGGAGTTCGCGCCCGGCATGAAGACCATCGAGGACGCCCGCCACCTGCGCAGCAAGATCCTCGGCGCCTACGAGCTCGCCGAGGTCTCCACCGACGACAAGGAGCGCGAGGCGTACCTGACATTCGTCGTCGTCGGCGCCGGTCCGACCGGCGTGGAGATCACCGGACAGCTCGCCGAGCTGGCCCGGTACGTGCTGCCGAACGAGTACCGCTCGATCGACACGAGGTCCGCGCGGATCATCCTGCTCGACGCCGCGCCGTCGGTTCTGCCGCCGTTCGCGCCGAAGCTGCAGCGCTACACCCAGCGCCGGCTCGAGAAGATGGGCGTGGAGATCCGGCTGAACACCGCGGCGACGGGCATGGACCACGACACCATCACGGTCAAGGGCCCCAAGGGCGAGGACACCATCGTCGCCAAGACGAAGGTCTGGGCCGCGGGCGTGCAGGCCTCCCCGCTCGCCGCGACGCTCGCGAAGGCCACCGGCACCGAGACCGACCGGGCCGGCCGGCTGGCGGTGGACCCGGACTGCAGCCTCCCCGGCGCCGACGGCGTGTACGCCATCGGGGACATGGTCACCACCGTGGACCGGCTCCCGGGCGTGGCCCAGGTCGCGATGCAGCAGGGCAAGTACGTGGGCAAGCTGATCGCGGCCCGCGCCCGCGGGGACGAGACCACGCCGGCGCCGTTCAAGTACTTCGACAAGGGCAGCATGGCGACCATCGGCGCCCGCCAGGCGGTCGCGGACGCCAAGGGCGTCAAGATCACCGGATGGCTCGGCTACCTGCTCTGGTGCTACGTGCACGTCATGTTCCTGATCGGCTGGGGCAACCGCCTCGGCACGCTCTACAACTGGGTCCGCTCGCTGCGCTACGCGCGCAACCGCGGGCACCGGCTGATCAGCGTCGAGGGGGCGGCCCGCGAGGTCGAGGACAAGCCCGCGGCCTAGGGACTGTCCACACGGAGCCCCTGCGGCGGGCATGATGCCGGGGTGACCCCGGCGATGCAGGTCCTCATGCGCGAGATCGAGCGCGCCTGGGACGGGTTCTGCGCCGCGCTGTACGAACGGTCCGACGTCGGGGCCGCGATGGCGGCGCTCGACGATCCGGTCGCGCTTGTGAACATGCCCGCGATGACCGGCGGGAACGACCGGGCGGAGGTGCGCGCCCATCTCGCGGACGAGGTCGTCGGGCACCTGCCCGCGGACCTCGCCCGCGCGCGGGTGTCCCGCACCGTGGACACCCGCCGGCTCGTCGACGAGGTCCACTGGACCTTCACCCACGACCGCCCGCTGCCGTGGCTGCTCCCCGGCCTGGCCCCGACCGGACGCCCCGCGACGGTCCTCGCGATCTCCGTCGTGCACGTGCGGCAGGGCCGGATCGCCACGGTCCGGACCCTCTGGGACGACGCCCGGCTGCGCCGCCGGCTCCTCGACCCGGCCTCCTGAGGAGCGATCGCACCCCCACCTGCGGACGCGCCGGGCCGTACGCTCCGCACCCCTCTCGGCACCCTGCGTCGAGCCGCCCGCCGCACCAAGGCGCCCGCTGGCGGTTACGTAACACAGTTTCGGCACTCGATGTGCCGCTGACATGGGGGTTCCCGGCGCGGCGCTGGCACGCTCTGCCAGTCTGTACCGCGAAGATGGCCGTCATCCCCACCGCCGCAACGGCGGCCCGGGGACCGGACAGCGAGTCGGACACACGAGAGGAGCACGAGAGATGGCACTGCCCACGCTGACTCCCGAACAGCGCCAGGAGGCCCTGAAGAAGGCCGCCGCGGCCCGGACCGCGCGCAAGGAGCTCCGCGACAAGATCGCGAAGGGCGAGGAGACCATCCCCGCCGTCCTCGGCCGCGCGAAGTCGGACCAGATCGTCGGCAAGACCAAGGTCGCCGACCTGCTCAAGAGCCTCCCCGGCTACGGGCCCGCCAAGGTCTCGCAGCTGCTCGAGGCCACCGGGATCGACGCATCCCGCCGCGCCGCGGGCCTGGGCGAGCGCCAGCGCCAGGCGCTGCTGGACGCCCTGAAGTGAGCACCCGGGTTCCCGCGCCGCACGCCCGCGTACGGGAACCCCGTTCGACCCCTGCACCCGGTCCGGCGCTGTGCCGGACCGGGTGAACGGGCCGGACCGGGTGAACGGGCCGGACCCGGTGAACGGGTCGGACCCGGTGAACGGGGCCGGCTGACCGGCACGTCGGCCCGATCTGCGACGCTGCTCCACGTGGAGCAGTTCGTCGAGGTGGCAGCGGGCATCGAGATCTGGGCCGAGATGATCGACGGCCCCGAACAGCCCGCCGAACCGATCCTGCTGGTCATGGGGGCCAACGCCGCCGGCGTCGCCTGGCCGGACGCCCTGGTCTCCCGGCTCACCGGGCACGCCCCGGTGATCCGGTACGACCACCGGGACACCGGCCGGTCGTCCTACGCGTTCGACGAGCACCCCTACGCGATCCGCGACCTCGCCGCCGATGCGGTCGCCGTCCTCGACGCCTTCGACGTCGAGCGGGCCCATGTCGTCGGGATGTCCATGGGCGGCATCCTCGCCCAGCTCCTCCTGCTCGACGCCCCCGAGCGCCTGCTCTCGGCCACCCTGTTGTGCACGACGGCCCTCGGTTCCGGCCTCGCCGCGGACGGCCCCGAGGAGGACGGCCCCGAGGAGGACGGCGCCGAGGAGGAGCTCCCCGGTCCCGACCCCGCGCTGCTCCGGCTCTGGCAGGAGCTCGGCGACGAGCGCGACGACGAGGGTGAGCTCGCCTGGCGCGTCGAGCACTGGCGGATGCTGAACGGCACCGGCACGCCCTTCGACGCCGACGAGTTCCGTGCCCTCGAGGAGCGCGTCATCGCCCACGCCGGGCGTAGCGACAACCCCGGCGCCCACGCCTTCGCCGCCCAGGACGGCCTGGACCGGGGCGACGACCTGGCGGACGTGGACGTCCCGGTGCTGGTGATCGAGGCCCCGGACGACCCGGTGAACCCGCCGCCGCACTCCACGCACCTCGCCCGGCGCATCGGCGGCAGCCGGCTCGTCCGGATCCAGGGCATGGGGCACGCGCTGAACGCGACGGTCGTCGAGCCGGTCGCGGCGGCGATCCTCGGCCAGGTCGGGCTCGCGAACGCTCAGGCCTCGACGGGGTCCGCGCCCCAGCGGTAGCGGCGCTCCGGCCGTCCGGTGCCGCCGTAGCGCAGCCGGACGCTGACCGTCCCCGTCTCCACGAAGTACTCCAGGTAGCGCCGCGCGCTCACCCGGGACAGCTCCGCCAGCTCGGCGCACTCGGCGGCGGACAGGTCCCCGTCGTGTCCGCGGAGCACGCGTTCGACGAGCTCGGCCGTCGGCCGGGTCAGCCCCTTGGGCATCTGCGGGGCGCGGGTGCGCAGGCCGGAGCCGAAGAGCCGGTCGATGTCCTCCTGGGCCGCCCGGGCCGACCCCGAGAGGCGCCCGCGGATCCGGATCGCCCGCTCCACCTGCTCCCGCAGCGCCGCGGACTCGAACGGCTTCACCAGGTAGTGCAGCGCCCCGCCCTGCAGCGCCGCGCCGACCGTCGCGGTGTCGTCCGCGGCCGTGATGACCAGGACGAACGGGTTGTCCGGGGCGCCTATCCGCAACCGGCGCAGGACGTCGAGGCCGGACATGTCCGGCAGGTACACGTCGAGCAGGACGAGGTCCGGCGCCAGCTCGGCCGCGCGGCGCAGCGCGTCGGCCCCGCTGTGCGCGACGCCGACGACCTCGCAGCCGGGGATCCGCGCCACATACCCGCTGTGAACGCGGGCGACCATGAAGTCGTCGTCGACCACGAGGATCCTCATTGCACCCCCTCCTTCAGGGGGCCCCGTCCGCGAACTCCGCGGGCGAGCGGGAGCCGGGCGGTGAAGAGGGCACCGGTCCCGCCTTCGTCGGGCTCGCGCACGGCGATGCTCCCTCCGCGTCGCAGGCAGGCCTCGCGGGCCAGCGCGAGCCCCAATCCCCGGCCACCGATCCGGGCGATCCCGCCGGGCTCGTCCGCCTGGGCGGCCTTGGTGGTGAACCCGTGCCGGAAGACCTCCTCGGCGAGCTCCGAGGCGACGCCCGGCCCCGAGTCGCGGACCTGCAGCTCCACCGTGCTGTCCCGGTCCAGGGCCACGCCGATCTCGATCCACCGCGGCGGCGGCGAGGCCCCGACGGCGTCGAGCGCGTTGTCCACCAGATTGCCCAGAACCGTGACCAGGTCCGCGGACAGCGCCGGGTCGCGCTCCGGGGCCAGCGCAGGATCGGCGCCGTCGAGCAGCGCGTCCGGCGCGAGGCGCAGCTCCACGCCCCGCTCGGTGGCGAGGCTGGCCTTGGCGACGAGCAGCGCCGCCGCCGCGGGGTCCCCGATGCGGGACACGACGTCGCGGCGCCATGCGTCCGCCTCCGCGACGACCCCGGCGACGAAGCGGCGCACCTCGTCGTGCTCGCCCAGCTCGGTGAGCCCGGCGATCGTGTGCAGCCGGTTGGTGAACTCGTGGGCCTGGGCGCGCAGGGTGTCGGTCACCGTCCGGGACGCGTCCAGGCGGTCCTGCAGGGTGGCCAGCTCGGTCCGGTCCCGCAGCGTGACGACGGCGCCGACGGACGCCCCGTCGACCTGCACCGGCATCCGGTTCAGCACCAGCACCCGGGATCCGTGCAGCACGAGCTGGTCCTCCCCCGCGGCGCGGCCGGTGAGCACGTCGCGCAGCCGCCCGTCGAGGCCGAGCTCGTCGACCTGCTCGCCGACCCGTGCCCCCGGCAGGCCCAGCAGCTCGCGGGCGGCCGGGTTGAGCAGCGTGATCCGCTGCGCGGGGTCCAGGCCCACGACCCCCTCCTTGACGCCCAGCAGCATCGCCTCGCGCCGCTGCACCAGCTCCACGATCTCCTCCGGCTCCAGCCCGAGGGTCTGCCGGCGGACCCGGCGGGCGAGCAGCAGCGACCCCACGACCCCGAGGACGAGGGCGATCCCGAGCACCGCCGCGACCTCGCCCCGGGCGGGGGCCAGCGCCTGCAGCAGGCTCGGTGCGGTGATCCCGGCGGACACGATGCCGACGACCGCGCCGTCGTCCCCGATCACCGGGACCTCCGCGACCACCGAGTCCCCGTCCGGGTCCCCCACCCAGCCGCGCCCCTGGAACGCGGTGGACTCCCCGACGTCGAACGGGCTGCCCAGCTCGGCGGGATCGGGGGTGGACCGGACGACCGCGTCGGCGTCGACGATCAGCAGCCGGTCCGCGCCGGAGAGGTTCTCGGCGCTGCGCGCGAACGTGGCGAGCAGGTCGACGTTGCGCTGCACCAGCCCGGCGCGGACGCCCGGCGTCGCCGCGACGTCCTCGGCCACCGACAGCATCCGCCGGCCCTGGGTCTCGCGGAACACGGCGTCGGACTGCACGGCCGCGAGCACCGCGACGGCGCCGAGCAGGATCACCACCACCAGCAGCTGCCACGCCAGGAACTGGCGCGCGAGGGTTCGGGATCGGCGGCGGCGCACGCTGGAGACACTAGAGAACACCGGGCTTGCGGAGCCCGTGACCACAACGACCACAACGACCGTTGTGCGGACAAGCGAGACATCCCCCGGCCGCGCCCGCAGGATGACCCGCACCACACATCCCCTTCGACGGAGAGGTCGGGACATCGATGTCCACCCGGGAGAGAGCACCGGCGAGACGGCTGTCGGCCGTGCTGGCGGTCGTCGTGGCGGCCGCCGCGGTCCTGCTGGTGCCGCCGCTGATCGGCGCCGCGACCGGCGGGGGTGACGGCGACCAGCTGCGCGGCCTGCGCCTACTCGTGCCCAACACCCCGGGCGGCGGCTACGACGTCACCGCCCGCACCGCCGCGAAGGCGTTCGAGGACGCCGGCACCACCGGCGCCGTCGAGGTCTTCAACCTGCCCGGCGCGGGCGGGACGGTCGGCCTCGGCCGCACGGTCAACGAGAGCGGCAACGACCGGCTCGTCATGTCGATGGGCCTCGGTGTCGTCGGCAGTGTCTACACGAACTCCTCGGCCGCGACCCTGGCGGCCACCACGCCGATCGCGAAGATGACCGAGGAGAGCGAGATCGTCGTCGTCGGGAAGGACTCGCCCTACCGCAGCATCGACCAGCTGGTCACCACGTGGAAGGCGGACCCCGGCGCCGTGCCGGTCGGCGGCGGATCCTCCCCGGGCGGGCCGGACCACCTGGCCCCGATGCTGATGGCGAAGGCCGTCGGCCTCCCGCCGAAGGACGTCAACTACGTCTCCTACGACGGCGGCCGAGAACTGCTCACGTCGGTGCTCGGCGGCAAGGTGGCGTTCGGCGTCTCCGGGCTCGGCGAGTACGCGGACCAGATCGACGCCGGTGAGCTGCGGGTCCTCGCGGTCACCGCCGGCGAGCGGGTCCCCGGCGTCGACGCGCCCACGCTGAAGGAGTCCGGCGTGGACGTCGAGTTCACCAACTGGCGCGGGATGGTCGCGCCGCCCGGGCTCGACGACCAGGGCCGCCGGGAGCTGATCGACGCGTTCAGCAGGCTCCACGACAGCCCGGAGTGGAAGGACGCGCTCACCCGCAACGGCTGGGCCGACGCCTTCGTCACCGGGGACGCGTTCGGAACCTTCCTCGCCGAGGAGAACACGCGCGTGGCCGGGGTGCTGCGGGAACTGGGGCTGACGTCATGACCGTGTTGGAAGAACGCCCCGACCAGGCCTCATCCGATCAGGAGGGCCCCTGGTACCGGCGCTACTCCGAGCTCGGTGTCTCCCTGCTGCTGTTCGTCGTCGGCCTGCTCGTCATCGTCGACACCACCCTGGAGAGCGGTTCCGGCGGGAACTCGGACCCGCTGGGCCCGCACGCCGTCGCGTTCGTCGTCGGTGGGGCGCTGGTGCTGCTGGCCGTGCTCCTGACCGTCGACGTGCTGCGCGGCGGCCACGGCGAGGCCGAGGCCGGCGAGGACATCGACCTGTCCACGCCCCCGGATCTGCGCACCGTCGGCATGCTCGCCGGCATCCTGGTCGCCACCGCCGTGCTCATCCCGCTGCTCGGCTGGCCGATCGCCGGCACCGTCCTGTTCTGGGGCGCGACCTACTCGCTCGGCTCCCGCACGGTCGTGCGGGACCTCGTGATCGCGGCCGGGGTCTCCCTGGTGACCTGGGTCCTGTTCGACGCGCTGCTCGGCGTCGACCTCCCCGGCGGGCCGCTGATGGGACTGTTCGGATGATCGACTCGCTCGCCCACCTCATGGACGGGTTCGGCGCCGCGCTGACCCCGGGCAACCTCCTCTTCGCCGCCCTCGGCGTCCTGCTGGGCACCGCGATCGGCGTGCTCCCGGGCATCGGCCCGGCGATGGCCGTCGCCCTGCTGCTGCCCGTCACCTACGCCTTCGACCCCACCGGCGCGTTCATCATGTTCGCCGGCATCTACTTCGGCGCCATGTTCGGCGGGTCGACGACGTCGATCCTGCTCAACACCCCCGGCGAGAGCGCGGCGGTGGTCGCGGCGATCGAGGGCAACCCGATGGCGAAGTCCGGGCGCGCGGCGCAGGCCCTCGCCACGGCCGCGATCGGGCACTTCGTCGGCGGCTTCCTGGGCGTCTGCGGGCTGGTCCTGCTGGCCCCGCTCGTCGCGTCCGTCGCCGTCGACATCGGCGCCCCGGACTACTTCGCGATCATGGTTCTGGCCTTCGTCGCGGTGACGTCGGTGCTCGGCAGCTCCCGGATCCGCGGTTTCGCCTCGCTGGCGCTCGGGCTGACGATCGGGCTCGTCGGGCTGGACCCGATCAGCGGCCAGCCGAGGCTCACGTTCGGCGTGCCGCAGCTGGCCGACGGCATCGACGTCGTCATCGTCGCGGTCGGCCTGTTCGCCGTCGGCGAGGCGCTGTGGGTGGCCGCGCACCTGCGCCGCACCCAGCAGGAGGTCATCCCGGTCGGGCGGCCGTGGCTGTCGAAGGCGGACCTCAAGCGGACCTGGAAGCCGTGGCTGCGCGGGCCGTTCATCGGCTTCCCGTTCGGCTCGATCCCAGCCGGCGGCGCGGAGATCCCGACGTTCCTCTCCTACGTCACGGAGCGGCGGCTCTCGAAGCACAAGGACGAGTTCGGCACGGGCGCGATCGAGGGCGTGGCCGGTCCGGAGTCCGCGGCCAGCGCGTCGTCCGCGGGCACGATGTCCACGATGCTCACCCTGGGCCTGCCGACGACGGCGATCGCCGCCGTCATGCTCGCGGCGTTCCAGCAGTTCGGCATCCAGCCCGGCCCGCTGCTGTTCCAGAGCGAGCCGGACCTGGTGTGGACGCTGATCGCCAGCCTGTTCATCGGCCTGGTGCTCCTCCTGGTGCTGAACCTGCCGCTCGCGCCGGTCTGGGCGACGCTGCTGCGGATCCCGCGGCCGTACCTGTACGCGGGCATCCTGTTCTTCGCCTGCGTCGGTGCCTACGCGGTGTCCGGGCAGCCGGTGGACATCCTGGTGCTGCTGGTGATCGGCGCGATCGGGTTCCTGATGCGCCGCTTCGGCCTGCCGGTGCTCCCGGCGATCCTCGGGGTGATCCTGGGCCCGGACGCGGAGCTGCAGCTGCGCCGCTCCCTGCAGATCGCGGACGGCGACGTCTCCACCCTGTTCTCCACGCCGCTGGCGATCGGGGTCTACACGGTGATCGCCCTGCTTCTGCTGTTCCCGCTGATCCGCAGGGCCCTGCCCACCCGCCCGGCGGCGGCCCGGCCCGGATCGGACGAGGCGACGACGAAGGACGACGAGCTCGGCTGACCACGACTCGGTAGCACCCGGACCCCGACTCGTGCGAACCACCAGCCTCGCTGCGCGAGTCGGGCTCTGCGGCCGCGCGAGTCGGGGTCTGGAGCCGCCCGAGTCGGGGTCCCGGGCCGAACCGCGTGTAGCCGACGACGCGGAGGGCACCCCTGCGGGATGGGTAACGAGGATCCGATCGAGGACGTCGTCGAGCAGCAGCAGCCGGCGGTGCCGGGCGACGACGAGCCTGCCGACGAGAGCGCGCTGGACGTCAGGATTCCGCTGGAGGCGGATCCGGCGGACGTCGCCGAGGACATCGAGGACCTGATCGTCTCCATCCCGCCCGAGGCACCGCCGCCGGAGGCCGACCCGGCCGACGTCGCGGAGCAGTGGCGCACCGCGGCGGAGGCGGACCTCGACCCCGACGAGTGACCCGGCTATCACTGGCATAGCCAGTTGCCGATCGACCCGCGACGACCCGCGTCACAGACTCGTGCGCACACAGCGACGCGTCGAGAAGAGGCAACGGTGCCCGACAGCAGGCCGAGCACGACCATCCCGGAATTCGATCCGCACGACCCGGGGTTGTCCCCCGACCGTGCCTACGAGGTCTACGGCGAGCTCCGTGAGCGCTGCCCGGTGGCGCACGGCGAGCGGCACGGCGGGTACTGGGCCGTGTCCCGCTACGAGGACGTCCGCGCCGTCGCCCTCGACCACGGCACCTACTCCTCCACCGGCGGGGTGTACGTACCGGCCGTCTCGGACAGCCGGTTCCCGCCGATCGACCACGACCCTCCCGAGCACGCCGGTTTCCGCGCCCTCATCGCGCCGCTGACCAGCGGCGCGGCGGCCAAGGCGATGGAGCCGAAGATCCAGGCCACCGTCGACCGGCTCGTCGACGCGTTCGTCGACCGCGGCCGCGCGGAGCTCGTGGCCGAGCTGTCCACGCCGGTGCCGCTCGACGTCATCACCCAGCTCTACGACCTGGGCCCGGAGCAGGCCGCGGACATCCGCACCTACTCCGAGGAGTTCCTGGAGCATGCGGGCGGGCCCAGGGGCCGCGAGATCATCGACCGGGTCTGCAAGTACTGGATCTCGCTGTTCGAGGCCCGCCGGACGGAGCCGAGGGACGACTTCCTGACCGGGCTCGTCCAGGCCAACCAAGAGCTCGGCGCGACCGACGACGAGCTCGCGAACATGATGTTCATCCTGACCTACGCGGGGCACGACTCGACCGCGCTCGGGCTGAGCAACACTCTGCTCTACCTCGCCGAGCACCCGGACGTGCAGCAGCGGCTGGTCGACGAGCCGAAGCTGGTGCCGTCGATGATCGACGAGATCCTGCGCTTCGAGACGCCGCTGCACTGGTTCCCGCGGCAGCTGACGACCGACGCCTGCCTGGCCGGTCAGCAGATGAAGGCCGGCGAGCGGGTGCTGCTGCTGTTCGCCTCGGCCAACCGGGACCCCGAGGCGTTCGACCGGGCCGACGAGGTCGTCATCGACCGGCGGCCCAACCGGCACCTCGCGTTCGGCGCGGGCATCCACACCTGCCCGGGGATGGCGCTGGCCAAGCTGGAGATCAAGGTCGCGGTCGAGACGGTGCTGCGGCGGATCCCGGGCTTCCGGGTGGACGGGGAGGTCGAGCGGACCGACCCGCTCGAGGGCGGAGGGCGCCACCTCGGCGTGCGCCGGCTGCCGGTGACGTGGTGAGCGCCGCCGTGCCGGGCGCCCCGGCCCCCACCCCGAAGCAGATGATCACGGCCGGCACCGCGTCGGCCGTGGGGTTCGCCTTCGACCTGTTCGACCTGTTCATCCTGCTCTACGTCGCCTCGACGATCGGCCCGCTGTTCTTCCCAAGCTCCAGCCCCACCATGACGCTGGCGGCGACGTTCGCGTCGTTCGGCGTCAGCCTGGTGATGCGACCACTCGGCGGCGCGGTGTTCGGCCGCTACGCCGACAAGCACGGGCGGCGCCGCTGCATGGTGGTCACCGTCGGCGGCGTCGGGCTGGCCACCGCCGTCATGGGCGCACTGCCGACCTTCCAGACGATCGGGGCCGCCGCGCCGGTCCTGTTCGTCGCGCTGCGGCTGGTGCAGGGCCTGCTCGTCGGCGGCGTCGTCGCCTCGACGCACACCCTCGGCACCGAGACCGTGCCGCAGCGCTGGCGCGGGCTGGTCTCCGGCCTGGTCGGCGGCGGGGGTGCCGGGCTCGGCGCGGTCATCGCGTCGCTGGTGTTCCTCGGCGTCTCCGCCGTCTTCCCCGGCCCCGCGTTCGACGCGTGGGGTTGGCGGGTCATGTTCTTCACCGGCCTGCTCGCGTCCCTGTTCAGCCTGGCGCTGTTCCGGGTGCTCGAGGAGTCGCCGGTGTGGGTCGCGGCCGCCAAGGAGGCCCCCGCCGAGGCGAGGAAGCCCGTGAAGGCCCGGGACCTGCTGAGCGCGACCACCACCCGCACGCTCGTCGCGAGCACCGCGCTGGTGATCGGCGCCGGCGCACAGTACTACCTGACCTCGGGGTACCTCCCGACGTTCCTCGCCCAGATCAACAAGCTGCCGACCGGTCCGCGCGGGGTGCTGCTCGTGTGGACGAGCCTCGCGATCCTGCCGATGGCGCTGCTGGCCGGGCACCTGTCGGAGCGCTTCGGGCGCCGCCCGGTGTTCCTGGCGATCGGCGTGGTCAACCTCGTCGCGCTGCCGCTGCTGGTCACGGGCATGGCCGGTCTCGGCCCCGACGACACCGGCACGCTGCTGGTCTACGGGTTGCTGCTGACGGTGCTCGCGAACGCGTCCTACGCCGCGGTCCCGATCTTCCTCAACGAGCTGTTCCCGACCCGGCTGCGGGCCACCGCGACCGCGCTGATCTGGAACGGCGGCTTCGCGATCGGCGGGCTGACCACCACCTTCGTCAGCCTGGCCAGCCCCACCGTGGCCGACATCCCGGGCCGGCTGGCGATCTTCCTCGGCGCCGTCGTGGCGCTGTTCCTGATCGGTGCGCTGTTCGTGCCCGAGACCCGCGGCGCGCTGGACCGTGAGGAGCCGGTGCACGGCTCGGACCGAACACCGGCCACGCCGCCCGCCCCCGCCGACCGGGCCTGAGCCCAAGCCGAGAGGACCTCCATTCCATGAGCACCGAGAACGGCCACCCCGAGCACCGGGGCCGCACCGTCGTCGTCACCGGCGCCGGCGGCGGGATCGGCGGCGACTACGTCGCCGCGTTCGCCGCGGCGGGCGCCGACGTCGTCGCCACGGACGTGGCCGCCGGGACCGACACCGGGACCGCGCTGGCCGAGAAGATCACGGCCGCGGGCGGCGGGCGGGTCGTGTTCGTCGCCGCCGACGTCACCTCCGACGACGACTGGGAACGCGTCGTCCGCACCGCCCGCAGCGAGTTCGGCCGGATCGACGCGCTGGTCAACAACGCCGCGATCTACCAGGGCCTGGGCGGCAAGAAGCACCTCACCGAGCTGACGAACGACGAGTGGGATCGGGTGCTCACCGTGAACGTGCGCGGCACCTGGCAGGCCATCAAGGCGGTCGCCCCGGTGATGCGCGAGGGCGGCGGCGGCCGGATCGTCAACATCTCCTCGACCGTCGCCCGGATGGGCGCGCCCGGGTTCGCGCACTACGTCGCCTCCAAGGCGGCCGTCGACGGGCTCACCCGGGCCGCGGCCCGCGAGCTGGGCGGCGACGCCATCACGGTCAACGGGGTCGCGCCCGGCCTGGTCAGCGACGACGCCAGCCGCGTCCTGAACACCGGCGACTACATCGCGATGGCCGCCAAGGGTCGCGCGCTCGGCCGCGAGATGGCACCCGACGACCTGGTCGGCGCGGTGCTGTGGCTCGCGTCGCCGTCGAGCGGGTTCGTGACCGGACAGACCGTGGTGGTCGACGGCGGCGGGGTGTTCACGTGACGGACCTGCGCTCCTGGCTGGGAGTACTCGACTCCCGGGGCGAGCTCGCCCGGCTGAAGGCCCCGATCGGCCCGGACCAGGACGTCGCCGCGATCCTGGAACGGGCCGACGGCCGGCGCGCGGTCCGCTTCGACGACGTCGAGGGCGCGGAGTTCCCGCTGGTGGGCAACACCGTGCCGGGCCGCGAGCACCTCGGGCTCGCGCTGGGCTGCGACCCGCACGCCGTCGCGGACCGGTTCGCCGCCGCGCTCGACGACCCGGAGCCCTGCCCCCAGGTCGAACCGGCGGACGCGCCGGTGCTCGCGAACCGGCTCACCGGCGACCGGCTGCTGTCCGCGCTGCCCCTCACCCGGCAGCACTCCCAGGACGGGGGCCTCTACCTGACCTCGGCGCTGGTCGTGGTGCGGGACCCGGCGAGCGGCCGGATGAACCTGTCGATCAACCGGCTGCAGGCCGCGGGCGAACGGGAGCTGCGCGCGCTGCTGCTCCCCGGACGGCTGCGCCGGATCTTCACCGAGGCCGAGGCGGCGGGCCGCGACCTCGACGTCGCGCTCGTCGTCGGGGTGCACCCGGCGCTGGTCCTGGCCAGCCAGTCGCCCGCGGACCGGGAGCTGGACGACTACGGCGTGGCGAACGCGCTGGCCCCCGGGCCGATCGAGCTGGTGGCCGCGCCGACCGTCGACGCGCTCGTCCCCGCGCGGGCCGAGTTCGTGCTGGAGGGCCGGTTCCGGGCGGGTCGCCGAGAGGCCGAGGGGCCCTTCGGCGAGTACCCGCGCACCTACGGACCGGGCGGCCCGGCGCCGGTGATCGAGCTGCTCGAGGGGTGGCACCGCGACGACGCGGTGTTCCAGACGATCCTCTCCGGCGGCCGCGAGCACTTCTACGCGGGCGGCGTCCCGCGCGAGGCGGCCTGCATGCGGGCGCTGCGCCGGGCCGATCTCGACGTGGCCGGCCTGCGACTGCCCGAGTCCGGGTCCTGCCGGCTGTCCGCCGTCGTGGCGCTGCGGAACCCGGCGCCCGGGGCGGCGAGCACCGCGATGATGACGCTCTTCCTCACCGCGTCGACGATCAAGCAGGTCACCGTGGTCGACGACGACGTGGACGTGCTCGACGACGAGCAGGTCGGCTGGGCCGTCGCCACCCGGGTGCAGGCCGACCGGGACCTGCTCGTCGTGCCGAACGCGAAGGGCAGCAGCCTGGACCCGTCGGCCGACGGTGCGCTCACCGCCAAGCTCGGGATCGACGCGACCGTCCCGGCCGCGGACCGCGACCGCTACCGGCAGATGCGGGTGGAGCCGGCGGATCCCGAACGCGTGCGTGGGTACCTGGCGGAGCTGGGGCTGTAGTGCGCCGGATCATCATCGCGATCACCGGGGCGTCCGGGGCCGTCTACGGCATCCGGGCCCTCGAGCTGCTGCGCGGGATCCCGGACGTCGAGACGCACCTGGTGATGACGAAGGCCGCCCGGGCCACCATCGGCTACGAGACCGACCGCAGCGTCGCCGAGGTCCGGGCGCTCGCCGACGTCGTGCACTCGGAGAACGACCTCGGCGCCTCCATCTCAAGCGGCTCGTTCCGGACCGCGGGGATGCTCGTCGCGCCGTGCAGCGTGAAGACGCTGTCGGGCATCGCGTCGAGCTACGACGAGTCGCTCGTGGTCCGGGCCGCGGACGTCGTGCTCAAGGAGCGCCGGCGGCTGGTCCTGCTGCTGCGCGAGACCCCGCTGCACGCCGGGCACCTGCGCCTGATGTCCGACGTGACCGCGTCCGGCGCGATCGTGATGCCGCCGGTGCCGGCGTTCTACACGCGTCCGGCGAGCGTCGCGGACATCGTGGACCACACGGTGGGCCGGGCACTGGACCTGCTCGACGTCGACACCGACGCGGTGCAGCGCTGGACCGGGGACCGGGGCCCGGACGAGGGCACCGTGCACCGGATCTAGTCCCCGGACCCCATTCCCGCTCGGATCCTGACGGTACAGCGGCGCGGAACGCTTATGACGAGGAACGGTGGGGAGCGGAACCTTCTTCGGCCCGTCCCAGAACCTCGGGAACGGCACCGTCAAGACTTACACCACACTCGACAGCGGGGGAACCCCGCCGAGGTCGGCGTGCGAATGACCGCCGGCGCCCTGGACGGACTACCTCAGACGACCACCGGCCCCCGCACACGCTGATGCTCGCCTTCCCCGATCAGGCGGCGACGACCGCGTTCGACCACGTCATGTTCAACTCGAATCCCCAGGGACACGTCCCCGTCGCCCTGTTCCCCGATCCGCATTTCGACGTTCACTTCGACATGGCCGACATGGCGACGATGCAGGCCGTCAA
>NZ_JAODNI010000130.1 GCF_025465255.1 Pseudonocardia sp.
CGCGCGGACCACCACCCTCCCGGTCCGAAACCACAAGGCCCAGAAGGCCAGCACCCGCACAGTTTCCTAGCCCGAACGTCAAGGAACAGGTGAGACTCCAACGTCAAGCATCAGCTGGGACCAGACACGCGGGCTGGGACGCGAAACGCAACACCTGACCCACCACCCACGCGCCTGCGGAGGCTGAGCGCTTCGCTGTGAACGCGGATCCTCCGTGTCGGCTGCGGCCGACGGCCGCGGTTCAGCCTGGTCATCGTGCTGGGCTGTGTCGTCCCGCGACGGGGCGTGCCAACGCTCGTGATGCCTTCCAGCTGCCTCCACACGTGGGGATCGTGCGCCATCCCGTCGAACTGGCGGCGCCATCGGCGGACATGGGCTGAGCGGAGCTGCGGGCTCTACTCGGGCCGCGCGACACCACCGTCGCGCTGCTCTCGGCCGGCCTGCTGGGCGCCGTCGGTGGCGCGTGCTGCTGTACGCGTCACGGTGTTGGTCATCAGGTCACGTCCCTTCTCGCGGCGCAGCGTTTCCATGATCATCGGTGCAGCCACCCCGGGTGGCGGGCGGAGCCATCAGCGGGGCCATCAACGGCTCCGGTCCCGACCGGAGCCGGTCAGGCTCGACAGGTCCAGCGCGCCGTCGACCCAGCGGCCCACGAGCAGGCCGACAGCGCCGAGGACGAGCACGATGAGGAAGGCGACCAGCCCGCCGAACGCGCCGGCGAAACCGAGCGCCAGCCCAGCGAGCAAACCGATCAGGGTGCCGTTCATGGGTCAGAACTCCTTGGGCTCCTTCGTTCTGGCAGTGATGCCGGTGATGTCGGTCCGCGGGCCCGACGATGGTTCACCGGGAACCGCGAGGTCTTCGGTGGCCACGTCGACCCGCAGCCCGCCCGCAAGCGGCGCGACCGCCCGCCGGACCTGGCCGGCGACCTGCTCCATGACGGCGGGGTAGCAGGCGACGACGTGGATGGCCACCTCGTCGACGGTGATGCGGATGCCAGCGATCCGCCGCCCGGGCAGATAGGTGACGACCTGACCATCCCGGCCGCCGTGCAAGCCGGCGACCAGCGGACAGGCCAGCACCGCGGCCACGATCGGGTCCACCCGCCGGTCGATCTCGCGCCCGATCGGCGCGGCGGCCGTGGTGCCCAGGTTGGTGGGATCGGCGGTCATGGATTCGGAGTCATCCGACGCGGGCCGGTTGCCGGGCCTGCTCCTCGCCGGTGTTCTCGCCGGGCAGCTGCAGGTCGACCACGCTGATGTTGACCTCGACGACCTCGAGGCCGGTCATCTGCTCGATGGAGCCGATCACGTTGCGCCGGATCGCGCGGGCCAGCTCGACGATCGCCACCCCGTATTCCACGACGATGGTCAGGTCGATCGCGGCCTGGCGTTCGCCGACCTCGACCGCCACTCCCTGGCTGCTGCTGGCCCGCGCGCCCGGGATGCGTTCGCGGACAGCGCCCATCGCGCGCGCCGCGCCGCTACCGAAGCCGGCGACGCCGGTGACCTGCTTCGTGGCCAACCCGGCGATCTTGGACACCACGGTGTCGGCGATCGTGATCTTACCCTGGCTGGTTTCCACATCGCCGCCGCGACCCCGAGCCGCGACCGGCGCGCGGGTCGACGCAGTTGCCTCGTTGCGCGGGGTCTCCGGGCTGCTCGAGGCCGCGGCGCCGCTCGCGGCCGAGATTCCGCTCGGGACAGTCATCATCAGCTATCGATCTCCCTCAGCTACCGGGAGGTGGCGCCCGAGGGATTGGCGACTTCCCGGAGCGGCGTCCGTGTCGCGGTGCGCCACTACCTGCGAGATACCCGGCGCCCCCTCCCCACACATGATCGAATTTTACCTGCCAATGTGATATGCATCACATTCATTGGGTAGGCCCCTGCAGCCGGGAGGCGGCTGCTCCGGTGAAAGCGTCGTCGACGACGACGGAGACCAGCCAGCGCGGCGTCGGCCGCGACGCCGACTACATCACCACCCACCTGCTGCTTCGGGTCGCCGTCCGCACCCGGTGCTACGCAACCCTGCGCACCTGACGCCTGTCGACTGAGCCACCGGTGGGCGAGGACTCCTGGCGCCGGTCGGGAAGGTGGGGCGGTCAGCAACGACAGCAGCGGTTTCGCCGAGCTGCTGGCCTGGATCACCGACCACGCACCAGGCCCGCGGGTGGTGGTGTCGATCGAAGGTTCCCGCAGCTTTGGCGTCGGCGTAGCCCGCGCGGTCACCGCGGCCGGGCCGGTGGTAGTTCACGCTGGACGAGCAGGCCCAGCAGTCGCTGACCGGCGTCCTTCAGCGCGTCCGTGGGTAGGCCGTCCGCGAGGCCGGGCTTCTCCGTCATCTCAGCCATTGCTGTCAGCAGGCCGGCCGCTCCTGCGGCCGGCCGCGACCTTGCCTGCCGTACCTGCGACGGGGGCGGCCCTCCGCTTGAGGGTCGCCGTCGCGGCGCCCGCGCCCGCAGGCGCGGCCCTTTCCGAGCGGGGGCGAGCAGGAGGCGGCTCTGGCGCCTCGGCTGTCTCCTCGTCCTCGGCGATGTCGTCGGGCTCGGCGCCCTCGTCCTCGGCGTACTCGTCCGTCTCGGGCGCCTCCTCGGCCTTCTTCCTGACGGGTGGTCTTTCAACGCACGGCGTCGGTCAGAGGGTCCCCCGCCAGCGGAGCTGGTGCGTGCGGAGCGGTGGGTGTCGAGGAACACCAGACCTGTGGGAGACCTTGCTGACCCGACGGTCCTGCGGCCCGCTCTCGACGCGTTGGCGTTGCGAATGGATGGGAAGCCGGCGGCGGCGTCGACTGTGAGCCGGAAGCGGGCAATCTTCTACAACGCAGTGGAGTACGCGGTCGAGTTGGGCCATCTGACGGGCAACCCGATCTCGTCGATCAAGTGGCGGGCGCCCCAGGTCACCGAGGCGGTGAACCCCAGAGTTGTGATCAACCACGGCCAGGCCCGCAAGCTCCTCGACGCCGTTCGGCAACTGCCCTCCGGCGGTCCTCTGGTCGCGTTCTTCGCGGTGATGTACTACTCCGCGCTGCGCCCAGGTGAGGCGGTGGATCTCCGGAAGGAATCTCTGTCGCTACCGAAGCGGGGGTGGGGTGAGCTCGATCTGAGTACGTCGGCACCGTCGGCCGGGCGATCGTGGAGCGAGTCGAGAACCCGGCGGGAGCCGAGGCAGCTCAAGCATCGCGGCGCCGAAGAGGTTCGTGTCGTCCCCTGCCCACCCGAACTTGGCACGCTCCTCCGTGAGCACCTCGACGAGCACGGCACGACTCCGGATGGCCGGTTGTTCCGCGGCGTGCGTGGCGGCCCGCTCTCCGAGAGCCTCTACGGCCGCTTGTGGGCCGCTGCCCGGGCTGCTGCGCTCTCCGAAGATGAGACCGCCTCGCCGCTCGCCCGGCGGCCATATGACCTCCGGCACGCGGCCGTGTCGACGTGGCTCAACAGTGGGGTCCCCGCGCCGCAGGTCGCGCAGTGGGCCGGCCACAGCGTCGACGTCCTCCTCCGGGTCTACGCGAAGTGCATCGCCGGCCAGGAGCACGAGGCGCGCCGCCGGATCGAGAACGCCCTCCGGACCCCGGTTCATGATCGCGACCGCGTAGCGACCGCGAACACCCGTGGAGAGCCGGACGGAGTCGAACATGACTGGACACCAACGAAAACGGCCCCTGACTGCGTTTCCGCAGTTCAGGGGCCGTTTTCACGGGGTGTGGCAGGTGAAGGATTCGAACCTTCGTAGGCTAAGCCGACGGATTTACAGTCCGCTCCCTTTGGCCACTCGGGCAACCTGCCGGGTGCTTGTCGGCGTGCCGACGTGCGGGGAGAAGGATACGACAGACCGATTGCGGGCCCTGAAGAGGGGCCTGCTTGTACGAGGAGGACCCATGGCCGACCCGTCGTTCGACGTGGTGAGCAAGGTCGACCGGCAGGAGGTCGACAACGCGCTGAACCAGGCGTCGAAGGAGCTCTCGCAGCGCTTCGACTTCCGAGGGACGGACACCTCGATCTCCTGGGCCGGCGAGGAGGCCGTCATTATCGAGTCGGAGACCGAGGAGCGCGCGAAGGCCGCGGTCGACGTCTTCAAGGAGAAGCTGATCAAGCGCAACATCTCCATGAAGGCCTTCGAGGCGGACGAGCCCACGATCTCCGGCAAGGTCTACAAGATCGCCGGCAAGATCCTGCAGGGCATCGAGCAGGACAAGGCCAAGGAGATCAGCAAGGCCATCCGGGACGAGAAGTTCAAGGGCGTCCAGGCCCAGATCCAGGGCGACCAGCTGCGGGTCACGGGCAAGAAGAAGGACGACCTGCAGGCCGTGATCGCCCTGCTCAAGGGCAAGGACTTCGGGATCGCGCTGCAGTTCACGAACTACCGCTGAGCGGAGCAGGGTCCGGGTCAGGGCGCCTCGACCGCCGAGATCCGGTACTTCTTCACGTCCGCGTCCAGGATCCGGGCCGAGGTCTCGTCGTCCGGCCCGGATCCGCGAAACGCCATCAGCTCCTCGTCGGTCTCCCAGAGCTCGTAGACGTTGATCCGAGCAGGGTCCGTCGTGTCGGCCGTGAGCGCGAAGTCGAGGCACCCGGCAGAAGCGCGGGCCGCCTCGACGACCTTGACGCAGTCCGCGACGTAGCCGTCCCGGTCGGCGGGGTCGACGAGGTGCCCGGCGATGATGAGCATGCCCCTACGACCGCCGGCGGACCGACAACTCATCGTCGGCACCGCTCCCGGACGCGGGTCGACCCCGATCCATCAGGCCGTGCTGCCCGTGATCGTGATCTTGGTGATCAGTAGCTGCGGCACGGTCGCGCTTCCGCCGATGCTCGTGTCGTACGTGAGCGAGCCGGTGACGGTGGTCTCGGCGGTGAAGAGATCGTCCGCCACGACCTCCGCCAGATCGGACGACGTGCCGGCGAGGAGGGTGTTCGTCTCGTTAGTCGGCGTAGCCGTACTTCACCTTGTGCACGACTCCGTCCACGTTGGCCCGGAAAGCGGAGTCTCCCGTTCCCGAGTCGAACTGGGTCACCTCGCCGTGCACGATGATCCGCTCTCCGATGTGGGCGTCGGGGTTCTTGGCGATGAGCGCCCATTCCCGCGCGGTGATCGCCCGGGCCGGGGCGGGCGGCGCGTAGGTGTACGTGGCGATGGGCGCCGCCGTCGTGGTGGGTGCGGTCGTCGTCGGCGACGCGGTCGTCGTCACGGCGGACGCCGGCACCCGCGAATCCGCGCTCGCGTTCGAGCAGCCACCGACCGCGAGGGCCACGCCCAGTGCGCCGACGGCCAGCAGGGTGGCCCGCGTCCTTCGGCCGATGCCCCGGCAGACCGATCCGTCGAAGCGGATGGGGCTGGGCCGGCGGAATGGGGCCATCGTGATCGCCTCCTGCGTCGAGGCACTTCCGGGGGCTTGCAGATGGCCTGTCGAACTAGGCCGAACACCCCATTACGTGTCGAACCGGAGATCATCGAAGGTTGCGAGACCACAGGCCGTCATCCGTTCGAGGACGCCGCTGCTGCGATGGCGTGCCGCAGCTTCGCACAGCTTTCAGACGCACTGCCCTGCCGCCTGACCGAAACCCCTCAGCGGAGCAGCAGACAGGACGACGTCGCCTCGCCCAGCAGCTTCCCCGCCTCGTTCCGCAGCTCGGCGCGCGCCAGCACGGTGCTGCGACCCGCGTGCACCACCCACCCCTCGCAGCGAACGAGCCCGGTGTCCGTGGTCATCCGGCCCAGGAACTTCACGTTGAGGTCGAGGCTCGTGTACCGCACCCCGGCCGGCAGTGTGCTGTGCACCGCACAGCCGCACGCCGAGTCCAGCAGGGTCGCGTAGACGCCGCCGTGGACCGAGCCGATCGGGTTGTAGTGGTACTCGGCGGGCGTCAGCACGAAGACCACCCGGCCGTTCTCGACGGACTCCAGGCCGAGGCCCAGGGTCTGGGCGATCGGCGGCGCCGGGAGCGACCCGTCCGCGATCCTGCGGAGCAGCGTCAGCCCGTCCAGCCCGGCCGCGGTAGCCATGCCGCGCGGGTCGTCCCAGGTGTAGGCGCGTTCCCGGTCCAGCTGCACGTTCGTCATGCCACCGAGACTAGCTGGATATCGAAGAGAAACCCAGATTCAGGCGCTGATGGGCTCCTGTTGCGTGCGGCACGCCTGGGCGTAGGCGACGGGCGTCAGGCCGATCGCGGCGGTGAAGTCCCGGATGAAGTGCGACTGGTCGAAGTAGCCGAGCTCCGCGGCGACCTCCGCCCACGGCCGGTCCTGCTCCGCCGCGAGCCGCGCCGCCGCCTCGTGCAGCCGGTACCGGCGCAGTACCCATTTCGGGCTCACCCCGAGGTACCGTGCGAACAGCCGTTGCAGCGTGCGCGGGGCGATCCCGAACCGCTCGACGACGTCCTCCACCCGGCTCGTCGACCGGTCCCGCAGCAACGCGGAGACGATGCCGCCCACCAGCGCGACGTTCGGGTCGGACTCCGGCCACCGCGCCCGCAGGAACCCCTCGACGCGGTCCACGAGCGCCGGGACGTCTCCGGTGGGGGAGGCCGCGAGCTCGTCGGCGGGGGATCCCCAGAGCCGGGACGCGGGCATCGTGACGTCCGTGATCGACGAGACCGGCTCACCCAGGAACGGCAGGAACGCCCCGGGCCGGAACTTGGTCCCGAACACCCGGCCCTCGCCGACGTAGGCGTAGGTGAACCGCTCCCGCCCGACACCGGCGACGGCGAGGTTCCCGCGGTCCAGGACCAGGTTGACGCACGGGTGCGGCAGCAGCGTGACCGACGCCCGCAGGCCCCGCGGCAGTGCCCAGCTCACCACCCGGTGCCGCTCGACGAGCTCGACGAGATCGGGCGACGGCGGCAGCCGCTCGAGTGCGAAGTCCACGTCCCGCACGCCGAGGACGCCGTACTCGCTGGTGATGGACAGCTGGGTCACCGGTGCAGCATGGCGTAAGGGGCCGACGGTTTCGCGTGGGAGGATTCCCGGCAATGAAGGGGATCATCCTGGCCGGTGGCACCGGCACGCGTCTGCATCCGATCACCCGGGGCGTGTCGAAGCAGCTCCTGCCGGTCTACGACAAACCGATGATCTACTACCCGCTCTCGGTGCTGATGCTGGCCGGGATCCGGGAGATCCTGGTGATCACCACGCCCGAGGAGCAGGGCCTGTTCCGCAGGCTCCTCGGTGACGGTTCGGAGCTCGGCCTCTCGCTGAGCTACGCCGCGCAGCCCAGGCCGGACGGGATCGCGCAGGCGTTCCTGATCGGCGAGGAGCACATCGGCGGGGACTCGTGCGCGCTCGTCCTGGGGGACAACATCTTCCACGGCCAGCGCTTCGCCGAGACGCTGCGCGAGTGCTCGGCCCGGATCGCCCGGGGCGCGGCGGATCCGGAGGGTGCAGGAGCGGTCCTGTTCGGCTACCCGGTGCGCGACCCCGAGCGCTACGGCGTCGGCGTCGCGGACGACGACGGCCGGCTGGTCGACATCGAGGAGAAGCCCGCGCGTCCCCGCTCCAACCGGGCGATCACCGGGCTCTACCTCTACGACTCCCAGGTCGTCGAGATCGCGGCCGGGCTGAAGCCGTCGCCACGGGGCGAGCTGGAGATCACCGACGTCAACCGCGCGTACGTCGACGCGGGCGAGGCCCGGCTCGTCGACCTCGGGCGCGGTTTCGCCTGGCTGGACACCGGCACCCACGACTCGCTGCTCGAGGCGGGCCAGTACGTCCAGGTGCTCGAGCACCGCACCGGCGTGCGGATCGCCTGCGTCGAGGAGATCGCCCTGCAGCGCGGCTTCATCGACGCGGACGCCTGCTACAAGCTGGGTGAGGCCCAGGCCAAGTCCGGCTACGGCGAGTACGTGATGTCCGTCGCGGCGGCGCACGGGGCGGCCTCGCCCGCCTAGGAAAGTCGTGACAGCGGTCACGTCTGCCGTTTGACTGGGACGCATGAGCGTCTACGACGACCGGCCCTGGCTCGCCCGCTACGACGCCGGGGTCGCGCCCGAGACCGAGCTCGAGCACCCGTCGGCCCTGGCGATGTTCCGCGCCGCCGCCGAGGCCCATCCGGACCGGCCGCTCCTGCACTACTTCCACGCGACCCGGACCGTCGGCCAGGTGGACGCGGACTCCGACGCGCTCGCCGCCGGTCTCGCGGGCCTCGGGGTGCAGCCGGGCGACCGGGTGGCGGTGTACCTGCAGAACGTGCCGCAGTGGCTGGTCGTGATGCTCGGCGTGTGGAAGGCCGGCGGGGTCGTCGTGCCGGTGAACCCGATGCTGCGCGAACGCGAGCTCCAGGTGATCCTCGCCGACTCCGGCGCGACGGTGCTGGTCGCTCTGGAGTCCCTGTACCCGGTGGCGCACAGCGTGCAGGCCTCGACGCCGGTCCGGACGATCATCACGACGTCGGAGCTGGAGTACCTCGGCGGCGAGGTGCCCAAGCTGCTGGCCGGCAGCGCCCGGATGCGGCCGGTCTCCGCCGTCGACCTGCTGGAGCTGATCGACGAGCACGCGGGCGCGGCCCCGCCGGCGGTCCCGGAGCCCGGTCTCGACGTCCTGGCGTTCCTGACCTACACCTCCGGCACGACGGGGCCGCCGAAGGGCGCGATGAACACCCACCGCAACGTCGTGTTCAACGCGCAGACCTACCGCGACTGGATCCGCCTCGGCCCGGACGACGTGATCCTCGGCGTCGCCCCGCTGTTCCACATCACCGGCCTGATCGGGCATCTCGCGCTCGGGCTGCTCCTCCCGGCACCCGTGGTGCTCGGCTTCCGGTTCGACACCGGGACCGTGCTGGAGCTGGTCGAACACTGGCGCGCGACGTTCGTCGTCGGGGCGATCCCCGTCTTCATCGCGATGATGAACCATCCCGACGCCGACGAGCGGGACCTGTCGTCGCTGGTCAAGGTCTACAGCGGGGGCGCACCGGTGGCCCCGGCGGTCGTCGAGGCCTACGAGCGCAAGTTCGGGCCGTACATCCACAACGCCTACGGGCTGACGGAGACGACGTCGCCGTCGCACGTCGGGCCGTTCGGCGAGCGGGCGCCGGTGGACCCGGTGTCCGGTGCGCTGTCGGTCGGGGTGCCGGTGTCGAACACGATGGTCCGGATCGTCGGCGAGGACGGGCAGGACCTGCCTGCGGGCGAGGTCGGCGAGATCGTGACGAGCGGTCCGCAGGTCGTGCCGGGATACTGGAACCGGCCGGACGAGACGGCGAACGCGCTGCCCGGCGGGGTGCTGCACACCGGCGACGTCGGGTTCATGGACCCCGACGGCTGGTTCTACATCGTCGACCGCAAGAAGGACCAGATCAACGCGGGCGGCTACAAGATCTGGCCGCGGGAGGTCGAGGACGTGCTCTACGGCCACGACGCCGTCCGCGAGGCCGCCGTGATCGGGGTCCCGGACGACTACCGCGGCGAGACGGTCAAGGCGTTCGTGTCGCTCAAGCCCGGGCACGCCGCGGAACCCTCGGAGCTGATCGCGTTCGCGAAGGAACGGATGGCGGCCTACAAGTACCCGCGGCAGGTCGAGATCGTCGACGAGCTGCCCAAGACGGTCAGCGGCAAGATCCTGCGCCGGGAGCTGCGCGGACGCTGAGTCAGCGCCGCGCCAGCTCCTCGAGGCGCCGGATCCGGTCCGCCATCGGCGGGTGGGTGGAGAAGAGCTTCGCCCTCTGCTCCCCCGGGCGGAACGGGCTCGCGATCATCAGGTGGGACTGCGAGACGAGGCTCGGCTCCGGCGGCAGCGGGGCCCGGGCGACGCCGTACTCGAGCTTGCGCAGCGCCGAGGCCAGGGCCAGCGGATCCCCGGTGAGCTCCGCGCCGGATGCGTCGGCCTGGTACTCGCGGGACCGGCTCACCGCCATATGCACGACCCCTGCCGCGACCGGGCCGAGGATCGCGATGAGGATCATCGCGATCGGGTTGGGCCGGTCCTCGTCGCCCCCGCCGAACAGCCCCGTGAACATCGCCAGGTTCGCCAGGAAGCCGATCATGCTGGCCATCGCCCCGGCGACGCAGGAGATCAGGATGTCCCGGTTGTAGACGTGGCTGAGCTCGTGTCCGAGGACGGCGCGCAGCTCGCGCTCGTCGAGCAGGTCCAGCAGGCCGGTGGTGGCGCAGACCGCGGCGTGCCGGGCGTCCCGGCCGGTGGCGAAGGCGTTCGGCGCGTTGGTCGGGCTGAGGTAGAGCTGGGGCATGGGCTGACGGGCGCGCTGGCTGAGCTCGCGGACGATCCGGTACATGCCCGGGTGCTCGGCCTCGGTGATCGGGCGCGCGTGCATCGCGCGCAGCGAGAGCTTCGCGGAGTTGAAGTAGGCGTAGCCGTTCATTCCGAGCGCGACGACGAACGCGAGGACCACGCCGGTCCGCCCGGCGATCAGCCCGCCGACCAGCAGCACCAGGGCGCTCATGGCGCCCAGGAGAACCGCCGTCTTCAGCCCGTTCATGTGCCTGTGCACGCCGCTCTCGCCTCTCCGCTCGGGTGTCTGCAGAGTCAACGAGTCGTGCCCGACCGGTGTTCCGGGACGGGCCGGTGCGTGGGCTGGGAGGCGCGGCGCCCTCCTAGGGATTCACCGCGATCTGGTCCGGGAGCGCGGATCCGTGGTCGACGAAGTGACTCGGCGGGACGATCAGGAACAGCGCGGACGCCTCCGCCGCCAGCGGACCGTCGGGCCCGTCGAGGCGTCCGGTCGCCCGCATCCAGAGCTTGCGCCCCTCCCGGCCCTCGAGCCGCGCCCACAGGTGGAGGGTCGACCCGACCGGCACCGGCTTGCGGTAGCTGGTGTTCAGCTGCCCGGTCACCGACGCCTCGCCGACGAAGGCGTTCAGTGCGCCGAACGTCTCGTCGAAGGCCGCCGCCAGCACACCGCCGTGGATCAGCCCGGGCGCGCCCTGGTGGGCCTCCCGGACCTGCAGCTCGGCGGTCACGCTGAGGTCCTCGCCCGCCGTGAACCGCAGGTGCAGGCCGTCCGGGCCGTCGCCGCACGCGAAGCATCGGTCGTAGTGCCGCGGGACGGGCGTCCCGGGCTCCGGAGCTCCCCGGACCGGGGCCGGCCGCGCCGCGGCCGGCGGTACGTCGAGGGGCCTAGCCGACAACGGTGAGGGGTGGGACACGACCGGACGGTAACCGACGTCGCCACATCGGGCACCCACGAGCGACCCGGCGGTGTCAGGATCACAGCATGAGTACCGAAGTCCGCACGAAGGTCGACGACGGCGTCGCCCTGCTCACGGTGTCCAACCCGGAGCGGCGCAACGCGATGAACCTGGATCTCGCGGGGAAGCTCGTGAGCGCGCTCGACGAGGCGGTCGCCGATCCGTCGGTCGGCGCGATCGTCATCACCGGTGAACCGCCCGCGTTCTGCGCCGGCGGCGACCTCGCCGAGCTGCAGAGCGCGGACCCCGCGACGTTGCGCCGGGTGTACTCCGGCTTCCTCGCCGTCGCGAACTGCCCGCTGCCCACCCTCGCCGCGGTGAACGGCGCCGCCGTCGGCGCGGGCCTCAACCTCGCCCTGGCGTGCGACGTCCGCCTCGCCGGGCCCGGCGCCAAGTTCGACGCCCGGTTCATGCAGCTCGGCCTGCACCCCGGCGGCGGCTACACCTGGATGGCGCAGCGCGCGATCGGCGCCCAGGCCGCGGCCGCGCTGACCCTGTTCTGCGACGTCCTGGACGCGACGGAGGCCGAACGCGTCGGTCTGGTCTATCGCCGGTACGACGACGACGACGCCCTGCTCGCCGGGGCGCACGAGCTGGCCTCCCGGGCCGCGTCCGCGTCGCGGAGCCTCATCGAGACCACCAAGGCCACCATGCGGGTCACCTCGGGCACCGTCTCGCACGCCGAGGCCACCGAGATCGAGGTCCGCGCCCAGGCCGCGTCCGTCCACTCCGAGGACTTCAAGCAGCGGGTCACCGCCCTGCAGAAGCGGATCAGCAAGCGATGACGCGTTCGCTCCAGCGGAACGAAACCGGTGTGACATCGGGCAGGGTCGACGGACACTCGGCGACACCGGGAGTTAACCTCGACCGGACATGCGTATACCCGACCGGAACCGGGGACTGACCTCGATATGACGACCAGCGACACCGCCGTCGATCGCGCCTCCGAGGGTGACCCCGAGGTGGTTCAACGTGACCGGGTGGTCATTCGATTCGCCGGGGACTCCGGCGACGGGATGCAGCTCACGGGGGACAGGTTCACCTCCGAGACCGCGACCTTCGGCAACGACCTCTCGACGTTGCCGAACTTCCCGGCCGAGATCCGGGCGCCTGCCGGGACGTTGCCGGGGGTGTCGTCGTTTCAGCTGCATTTCGCGAACTACGACATCCTGACTCCCGGGGACCGGCCGGACGTGCTGG
>NZ_JAODNI010000135.1 GCF_025465255.1 Pseudonocardia sp.
CCCACGATCCGTTTCGTGATCTCGCTCGGCCGCTGCACGTGCATGAAGTGCCCGACGCCCTCGATCAACTCCGAGCGCGACCCCGGCCCGCAGTGGCTCGGGACCCGGTCCACCTGCTCCTGGGTCATGCCGTGGCAGCCGTCGTCGGTGCCGTGCAGGTAGAGCGTGGGCTGGGTGATGTCGTCGCCCCACGCGGCCGCCTGTTCGGCGGCCCACTCGGGTGAGCCGAACCGGGTGGGGTCGAACTGGCCCCAGTAGTAGCCGAGCGCGGCCTGGAAGTGCGCAGGATCGCGGATGCAGTCCTTCATCAGAGGGAGGTCCTCGGAGGCGTCGTAGCCGGGGGACCAGTCCGCCCAGATGTGGTCGATGAAGGCGAAGTCGTCGGCCGAGATCACGTCCTCGGCCACGCGCTGCATCTGGAAGTACCAGAAGTAGAAGGAGCGCTTGATCTGCTCGTACTTGACGATGTTCTCGCCGAAGATCGGGAACGGCGGGATGTTGACGACGACGCAGCGCGACCACCGGTCCGGCGCCTTCGCCGCCGCCCCCCACGCCCCGACCGCACCCCAGTCGTGGGCGATCAGCACCGCGTCCGAGCTGCCGCCGAGCGCCTCGTGCAGGGCGTTCTGGTCGTCGACCATCATGCTGCTGTGCACGTGGTGGCGGTCGGCGGGCAGCTCGGTCGGCGCGAAACCACGGCTGAACGGCGCGACCGCCCGGTATCCCGCCTCGGCGAGTGCCGGGAGCAGGTGACGGTAGGTGTGGGGCGAGTCCGGGAAGCCGTGCATGCACAGGGCGAGTGGCCCCTCGCCCGCCGTCAGATACGCGAAATCGAGGTTGTTCGCCCGAACCGTGCCCCGCTCGAACTCCTGCATCGCGATGCCTCTCCGCTCGTCCCGCCGCCCTGACCACTCTGGACATGATGCAGGTCACACGGAATGCTGCGATGGAAGGCGATCGTCGAGCGGCGCGGAAATGGGGCCGTGCAGCCCAGCGCGCTGCACCGACGGTCAGCGCGCCGGGGCGGCCAGGTGCTCGGTGAAGAACGCGTCGATCCGGGCCCACGCGTCCGCGGCGGCGACCGGCTCCGGGCCCATCCCGGCCACCCGGAGCAGCGGCCGCATGATCTTCGGGCCGCTCTCGCCACCGTTGAGGAAGGAGTGCCCGGCGCCCGGGTACTCCTTGACGTCGTGCGGCACGCCCGCCTTCGTCAGCGTCGCCTCGAGCTTCGCCGCGGCGCCGCGCAGGGAGACATCCTTGCCGCCGTAGCTCGCGACGATCGGGCAGGCGTTCTCGAGCACGGACTCGTCCCGGGGCAGGAAACCGTAGTTGGGCGCCGAGGCGTCGAAGTCGGGGGCGGTGAGCAGCGCGAACCCGCCGCCCATGCAGAAGCCGATGATGCCGACCTTGCCCGTGCACTCCGGTGAGGACCGCAGGTACTCGCGGCCGGTGGCGATGTCGTCGAGGGCGGGGCCCTTGCCGGAGACCAGGGAGCGGAAGGTCGAGACCAGGCAGCGGCGGGCGCCGCCGTTGCTGAACAGGTCGACGGCCAGGGTGAGGTAGCCGAGCCCGGCCATCGTCTCCGCGAGCCCGCGCTGCACGGGGTCGAGGCCGAACGCCTCGTGGACCAGCACGACGCCGGGCCACGGGCCCTCGCCGTCGGGGCGGACGAGGTAGCCGGTCAACCGGCGGGCGGCGCCGGGGCCGGCGAGATCGATGTCGGGCATGATCGGGAGCCTAGCTCTGCCGATCCGACCCGGATGGCTACCGCGTGCCGATGTCGAGCCGCGTGACCACCGGGGGAGCGGCGACGAGCTCGCCCGGATCGAGCAGGCCTTCGGGCCGACGCCAGGTCCCCGTCTTGCGTCGGCGTAACGGAGCGCCGGCGGACACGTCGCCGACGACGCCCACAGGGCACGATCATGGGGCCCGATGCGGCGGAGAGAGCGGGGCACAGGTGCGCGACGAGCTCGGCGGAAACCCGTTGGAGGTGCTGCGGCGCTGGGTCGACGAGGCCGGTGCGGCGGGCGTGCCCGCGCCCGGCGCCATGACGTTCGCGACGGCGGATGTGGACGGCGTCCCGCACGCGCGGACGGTCCTGGTCACCGAGATCGACGACGTGTCGTTGCGCTTCCACTCCTCGCTCCCGACCATGAAAACGCGGGACCTCGCGGTGAACCCGCAGGCCTCGGCCGTGTTCCACTGGCCGGCGCTCGGGCGCCAGGTGATCCTGCAGGGCCTCGCCGCGGAGCTCGACCCGGCGGTCGCCCGCGCCGCCTATCCCACGCGGCCCCGGCAGCTCCGGCTCGTCGCCTGGGCCTACGACGTCCTGGCCCCCACGCTCACCGCGCCGGACTACGCGGTGGAGCCCGGCGCCGTCGAGCGGGAGTTCGAGGCCGCCGCGGCCTCGGACCGCGATGCGGCGATGCCGGACAGCTGGACGACGATCCGGCTGGCGCCGGCGCGGATGGACTTCTGGCAGGCGGGCACGGAGACGACACCGCCGGGCAAGACGCGGTTCGTGGCGGAGGGCCCGACCTGGCGCGCGTTTCCCGTCCTGCCCTGAGGGAAGGATGACGGCATGGCACCCCTCGACGTCCTCGCCCGCGCTGCCGCTCTGGGTGCCGCTTCCGGCGGCCGCAGCACGGCGGGCATCACAGCCGTCACCCTGACCTCGCGGCCGGGCGACCCGTGGCCGGCGCGGTACCTCGGCGGGACCACGGCGAAGGTGTCGGCCGCGTTCTCGGCGCTCGCCGAGGCCGTCGTGGACAAGCTCCCCGGCGTCCCGTCGCGGACCGCCGCGGCGGGGCTCGCACCCCGTGTCGTGTTCGGCGCGACCGCGGGGGCGATCGCCACCCGCCGGAACGGCAGCACGGACCCGCTGGTCGTCGGCGGTGCGGCCGCGCTCGCGGGGGCGGCGTCCGTGGCCGCGGCGTTCGCGGGGACGAAGGCACGCGCGATCGCCGCGAAGCGGTTCGGGGCGGACCTTCCGGGCGCGCTCGCCGAGGACGCGCTGGTCGGGGTGCTGGCATGGTGGGGCTCGCGACGCTGAGGCTTCCCGGCGACCTGCCGACACAGGTACGGGTGCGTTCGCAATGCCTCCGCCCCCTCGTCGGTGCGAGGCATCGACGTGGGAATCTCTCGTCCTGCGTGCCCCGGTCCGGTGTGTCACCGTTCACACTCGACCCCTCCTGATCACGACGCAAAGGAGCACCGTGGACACCAGCAGGAAGTTGCAGGTCAGCAAGGTGATCGACGCGCCGGCGGCGGACATCTTCGCGATCCTGGCGAACCCCGACCGGCACCAGGAGATCGACGGTGCGGGCATGCTCCGCGGCGTCGAGGGCGAGGCGCAGCCGATCGCGGCGATCGGGCAGGTCTTCGTCATGAACATGCACCAGGACGCCCTCGGGGACTACCGGATGGTCAACTCGGTCACGGCCTACATGCCGGACGCCCGGATCGGCTGGGCGCCGCAGATCGACCCGAGCTGCGAGCTGGCGGCGAAGCTCGGGGACATGACGGTCGGCGGGCACACGTACACCTACGACCTGTCCGAGGGCGACGAGGGCACGACGGTCACGCAGACCTACGAGTGGATGAGCGTCAAGGACGAGCAGTTCGCGGCGATGTTGCCCGTGGTGTCCGAGGAGCAGCTGGCGGGGACCCTGGACCGGATCGCCGAGGCGGTGCGCTGAGCCCAGCGGTTGCCGTCGGTCGAGCCGGGGCCCGCCCCGGTCAGTACACGTCGCGGGAGTAGCGCTTCTCCGCGGCGAGCTTCTTGACGTACGCGGCGGCGCGCTCCTCGTCCATCCCGCCGTGCGTGGCGACGATGTCCCGCAACGCCCTGTCGACGTCCTTCGCCATCCGGGTCGCGTCCCCGCAGACGTAGAAGTGCGCGCCGTCCTCCAGCCATGCCCACAGCCGGGCGCCGTGCTCGCGCATGCGGTCCTGCACGTAGACCTTGTGCCGCTGGTCGCGGGAGAACGCGACGTCGAGGCGGCCGAGCGTGCCGTCGCGCTGCAGGCCGTCGAGCTCCTCGCGGTAGTAGAAGTCCGTCTCCCGGCGCTGCTCGCCGAAGAACAGCCAGTTGCGGCCCTGGTGACCGCGGGCGCGGCGATCGTCGAGGAAACCGAGGAACGGCGCGACGCCGGTGCCCGGGCCCACCATGATCATGGGCGTCGACGGGTCCGCGGGGGGCCGGAACCGCGGCGCGGGCTTCACGGACACCGCGGTCGGCCAGGCGTCCGCCGCGTCGGCCAGGAACGTCGAGCAGACGCCGCGGCGGGCTCGCCCGTGCCGGCTGGTGAACCGCACGACCGAGACCGTCAGGGCGACCTCGCGCGGGCTGGTCAACGGGCTAGACGAGATCGAGTACTGCCGCGGCGCCAGTCGTTTCGACACGTCCGCCCACTCCTGCGCGCCGGCGCGCACCGGGTACTCGGCCAGGACGTCCGCGGCCTGCCGGTCCCACGTCCACTTCGTCAGCTCGACGGTGTTGCCGGCGCGCAGCAGCTCCTTCAGGTGGTGGTCTCCGCGCCGGTCGGCGACGAAGCCGAGGAGCGCCGGGGTGATCCGCGTGATGTCCAGGTGCCGGTGCAGGGCCTCGGCCAGCGGGAACGTGCCGTGGTCTGGGACGTCGACCGTCTCGTCGCGGTCGAGGCCGGTGAGCGTGAGCCATTCCTCGACGAGGTCGGGGTGGTTCACCGGCCGCACGCCCAGCGCGTCGCCGGCCTCGTAGGCGAGGTCCGAGGCCGCCTCGAGGCGGAACTGCCGGACCTCCTTGGCCGAGCCGGGGAGGCTGAGCAACCGGGCCTCGGCCAGCGAGACGTCGACGGGCAGGTCCTTCGGGGCCCGCGCCGGGGGTTCGACGACAGGTGTCGTCGTGGTCGGGGAGCGTCGGACCGGGGCGGCGAGCGCCGCGAGGACCTCGTCGAGCCAGCCCCGGGCCTGCTCCTCGTAGTCCGGCTCGCAGTCCACCCGCTCGACGAGCCGGGTGCCGCCGAGCTCCGCCAGGCGCCGATCGACGCGCCGGCCGTGCCCGCAGAACTCGCTGTAGCTGGAGTCGCCGAACGCGAGTACGGCGAAGCGGACGTCGTCGAGCGGAGGCCGGTCCGAGGCGAGGGAGTCCCAGAAGTCCGTGCCGACGTCCGGGGCGTCGCCGTCGCCGAACGTGCTGGTGACGACGAGCAGGTCCGCGTGTGCGGGCACGGCGTCGGGGGAGAGGCTCCCCATGCCGGCGACCTTCGGGGCGAGCCCGCAGCCGGTCAGCGCCTCGGCGACGACCGCGGTGAAGTCCTCCGCGTTGCCGGTCTGGGAGGCCCAGAGCAGGAAGACCGGGCGGCTCTCGTCCGCAGGAGCGGCCTCGGACAGCCGGGAGTACGTCCCGGCCAGCAGCCCGTTCAGCCAGGTCAGGGTGTCCGGCGCGAACGGGGCGGCCGGGGGGAGGACGGGGACGGCCGCGGGTGCGGCTTCGGGCGCCACGGCGACCCGGGTCAGCGACACCGCGCACGCCTTCAGCTCGGGCTGGAACGACAGCGGATCCACCGCGTCGTTCGTGACCGCGTTGACCGCCAGGTCCTCGCCGAACAGGTCGTTCCAGTGGAACGGCGCGAAGCAGTTCCCCGGCCGCACCCGCTCGCTCACGACGGCGGGCAGCACCGCGCGGCCGCGCCGGGAGACGATCGCGACCGAGTCGCCCTCGCCGATCCCGTGCGCCCGGGCGTCCGCAGGGTGGATCTCGACGAACGGCCCCGGGTCGAGCGCGTTCAGCTTCGCGACCCTGCCGGTCTTGGTCAGCGTGTGCCACTGGTGCTGCAGCCGGCCGGTGTTGAGGACGAACGGGAAGTCGTCGTCGGGCAGCTCGGCCTGCGGCAGGTGCGGGCGAGGGAAGAACGCCGCGCGGCCGGACGCGGTGGCGAAGGAGAGCCGCGGCGTCGCGCCGTCGTCGGCCGTGCGCAGGCGTTGGCTGACGCCGTCGTTCAGGTATCGGACGGGGTTGCGGTCCGCGGAGCCCGGCGCGGCGGGCCACTGCACGGGGGCACCGCGCAGCCGCTCGTAGGTGACGCCGCGCAGGTCGTAGCCGGTCCCGGGGTTCCAGGCCTGCCTGATCTCCTCGAACACCTCCTCGGCGGAGGCGTAGGTGAACGCGTCCGCATAGCCCATCTCGCAGGCGACGCGGGCGATGATCTGCCAGTCCGGGAGTGCCTCACCGGGCGCCGGTACGGCGGGCCGCAGGAGCGTCAGGTTCCGCTCCGAATTGATCATCACGCCCTCGACCTCGGCCCACATCGAGGCGGGGAGCACGACGTCCGCGTAGGCGTTGGTCTCGGTGTCCGCGTACACGTCCTGGGTGACGACGAACTCGGCCGCCTCCAACCCGTCGAGCACGGCACCGCGGTTGGGGACGCTGGCGACGGGGTTCGTGCACACGATCCAGCAGGCCTTGATCTCCCCGGTCGTCATTCGCGCGAACATGTCGACGGTCCCGGAGCCGACGTCCGTACGCAGGGTGTCCCGCGGGACGTCCCAGAGCTCCTCGACGAACCGCCGGTCCGCCTCGACGAGCACCGAGCGCTGCCCGGGCAGGCCGGGGCCCATGTAGCCCATCTCGCGGCCGCCCATGGCGTTCGGCTGGCCGGTCAGCGAGAACGGTCCGGATCCGGGACGGCTGATCGCGCCGGTCGCGAGGTGCAGGTTGACCAGCGCGTTGGTGTTCCACGTGCCGTGCGTGCTCTGGTTGAGCCCCATCGTCCAACAGCTCATCCACTCGCCGGCCTCGCCGATCAGCCGGGCTGCCTCCCGGAGGTCCGCCTCGGCCAGCCCGGTGATCCGCGCGACGACGTCCGGCGGGTAGTCGGCGAGGAACTCCTCCATGGCGTCCCAGCCCTCGGTGAACTCGGCGACGAACTCCCCGTCGACGTGCCCGTTCTCGACGAGCAGGTGCAGCAGCCCGTTGAGCAGCGCGAGGTCGGTACTCGGGGTGATCCGGAGGAACAGGTCCGCCTTGTCCGCGGTCGCCGTCCGCCGGGGATCCACGACGATCAGCCGGGCGCCCGCCTTCACCCGGTCCATCATGCGGAGGAACAGGATCGGGTGGCAGTCCGCCATGTTCGCGCCGATGACCAGGAAGACGTCCGCCCGGTCGAAGTCGGAGTAGGAGCCGGGCGGGCCGTCCGAGCCGAGGGACTGCTTGTAGCCGGTGCCCGCGCTCGCCATGCACAGCCGCGAGTTCGACTCGATCCACCTCGTCCGCCAGAAGCCCTTGGCCAGCTTGGTCGCCAGGTACTGGGCCTCGAGGGTCATCTGCCCGGAGACGTACATCGACAGCGCGTCCGGCCCGTGCTCGTCGAGGATCGACCGCAGCCTGCGGGCGGTCCGGGTGATCGCCGCGTCGACCCCGGTCGGCTCGGGCCGCTCGCCGCGCGCGGCCCGGACGAGGCCGGTTCCCAGCCGTCCGTCCGCGACGAGCATCTCCGCGCTGCTGGCCCCCTTCGTGCACAGCCTGCCGAAGTTCGCGGGGTGGTCCTTGTCGCCTCTGACCTTGCGGATCCGCGGCACGCCGGCCGGGTCCTCCTCGATGTCCAGCACCATGCCGCAGCCGACGCCGCAGTACGAGCACACCGTCCTGACCGTGTCGCCCACGTCCTGCCTCTCACACGCCCGTCGTCCCGGACGACGCTAGGAACGGCCTGTTGCGGACATGTGACGATCAGTTGGCGCGGGTCGTCACATCCCCCTCACGCCGACGGCGGGCGGACCGTGATGACTCGTCGTACGGTCGGACGGATGGACTATCGCAGCCTCGGACGAACCGGAATGCAGGTCAGCCCCCTCTGCCTGGGAGCCATGATGTTCGGCGCGTGGGGGGAGCCGGACCACGACACGTCGATCGGGATCATCCACCGCGCGCTGGACGCCGGCATCAACTTCATCGACACGGCGGACGTCTACTCCCAGGGCGAGTCGGAGGTCATCGTCGGCAAGGCGCTGGCCGGCGGGAGGCGCGACGACGTCATCCTCGCCACCAAGGTCCACTTCCCGATGGACGTGCCCATGGGGGAGCCGGGCGGGGACCCGAACCGGCGCGGCAACTCGCGCCGCTGGATCGTGGCGGAGGTGGAGAACAGCCTCCGGCGCCTGCAGACGGACTGGATCGACCTCTACCAGGTGCATCGCCCCGATCCGGCGACCGACGTCGAGGAGACCCTCGCGGCGCTGACGGACCTGCAGCGGCAGGGCAAGATCCGGGCGTTCGGCTCGTCGACGTTCCCGGCGCACCAGGTCGTCGAGGCGCAGTGGACGGCGGAGCGGCGGGCCCTGGGCCGGTTCGTCACCGAACAGCCGCCGTACTCGCTGCTGGTCCGCGGGATCGAGGCGGACCTGCTGCCCGTCACCGAGAAGTACGGGATGGGCGTGCTGCCGTGGAGCCCGCTGGCCAGCGGCTGGCTGAGCGGGCGCTACCGCAAGGGGCAGCAGGTTCCGGAGTCGACCCGCAGCCGCCGGATGCCGGCCCGGTTCGACCTCTCGGACCCGGCGAACCAGCGCAAGCTCGAGGCCGCGGACGCGTTCGCGGTGCTCGCGGAGAAGTCCGGGATGTCGCTGGTGCACCTCGCGCTGGCCTTCGTCATGCAGCACCCGGCGGTGACCGCGCCGATCATCGGCCCCCGGACCATGGAGCACCTGGAGTCCCAGCTCGGCGCCGTGGACGTCACGCTGACCCCGGAGATCCTGGACGCGATCGACGAGATCGTCCCGCCCGGGGTGACTCTGTCCGGGGTCGACGAGGGGTACGTGCCACCGTCGCTGACGGACAAGTTCCTGCGCCGCCGACGCATCGCCTGACCCGCCGCAGTCCGCACGACCGGCCCTACCGGGGCCGCCCGCGCCTCGGGAGTGCCGGCCGTCGTGCGCGGGGAGAGAACACGCGATTGCGTCACACGGTTGCCCTTATCATCTGCGGATGCGGTCGAATGTGTCCCTGATGTGTGCAGGTGCGGCGACGCAACCAGCGGATCGACGAAGCGTGGAGGATCACCGATGAGACGTCTCGGGGCAGCAGCCGTGGCCGGTCTGGCCGTGTTGGCCGTGAGCGCGTGCGGTGGGGGTTCGAACACCGGGGCGGGTGCGTCGTCCGCCGCCCCGCCGGCCAGGACCCTGACCGTGTTCGCGGCGGCGTCGCTGAAGGAGACGTTCACCGCGATCGAGAAGCGGTTCGAGACGGACAACCCCGGCATCGACGTCCAGGTGAACTACGCCGGCTCCTCGGACCTCGCCCAGCAGATCGTCAACGGGGCCCCGGCGGACGTGTTCGCCGCCGCCAGCGACGCGACCATGAAGACCGTGACGGACGCAGGCCTCACCGCTGCGCCGCCGGCCGTCTTCGCGACGAACGTCCTGCAGATCGCCACCGCCCCGGGCAACCCGAAGGCCGTCGTGGGCTTCGCCGACCTGGCGAGGCCGGACCTCGAGGTCGTCGTCTGCGCACCCCAGGTGCCGTGCGGCGCGGCCGAGCAGGAGCTCGTGAAGTCCACCGGGGTCGCGATCACCCCGGTCAGCGAGGAGCCGGACGTCAAGTCGGTGCTGAGCAAGGTGTCCTCGGGCAACGCCGACGCCGGGCTGGTCTACGTCACGGACGTGACCGCGGCCAGGGGGACGGTGCAGGGCGTCAGCTTCCCGGAGGCGGCGAGCGCGGCGACGAACTACCCGATCGCCGTCACGAAGGACGCGCCGGAGCCGGAGCTCGCGCAGAGGTGGGTGGACGCGGTGACCGGCGACCTCGGCAGGAAGACGCTGGAGGCCGCCGGGTTCGGCGCGCCCGCCTGAGTATTCCCGCGACCGCGTACCGGGTTCCCCTTCTCACGAAGCCGGTGCGCGGCCGTCGGCGGAGGGTAAGCCGGAGGCATGAGTGCTAAGACCTGGTTCATCACCGGTGCCTCCCGCGGCTTCGGCCGTGAGTGGGCGATCGCCGCGCTGGAGCGGGGCGACTCGGTCGCCGCGACCGCGCGGGACACCGCAACCCTCGACGACCTCGTGGAGCGCTTCGGCGAGCGCCTCCTGCCCCTGAAGCTGGACGTCACCGACCGGGAGGCGGACTTCGCGGTCGTCAAGCAGGCACACGACCACTTCGGACGACTGGACGTCGTCGTCAACAACGCCGGGTACGGGCATTTCGGGCTGGTCGAGGAGATCAGCGAGGCCGAGGCCCGGGACCAGATGGAGACCAATCTGTTCGGGGCCCTCTGGGTCACCCAGGCCGCGCTTCCGTTCCTGCGCGAGCAGGGGTCGGGGCACATCCTGCAGGTGTCGTCGATCGGCGGGATCAGCGCGTTCCCGCTGGTCGGCATGTACCACGCGTCGAAGTGGGCGCTCGAGGGGATCAGCCAGTCCCTCGCCCAGGAGGTGGCCGGGTTCGGCATCAAGGTCACGCTGATCGAGCCGGGCGGGTTCTCCACGGACTGGGGCGGCTCGTCGGCCCGGCACTCCGAGCCGCTGCCGGCCTACGACGAGTTCCGCGCCCAGGCCCAGAAGCAGCGCGAGCAGCGGGTCTCGGCGCCGGGGGACCCCGCGGCCAGCGCGGCCGCCGTCCTGCGGATCGTCGATGCGGAGGAGCCGCCGCTGCGCGTCTTCTTCGGCGAGGCCCCGCTGGGGATCGCGACGAAGGACTACGAGTCCCGCCTCGCCACCTGGCGGCAATGGGAGGACGTCTCCAAGCTCGCCCAGGGGTGATGCGCCGAAGGCGCCCGTGCGCGGAAACCGTTGCCGGGGCGACGTTTCCGCGCACGAGCGCGTCAGCGCGAGAGGGTCAGCAGCTGCTCGTAGAAGCCGCCGATCTGCCGCTCCCGGTCCACCAGGTGGACCTCCAGGATCCAGTGGCACGTCCGGCCGGACGGGTCCGTACGCCGCATCGGGTGGTCGCTGCCGGGCGCGATGTAGCTCTCGATCCGCTCGCCGTCGATCAGCTCGTGCGGGAACTCGCCGACGAGGTGGCCGCTGTGCGCGCCGCCGAACTCCCAGCCCGCCTCCTCGGCCAGTCCCACGACGTGCGCGTACAGCTCGGCCCCGCTGATGTCCGGGTGGGCCTCGAAGTGGGCGCGGCCGGCGTCGAAGATCCTGGGCAGGTCGTCCCGGAGCCGCAGCTTCACCGGGTCTTCCCCGAGCACGAAGGTGCGGCCGAAGTCCGCCTCCCACTCGGCGAAGATCGGCCCGAAGTCCAGGAAGACGATGTCGTCCGCCTCGATCGTGCGGTCCGGCGGGTTCTCCTTGTACGGCTTCAAGGTGTTCGGTCCGGAGCGGACGACCCGCTTGTGCCAGTGCCTGTCCGTCCCGAAGAGCTCCGCGCCGAGATCCCGGACCCGGTCGCTGAGCTCCTTCTCGGACTCGCCCGGCGCGATCAGGCCGCGCCGCGCGACCTCCTCGAACAGGCCGACGGCCTTCCGCTCGGCCTCCACGAGACTGCGCGCACGCACGTCCTCGTCGACCGTGCCCTTCTCCTCGACTGCGCCCATGGTGTTCCCGCCCCTCCGGCCCGGCCCACCTTCGCGCCGAGCCCTACTCGATCCACACCGTCTTGGCGTTGACGAACGACCGCGGGCCGAAGTCCGCCAGCTCCCGACCGTAGCCGGAGTTCTTCACTCCGCCGAACGGAACCTCGGGCGTCGACTCGGTGACGCGGTTGACGTAGATCATCCCGGTCTCGATCTCGGTGACGAACCGCTCCTGCTCGGCCGGGTCGCGGGTCCAGGCGCTCCCGCCGAGCCCGAAGTCCGAGTCGTTGGCGATCCGGATCGCGTCCTCGACGTCGCGGGCCCGCCAGACCAGCGCGACCGGGCCGAAGAACTCCTCGCGGTGCCCGGACGAGCCCTCCGGGATGTCCGTGAGCAGCGTCGGCGGATAGAAGTTGCCGGGCCCGCCCGGCGGCTTCCCGCCGGTCAGCAGCCGGGCCCCGGCCGCGACGGTGTCCTGGACCTGCTTGTCGAGGGTCTCGACGGCGTCCGGGCTCGACAGCGGGCCCATGTCCGTCGACTCGTCCCGCGGGTCCCCGAGCTTCAGGGCCTCCAGCTTCGCGACCATCCGCCGGACGAACTCGTCCGCGACCTGCTCGTGCACGATGAACCGCTTCGCGTTGATGCAGGACTGGCCGTTGTTCAGGGTGCGCGAGGCGACGGCGTTGTCGACGGCGACGTCGAGGTCCACGGACGGCATGACGACGAACGGGTCGCTCCCGCCGAGCTCCAGCACGCTCGTCTTGATGTTCCGCCCGGCGGCGGCCGCGACCTCGCGGCCCGCCCCCTCGCTGCCGGTCAGCGTCACGGCCCGCACCCGCACGTCGTCGAGGATCGCCTCGACCGCGGCGGACGGGACGAGCAACGTCTGGAACGCGCCCTCGGGGAACCCGGCCCGCCGCAGGACGTCCTCGATCGCCAGGGCGCACTGCGGGACGTTCGACGCGTGCTTGAGCAGCCCGACGTTTCCGGCCATCAGCGCGGGAGCGGCGAACCGGAACACCTGCCAGTACGGGAAGTTCCACGGCATGATCGCCAGTACGGGTCCGAGCGGCTGGTACCGGGTGAACACCCGGGCGCCCTCGACGTCGTGCGGCAGGTCCGCGAGGATCCCCTCGGCGTGGTCGGCGTACCAGCGGCAGCCCTTCGCGCACTTGTGGATCTCCGCGATCGCGGACGCGAGGGTCTTGCCCATCTCCAGCGTCGCGAGCCCGCCGAGCTCCTCGGCCTCCTCGTCCAGGATCTCCGCCGCGCGCCGCAACCAGCCCGAGCGCTGGGCGAACGTCGTGGTCCGGTACGTCCGGAACACCTCCGCCGCCGTCTGCAGCCTCTGCTCCAGCTGCGCGTCCGTCAGCGCGTCGAAGGTCCTGATCGTCTCCCCGGTGGCGGGGTTCGTCGTCGCAATGGCCACGTCGGTCGGCTACCCCGGGCCACCCGCGCGCAACCGTGTGAGGATCCGGGGATGGATCCGCAGCCGAGGGTGGCGGTGGTCGGCGCCGGGATCGTCGGCCTGTGCACGGCGTACGCGCTCGTGGAGCGGGGCGTGCCGGTCCGCGTGTACGAGCAAGGGGTGCCGGGCAACGCGCAGTCCGGCGGCCACGGCCGGATCTTCCGGCACGCGCACGTCGATCCGCGGCTCGTCGCGGACGCGCAGGACAGCCGGGCGATCTACACGGAATGGGGTCAGAGCCTCGGCGTCGAGCTGGTGTCCGGAGACGGCGCGCTGGCCATCGGCCCGGCCGTGGAGACCCACCTGCCGCGGCTGCGTCGCGCCGGGGTCCCCGCGCGCCGCGTCGGCGCCGCCGAGCTCGCCGAGCTGCTGCCCCCGCTCGCCGGCTTCGACGGACCCGCGATGATCGACGAGCAGGGCGGCTCGATCCGCACGGCCGCGGCGGTCCGCGCGCTGTCGGAGGCACTGGGCGAACGGCTCGTCGCCGACGAGGTCCTGACGGTGCGCCCGACCGACGCCGGCGACGTCGAGGTGCGCAGCGGCGGGCGCACGGACCGCTACGAGCGCGTCGTCGTGTGCGCCGGCCGCGGCACCGCGGAGCTCGCCCGCGACCTCGGCCTCTCGCTCCCGATCCGGCACGGCGCCCACGTGCGGCTGACCTTCGCCGTGCGCGGCGGCCCGGCGCCGAACCTCGCCACCCTCCAGGACTCCAGCGGGGACTTCGGGGAGACGGGTGCCTACGCCTCGGCGATCCCCGGCAACACCGCGTACGGAGTGGGCCTGAGCGAGTCCTGCGTGGCGCGGGAGGACGGCAGCCTGCTGGACCCGCCGGCGCTCGCGGACCTCGCGGACCGGACCGTCGACTACGTCCGGAAGGCGTTGCCGGGCTTGTCTCCCGACCCCGTCGACGTCCGGCACTGCCGGGTCACCGAACTCCCGTGGGGCTCGGACGGGATCGCGGTCTGGGAGCGGGACGGGGTGCTGTTCCCGGCCGGGCACAACCTGTTCAAGCAGGCCCCGGGCCTGGGCCGGAAGCTGGCGGCCGCGGCGGACGGCGGGGAGCTGCCGCAGGCGCTGCGGCCGGAGGCGGAACTCGGCGCGGCGTAGTTCACGCCGGGCGCCCGCGGGGTACCCGCGCCCCATGAGCAGGCATGAGGCACGGGTCAGTGAACGGTCCGTTCCCGGCATCGGGGGACCCGGTTCCGTCGAGAGCGCCCCGGACGGGCAGAGCGCGCTGCGTCTGCACGCCGGCATCGCCGCCATTGCGACGATCCTGTGCGCGTTCGTCACCGGGATCTTCGTCTGGCTGGGCGCGATGGTGCCGGCGATCGTGTTCGGCGTGATCGCGCTCGGCTGCCTGGGAATCCTCGCCTGGGCGATCACGCGGCGGCGCAGGGCCGCGCCGCGTCCCTAGAGGCGTGGGGCGACCCGGCGCCGGGTAGGCGGCGGGCATGAAGGCTGTCACCTACACCCGAACCGGCCCTGCCCGGGACGTCCTCGAGCTCGCCGAGGTCGAACGGCCGGAGCCCGAGGCGGGGGAGGTGCGCGTCCGGATCCGCGTCTCCGCCGTCAACCCGACGGATGTCAAGACCCGCTCCGGCGCCACCCCCCGCCCCTTCCGCGGCATCCGGATCCCGCACCAGGACGGCGTCGGCGAGATCGACGCCGTCGGCGACGGCGTGGACGAGAACCGCGTCGGCCAGCGGGTCTGGGTCTGGCTCGCCTCACCCGGCGGACCCGGACGCCCCGAGATCACGGAGTGGGGGACCGCGGCCGAGTGGACCGTCGTCCCGGAGTCCCAGGCCGTCCCGCTGCCGGAGTCCGCGTCCGAGGAGCTCGGTGCCTGCCTGGGCGTGCCGGGCATGACGGCGTACTACTGCCTGTTCGCCGGCGGCTCGATCGCGCAGAGCACCGTGCTGGTCGCGGGCGGCGCCGGCGCGGTGGGGCACTTCGCGGTCGAGCTCGCGAGCTGGGCCGGGGCGACGGTCGTCGCGACGGTCAGCGGGCCGGAGAAGGCCGGACAGGCGCGCAAGTCCGGGGCCGACCAGGTCGTCAACTACCGGGAGCCCGACGCCGCCGACCAGATCAAGACGACGGCGCCGGCGGGGATCGACCGGATCGTCGAGGTCGCGCTCACCCACAACCTGGCCCTCGACCTCGAGGTCGCCGCCCCCGGCGCGACGATCGTGACCTACGCCGCCGGCCCCGAGGACCCCACGATCCCCGTGCGCTCCTGCATGAGCAAGAACCTGACGCTCGCGTTCGTGCTGCTCTACGGCGTGCCACGGGAGGAGCTGCGGCAGGCCGCGGTCGACCTGACGGTGGCGGCGTCCGAGGGTGCGCTCACCGCGCTGCCGGTACATCGCTTCCCGCTCGAGGACGTCGCGGCCGCGCACGAGGCCGTCGAGGCGGGCGTCAACGGGAAGGTCCTCGTCGACGTCCCGTGATCAGCGGCGGCGGCGGCCGCGCAGCACGAGGAGACCCACGACGGCACCGATCGCGGCCACCACCGCGAGCAGGGGCCGTCGGTCCGGCTCGGCGCCGATCGCCTTGACCTTCTGCACCGCGGTCCGGCCCAGGTCCCGGGCCTGTGCGAGCACCTCGGTGCCCTTCACGCGCGCCTCCTCCACGACGCGGCGGGTCTCGGCCTTCGCCCGGGCCGGGACGTCGACGCGGTCGGCCAGCTCGGCCACGGTCTCGCCCAGCAGCTCGCGCTCGACGGCGATCCGGGCCCGCAGCTCCTCGGTCGACGCCGGTTCGTTCGCGGGCTCGGTCATCGCCGCACCTCCTCCTTCAGGACACGGACGTCCTCGCGGGTGCTGTCGATCGCCTGCTCCGGCTTCGGCGGGGTGGCGCGGCTGATCCGGCTCTTCGCGACCAGGGCCAGGATGCCGCCGATCACCAGCAGCACCGCGCCGACGATCAGCGCGGCCGCCCACACGGGCAGGACGAGCGCGAGTGCGGCGATCGCCGCGGCGATGAACGCGAGCCCACCGCCGAGCGCGAAGAGCGTCCCGGCGCCGGCCAGTCCGGCGCCGATCCCGATCGCCTTGCCCTTGGCGGTCATCTCCGCCCTGGCGAGCGCCATCTCGTCGCTGACGAGCGTGCGGGTCTGCTCCGAAAGCCTGCGTACCAGCTCCGCGGTGGAGACGTCCGGTGGTGACGAAGTCTGTGCGGGATCGGTCATACCGGTCCGTACCCGCACCACGCAGGGCTAATCGCCCTCGGGCCTAGGCGGGGTGGACCGGACGCACCGGACGGCGGCGCCCGGTCGGCCACGCGGGCTCACGGCAGCGCTCGGTCGGCGACGCGGGCTCAGGGGACGTCTGCAGCTGCGTGACGACGACGGCGGCCCTCGCCCGACGGGGCGGCCGTGGCGTGGCAGCGGGCCGGCCGTCCGCGCTGTGCGGCGCGGCGCCCGACGCGTTCCGCCGCGCGCGCACCGTCACGTGGACCGTGGCCGCGAGGGCGATCGCCGCGGGCAGGACCGCGAGCGGTATCGGTGCGAGGTACAGGGCGCCGAGCAGCGTCGGCGGGACCAGCGCGAGCAACAGACCGGTGCCGCCGACGATCATCAGGAGCCGCCGCAACCGGCCCGTCGGGGCGGTGACGGGAACCCACACACCGCTGTCGCCCGCCTCGGTGGCCGTCCGTCGCAAGCGGGCGCCCGATCGCCGGGCGAGGGCCGGTTCCGATGATCGTTCCATGATCGGGCCTTTCGACGTCGCGACAAGGATTGATTACCCGTCGGGAACGCCGATGAGCGCTGTGACACCTCACACGATCGAGTGGGATCCGCGATCACCCGTCCTCGTCGAACGCGGTAATCCGGACCCGGTGCGCCAGGATCTCCACCGCCGTGGCACCGCCCGTCCCCAGGCCGTGGCGGACGGCGTCGAGGGCGCCGCAGGCCGCGCCGATGCGCAGCGCGGTCTCCGACGGGTCGCCCTTCGCGAGGCAGGCCGTCATCCCGGCGGTGAGCGAGTCTCCGGCGCCGCGCGGTTCCATCGGCCCGAGCGGCGGGGAGTGCACGAGCTGGACCTCCTTGTCCGCGGACAGGCGAGCGCCGATCCCCGGCCCGCGTGACCCCCCCGGCCAGCCGCCGGTAGAGCGAGGGCGGCACCACTTCCTCGGAATGCGGGCCGGAGAGCAGCACCGTGCTGCACTCCAGCCCGGACGCCAGCGTCGAGCTCGTCGAGCTCGTGCCGGTCGAGCGCGGCCGCGTACTCCGCGGCGAGCTACCCACGGTGTCCGATCGCCATGCCTCAGCGTGACTCCCTCTCGCGCCGGGCGCGGCGGCGTTCGCGCAGGGGCAGCGCGCCCCAGAACGCCACGAAGACGGCGAGGGTGACGGCGGCGGCGACGATGCCGGTGGACAGCCCGGCGACCGTGTCGAAGATCAGCAGGACGACGCCCGTGACGGCCAGCGCCAGCATCGTCAGCCCCGCCACCGCGAGCCGCTGGCCCAGAGCGACGAGCGCACGTCGGGCGTGGAGGCGGAACAGCGCCCGGTGGGCGGCGACCGGCGCGACCAGCAGCGCCGTCGCCGTGACCGACAGCGCCACCGTGACCAGGTAGAGCGTCCGCTGGAAGTCGCTGAGCGTGCTGAACCGCTGCTGGAACGGCACGGTCAGCAGCAGGCCGGTGAGCAGCTGGACGCCGGTCTGTACCACCCGGAGCTCCTGCAGCAGGTCCGACCAGTTGCGGTCCAGGCGTTCGGTCGGCGTCTCGTTGCGCTCCGTGCGGTTCCAGTCCGCGTCGGCCGCCCCGTCGTCGTCGAACATGTCGTCTCCCGCCACCGTGGCCCCGGCGTGATTCTCCTGTGCGGCGGGACGGTGGGGGAAGGCCCTCCATGGTCCTCGCTCGCTCCCGTCGTTGACACCCCGGAGGGCGAGGGGTTGAGTCGGAAGGGTGTTCACGGGTGTCCGGCGGCTGCACGTCGACCTGCTCCGCGTCGCCGGCGCGCGCTGTCGCGGCTGAAGGAGTCGCCCAGTGCCCGTCGGACGGGCCGCTCCCGTCCGGACCCCGGAGGAACCATGAACACGCCGGTCCCGCTCTCCGTCCTCGACCTCTCGCCCGTGCCCGCCGGGTGCACGGCGGGCGACGCGCTGCGCAACACGATCGAGCTCGCCCAGGCCGCCGAACGCGCCGGCTACCACCGCTTCTGGGTCGCCGAGCACCACCTCAACACCGGCGTCGCGTCCTCCTCGACGCCCGTCCTGGTCGGCCTGCTCGCGGCGGCCACCGAGCGGATCCGGGTCGGCTCGGGCGCGGTGCAGATCCCGAACACGTCACCGCTGCAGGTCGCCGAGCAGTTCGGGACCGTCGCGGCGCTGCACCCCGGCCGCGTCGACGTCGGGCTCGGCCGGTTCGACCTGCACCGGATCCTGCGGCTCATCGAGCGCGGCCGGGCTCACGCGGGCGACCTCCCGCCACCACCCGAGGCCCGGACCGTCGACGGGCTCCTGCTCCCGTCGCCCAGCCGGTACGCCGGGGACCTCGCGCAGTTCGCGGCGCTCGGCGCGCTGCTCGGGTTCCGCGCGGACGACCCGCGGCCGGACTACGCGGCGGCGGTCGCGGACGTCCTGTCCTACTTCGACGGGACGGCCGTGCGCCCGGACGGGGCGCCTCTGCACGTCCTCCCGGCCGAGGGCGCGGACGTCGAGGTCGCCGTGCTGGGCTCGACCCCGGGCGTCAGCGCCGAGGTGGCGGGTGCGCACGGGCTGCCGTTCGCGGCGAGCTACCACCTCGTCCCGCACCTGGTGCTCGAGACGATCGACGCCTACCGCGCGGCGTTCCGGCCCGGCCGGGTCGCGCGGCCGTACGTGATCGTCTCGGCGGACGTCGTGGTGGCGGACGACGACGAGCGCGCCCGCGAGCTCGCCGCCCCGTACGCACAGTGGGTCCTGGACATCCGCGCGGGCCGCGGCGCCCGTCCCTACGTGACGCCCGCGCAGGCCCGCGCCCGCGAGTGGACGCCCGCGGAACGCGCGGGCGTCGCGGACCGGGTGGAGACCCAGTTCGTCGGGTCCCCGGCGACCGTCACCGAGAAGCTCGAGGCGCTCGCCCGCGTCACCGGCGCGGACGAGCTGCTGATCACCACCATCACCACCGACCACACCGACCGGCTCCGCAGCCACGACCTCCTGGCCAAATCCTGGCTGTGAGCGCGCAGCCTCGCTAGAACGAGGTTGCGCGCGCACAACCCTTCTCAACAGGGAGAACTCCTATGACGACCACCGAGCACACGCTCGTCGCGGACTGGGCGTCCTGGCACGCCGAGCGCGAGGAGCTGCTCCGCGAGCCGCACGGCTGGCTCAGCCTCACCGGGTTGTACTGGCTGGACACGAGCCCCGCGCAGTACCCGGATCTCCCCGGCACCTGGCGGGCGGACGGCACGGGCGGTGTCGAGATCACCGCCGCCGCGGCCGACGGGCTCGAGGTCGACGGGAGTGCCGTCGACGGGACCGTGCGGGTCGAGCCCGTCGACGGCCTGCCCGGCGCACTCGTCGGGGTCGGCGAGCACAAGGTCGAGGTCATCCGCCGCACGGACACCTACGCCCTGCGCGTGCGGGACCCGGAGGCGATCACCCGGACGGCGTTCGACGGCGTCCCGACCTACCCGGTCGAGGAGCGCTGGGTGGCGACGGGCCGGTTCGAGGCGTACCCGGAGCCGACGCCGATCACGGTGGACGCCGTGGTCGAGGGGCTGAACCACTACTTCACCGCGGTCGGCGAGGTGACCTTTTCCCTCGGCGGCGCCGAGCAGCGACTGGTCGCCCTGCCCGGCAAGACGGGTGGCCTGTCCCTGCACTTCCGGGACGGGACGTCCGGGCGCGGCACCTACGGCGGCGGCCGCATCCTGGCCCTCGCGGACCCGGGGGAGGACGGCACGGTGACCGTCGACCTCAACCGGACCGTCAACCTGCCCTGCGCCTTCACCGCCCACGCCACCTGCCCGCTGCCGCCGGCGGGCAACACGGTCACGGTGCCCGTCGAGGCGGGAGAGAGGACGCCGCCGCGCCCGGACCTCGCCTGATCACGAGTCGGGGAGCAGCACGACCTTGCCGCCCGGATGCCCGCCCTGCACCAGCCTGACGGCGTCCGCGGCCTCGGTCAGCGGGAACGTCGCGGAGACGGGGATCGTCAGGTCTCCGGAGGCCGCCGCCGGGAGCAGCCGCCGCCAGGCGTCGCGGCGGATCTCGGTGCCCGGGTCGGCCCCGGGTGCGCCGCCGAGGAGCCGGATGCCGGTGTCCGCCCGCCCGAACGCGGCGATCGTCGCGATCCGCCGGCGGTCCTCGACCAGCTCCAGTGACACGTCGACGGCCTCGTCCGTGCCGACGGTGTCCACCGCCGCGTCGACGCCGCCGGGGGCGGCCGCGCGGACACGGTCCACCAGTCCCGGCCCGTACGCCACGGGGATCGCGCCGTAGCCGCGGAGCACGTCGTGCTGCCGCTCGCTCGCCGTGGCGATCACGGTCGCCCCGGTCTCGACGGCGAGCTGTACGGCGATCTGCCCGACGCTGCCGGAGCCGCCGTGGATCAGCACGGTGTCGCTCTTCGCCACGCCGACGACGGCGAGGGCGTGTACAGCCGTCGCCCCGGCCAGGAGGGCGCCGGAGGCCTCCGCCCACGGCACCTCCGCCGGCTTCGGCACGACCGTCGACGCGGGCACGGTCACGGCGTCCGCGAAGGCGCCGGTGACGGGGTAGACCACCACCTCGTCCCCCGGGGAGACCGGCCCGGCGGGCCCCTCGGCGTCGTCGCCGACCGCGGTGACCACACCGGCTAGCTCGCTCCCGACGGGCTGGGGCAGCGTCGAGGGATCCGAGCCCATGGCGCCGCTGAACCTCTTGAAGTCGATCGGGTTGATCGCCGCGGCGCGGACCTGGACGGTCACCTCGCCCGCACCGGGGGCGGGGACGTCGGCGGGGACGACGGACAGGACCTCGGGCCCGCCGAAGGCGGTGGCCACGACCTTGGTTGCCATGCCGTGGGCAACCACCCGGGGCGCGGGCTGATTCCGGTGGTCGGGTGCCGGGCGCGCCGGGATCGCCCGCGCCGGGATCGCCCGTGGCGCAGGAGCTCGCCGAGCCGGCAGCGGCCAAGGCAGAACACGGCTCGGTGGAGCGCTGCGTTCCATTCGTGACGAAAGAATGTCCGGACCTCTGCCCGGTCTTTCCGAACAGTCGTTCCAGGAATCGAGAAAAGGCTCGGAAAAGAGCCGCTCGACACGGCTGTGATCTGCGTTCTTCACGCTATCGAGTGAAGAGGGGACGGAACGGGAACCTGCCCGATTCCTATCGATAAATCCGCTTCGGTACGCCCTGCCGCTCTCCCACCTCCCGTCTCACCCCGCTGGATCACACGCCGCCGCTGCAGCCTTCCGGGGGGCCGATTGACGCCCGAACGGAGCAACTGCAAGAGTCAGCGGCATGCACCCGCCCCGCCGACTGGCCTGTCGACGCCACGTCGACCTGCGCCGTCAGGCGAGCGCGCTGTGTCCGCGGTCGATCTGATCCACCCTCGACCGACCACGTGTCCCGGCCGGCCCGGCCTTGTGATTCGGTGAGGCCCGGGCCCGTGCCCGGCCGGTCGACGTGATTCCGCCCGGGTAGTCCCAGGCGCCGTCGACGGGTCCGTCGATCGTCCCCCGCCACCGTTTCCGTGCCCGGGACGGCCGCCCCACCCACCTTTACCGGATGCTTTCCGCCCGGCCCGGCGGGCTTTCCTCCTGCGCGGAGAAAAGCCTCGAACCGGTCCGGTGAGCTGTCCGGAACCGCTCCCCGTCAGATGAAGGAAGAAGAGAAGATGCGTTCCCCGATCCGATCCCGCGCCCTGCGCGCGGTCGCCGGCGGTGCGGTGCTGGCCGGTGTGGCCGTGCTGGCCGCCGGTGCTCCCGCGCTGGCGGCGACCCCCGAGGTCCCGACGGCCGGGCTGCCGCTCCCCGCGCTGCCCACCTCCCCGGCCGAGGACCCCGCCGACGGCCCCGCTCCGGCCCCGACCGCGCCGTACGTCGAGTCGTCGTACACCGCGTTCGACGCCGGTGACGTGCTGAACCAGCTGAGGGACTTCACCCCGGCGGGCGTGCCCCTCGCCGGGCTGGTCCAGTCCGCGGCCGGCACGACCAAGCTCATCCCGAGCTGAGGCGGCGATGCGGACACCGAAGCCGGGGCGCAAGGTCGCCCTCGGTCTGCTCGCCGTGGGTGTGGTCGTCGGGGTCACGGCGCTGCCCGGCACCGGGAACGCCTACGCGGACATCGCGACCCAGCGCTCGGACGTGACCGGCGCCGACGGCAAGAACTACTGGGTCGAGAACCACGTCGACCAGGCGGCGGTGCAGGAGGCCCAGGACGCGAACGGCGGCAAGCGGCCCGAGTACCTGGTGGTCTGGGCCGGTGACGAGAACGTCGCGGACACCGTGGTGCCGGACGTGAAGGGGCTTCCCGGCTCACTGTCGAACACCGTGGACAAGGTGCGCAACGACCTCCCCGGGCCGGACTTCATGGCCGTCATCGACGCCACCCAGGGCTCGCCGACGTACGGCAAGATCGTCAACACCGCCACCGTCGGCCCGCTGGTGGAGAACGAGCCGCACCACACGCAGTACGCGTGGCACAAGGGCGACAAGATCTACGCCGGTGGCCTGTTCAGCGCCGCGACGTACGTCTTCGACGTGAAGAACCTGCCCAACCTGACGCTCTCCGGGATCAGCCTGCCCACCCAGACGCTCTGTGGCTCCGTGCCCGATGCGTACTGGGTGATGAAGGACGGCACGGCGTACGGCACGTACATGGGCGGACCGGTCGTCCCGGGGCCCTGCACGTACTCGAACGGCGAGGTGCGCACGGGCAACGGCTTCGCCGGCACCCCCGGCGAGGTGGTGCGCCTGAGCGAGGACGGGAAGAACCTCGCCGAGGCGCCCGCTGCGACCACCACCCCCGAGGACCCCACGCAGTGCCTGAACATGCCGGCGCTCTCGCAGCCCAGCTGCGCGAACCCGCACGGCATCCAGGTCCGCGAGGACCTGAACGCGATGGTCACCAGTGACTACGCCGAGCCGCGGACCATCATCCTCGACCCGGTGAGGTCCCCGTCGCCGTACCTGCGCCGCCCGACCGTGCGGACCTGGGACATCACCGACCGGAACCACCCGAAGGTCAAGGCCGTCTCCTACCTGCCGACGGGCCCCCGCTCGAACGCGACCGACCCGCTGCACAACGAGAACCGGGCCGCGATGGAGACCACGGTGACGAACCTGCCCGGGCACAAGGGCGCGTTCGCCGAGACCATGCAGGGCGGCGCGATCTTCTACACCGCGGACATCACGGCGGAGAACCCGGTGTGGCGCGAGGTCTTCGACAACACCGCCGTCGGCGACCTGGTCGACCCGCGCTCGAAGAACTTCGGCCCGAGCGACAACGGCGGCTGGCTGCAGACGAGCCCGGACGACCGGACGCTCTACCACGCGGTGATGGGCCGCAAGGCCGGGACGTTCGGCAAGGACGACCCGGGCGCGTCCGGCGGTGTGTTCGCGCTGGACATCTCGAAGCTGGTCGACACCGGCGACGGCTACGCCTGCTCCGTCGACACCACCGAGGAGATCATCGCCGGTGGGGCCGAGGCGGACTGCCCGACGGTCCGCGGCGCGGTCCCGATCAACGAGGGCACGTCCGCGGGCGGCCCGCACTGGGGCGCGCTGGACAACTTCACGATCGGCGACGACGGCTTCTACCACGAGACGGACCAGCCGCGGCGACTCGCGACGGCGGACTACTTCGTCGCGCGCACCGGCCTCGACGGCGAGCATCGCGTCTGCCTGGTGGACATCGACCCCGACGGGGCGTTGACCCTCGACCAGGGCTTCACGGACGAAGTCTCCGGCAACACCTGTGTCAACTTCAACCGGAAGAGCTGGCCACACGGCTCCTTCGGCAACGCGAAGCCGCACTCGATGCTCTTCGTGACGGCTGATGCCGACGTCAAGGACTGACCGGTCCCGGGGGCCCCGCGCCGCGCGGCGCCCCCGGGCGGCCGCGGTCGCCCCGGTGGTCCTCGCCCCCCTGCTGGGCGGCGGGGGCAC
>NZ_JAODNI010000250.1 GCF_025465255.1 Pseudonocardia sp.
CCGCCCATCAGAACATCCAGTTCCACGGCGGAATGGGCTTCACCTGGGAGGTGGCGGCGCACCTCTTCTACAAGCGCGCCCGGTCCTCCGAGGTGTTCCTCGGCGACGCCTTCGCCCACCGCGAGGCACTCGCGCAGCGAATCGGCGTCTGAAGCGTCCACCTGCCCCGGCGGGCCGATCGCACGGGTTTGCCGGACTCCTCCACCGGCCTCCCGGAAAAGTGTCCTGCGTACGAGGTCCGGAGGTTCCTGCCATGCCAGCGAGAAGCAGCCGCCCGTGACCGGGCGACGCAGCGACCAAGCGGTGATGGCGGTGGTCCGGCTGGACGGCCCCCTGAACCTGGGCAGAACACCGAAGTCACCGTGATGCACCCCGGCACCGACGACGCCGCGGTCACCATCCGGGTCGGGAAGACGCTGCTATATCTGCATCAGGAGCAGACCGCGGAGCATTTCCTGCACGCCTGGGTCGAGGGCGCGGAGGCGGCGAAGGCTTTGCCGATGCAGGCGGACTGGCGCCCGGTCCGCGCTGCGCGGGATGCCGGACCCCGCGGTGGCCGCGCACGCGGTCGCCGGCCTCCAACGTCCTCACCGGCCGGCAAGCGGGACCCGGGCGCGAGCCCAATCTGCGGGTCCAGCTCGGGCGGATCGCGTTCGAGGGACGTGATCAGCGGGCCTACGTCAGCTGTGTCAACGCCTTCCGCGAGGCGCATCGGCTGGCGAAGACGGCGTTCCTGATGCCGGGGGAGGCGCTGATCGTGCACGGCGCGATGGACATCGCCGCGGACGCGTTCTTCCCCGTCAGCCGCCCGGCCGATCACAACGCCACCCCGACCTCGGTCGAACCGGCGCAGCCGGGGCCGTGGGACCGGCTCCGCGCGGTGGAACCCCCTCAGCCACGACCCGCCCGAAGGACAAGCGCTATGAATGGACCGGACTACCCACTGCTGGCCATCCCGGGCCACGATCTGTATCAACTCGCGCAGGTCGCCACGTCCATCGCCGACCGGCGGCACCAACCGCGGAATCTACGACGACGCGGTGCGGGCCCAGGTCCAGGAGGCCAAGGACAAGGCCGGCACGCCGGACCTGCAGTCCCTGCTCAGCGGCCGCGACACCTGGACCGTCAGGAAGTAGCAGGGGCCGGGCTCCCGGACGAGAAGATCGCGCGCCGGATCGCGATCGTCATGATCGAGGCCGTGTCGCCGCCGGCGGTCGGCGTGGCCAGGATCTCCGGCAGCTGCTCGAGCATCGCGAACAGTACCGAGACGACGGCCGGCAGGCTGACCGGGTACCGACGGTCTACGGCGGCCACGGGTTGAATCGCGTTACTAGCTACGACGTCGGTGAGCCGCTGCGCCGTAGCGGTCAGGTGCGCGTCCTGCCATGCCCCGTGGAACCAGGCGCGCATCACGCCGAGGTAGCGCTGATGAAGCTCGACGAACTCGTGCATCCAGAGGACGAGGCCGTGACCTTCGCGTCCGTCGACAGCGAGGGAGAAGGTCGAGAAGAGCGTTCCGAATCCGTCGGCGCACTCCTCCGCGAGCTCGTAGAGAAGGTCGTCCTTGGTGGGGAAGTACTTGTAGAAGGCGCCACGAGTGAGATCGAGCTGCGACAGGACGTCGTCGATGCTCGTCTCGTGGAAGCCGTTCTCCCTGAACGTAGTTGCAGCGATGTCCAGGATGCGCCTGCGAGTCAACTGGCCCCTCGGACCGAATCTCGCAGGACGGTCCTCGCGCCTGGCGGCCACCGAGACCCCTGCGAACAGCGGGTACTCGATCGGCTTGGGCTCGGTGCCGGTCTCGGAATCCGTCACTGCCCGGATGACCTCCCCGGCAGTGCCCGGGAACAGCATGAACTGCATGCAGGTCGCCAGCGCGTCGACCCTGGTTGACGGATCGTCCGGCGGAGCGAACCCGAGAGCGCGGAAGTAGTGATAGCGATGGACCGTGTTCACGAGGATCGCGGCCGCGTCCTCGGGGTCCAGTCCCTCGGCCCCCGAGCGTTCGATGCGCTTGGCCACACGCGACTGGTACCTGGTCATGAACTCCGCGATGGCCGGCCGCACCGGGTGCGCGGGGCTGTCCATCCCGGCCCACTGCAGATGCACGGTCCGGTAGCGGTCGTACAGGTCGGCCCATTCGCCGAGCCACCAGTGAAGGTTGTCGAAGCCGATCTGGGTCGGGCTCAGGGGGCCGAGTCTCTCGGCGAGCCGACTGATGGCCCGGCCGCACTCCTCGAGCAACTCGAGGAAGATCTGCTCTTTGCTCTCGAAGTACTGGTACAACGTCGGCCGGGAGATCCCCGCAGCCTTCGCGATCGCGTCAACGGAGACGTCGTGAAAGCTCTGCGAGGCGAGGAGTCGCAGCAGCACGTCAGCGATGCGTCTTCGCGTTCGAGTTCCTCGTTCCCCGACGATCAGGCTGGTCGCGCCGTAGCCGTCGCGTCGCCGGATCTCCTCACCGCTCGTCATGATGAAGTCATCGTAGGTGAGGTCAGCAGCCTCACCCAGACGGCTCACTCGCCCCCGCCGAGCGTTCACCTGTGCTTCAGTGCCCTTCTCAAGGGCTGCAACACCCGCGCCGAGGACGTCGTAGATGTCGACAACCGGCGGCCATCGGACCCGTCGCGGACTGACGCTACTTGATCGGCAAGGCGGTTGCCCTAGCTACGGTACGCGACGGTGGGGGAAGGACTGCCGGTGCAGATCGCTGTCCGGGGTCCTCGAGGCGCCGGAGTCTGGCTCCCCGTCAAGCCTGGCTGACCGAGCAGATCTGCGCCATCCGCTAGGCCTCGAACGGCATCTCCTCCTGGCGGTCAGCGCACTCCAGACCCACCCTCGGCCGTGGCGTGCCGGTCGGCACAACGCAGTGGGAGTGCTCATGGCCAGAGCAGGCATTCAGGGCCTCGCGAATTGGCCACGTGGCGTGAGCCGAGCCCGAACCTCCCTGCTGACACGGCGGTGTCCACCTGCCGTTTGCGGTCTATCTGACACGATGTTCCTCGCTGGAGCAGTGCACGAGCGGTTCCCTCGAACGAGCGTCTGACTGACCGCAACCTCGGGCTGAACGCCTCGTTGACAGAGTGTTCAAGTCGTGCGGAGTTGCCCGGCACCTCGCACGGCCACGATGTCGTCGCCCAATGAGGAGCCTCGCGCATGGCCCGTCGTAGTGCCGCGTCGTTGGTGGATCCGCTCGGTGGCTTCTTCGCCATGACACTGGACACCGGGCGAGCGCTCTTCCGGCGCCCGTTCCAGTGGCGCGAGCTGCTCGAGCAGATCGTCTTCATCGCGCGGGTGTCGGTCGGCCCGGCGATCATGCTGACGATCCCGTTCCTCGGCGTCGTCATCTTCCTGATCAACCAGCTGCTCGTGCAGATCGGCGCGGTCGACCTCAGCGGCGCCGGCGTCGGGCTCGGCGTCGTGCGGGAGATCGGTCCGCTCGCCGCGGTGCTGATCGTGGCCGGTGCCGGAGCGACCGCGATCTGTGCCGATCTGGGCTCGCGGACCATCCGCGAGGAGATCGACGCCATGAAGGTCCTCGGCATCGACCCGCTGCAACGGCTCGTGGTGCCGCGTGTACTCGCCTCGACGCTCGTGGCGATGGCTCTGAACATCCTGGTGTCGATCGTCGGGATCTCGACCGGATACGCCCTGTCGGTCCTCGTGCAGGGAGCCAGCCCGGGCCAGTTCATGGCGAACCTGACGTTGCTGACCGGCCTCGGCGACTTCGTCCTCAGCGAGATCAAGGCGGCCGTCTTCGGGCTGTCGGCCGGCCTGGTCGCCTGCTACCGAGGGCTGACGACCAAAGGCGGCGCGAAGGGCGTCGGAGACGCGGTCAACCAGACGGTCGTGCTCGCCATCGCCGCGCTGTTCGTCTTCAACACCGTATTGACCGCCGTGTACCTGCAACTCGGCAACACGGCCAAGTAGGAGTCGGTACATCCATGGCTCAGCAGACGCTCCGCCGCGCCCGGCGGGCCTTCGCCCTGCCCACCCAGACCCTGGACGGCCTCGGCCGCCAACTCGCCTTCTACGGCCGCGCCTACAGCTGGGCGCCGCTCGTGCTCCGCCGGTATCCCCGCGAGATCTGGCGACAGCTCGCTGCGGTGAGCCTCGGAACGGGCGCCCTCGCGCTCGTCGGGGGAACCGCGGTGATCGTTGCGTTCCTCACCGGCACCGCCGGGATCGAGGTGGCGCTGCAGGGCTACTCGCAGCTGTCCAACGTCGGGGTCGAAGCACTGAGTGGCTTCATCTCCGCCTACCTCAACACGCGCATCGCCGCCCCGCTGATCGCCGGTGTCGCGCTGATCGCCACGGTCGGCGCCGGGTTCACCGCCGAGCTGGGCGCGATGCGGATCAGCGAGGAGATCGACGCGTTGGACGTCATGGCGATTCCGTCGGTGCCGTTCCTGGTGACCACGCGCGTGATCGCCGGATTGATCGCGATCACGCCGCTCTACGCGATCTCGCTGATCATGTCCTACGGGTTGACCCGGCTGACCGTCGTGTTGTTCTACGGCCAGTCGCCGGGCTCGTACGACCACTACTTCGCCACCTTCCTGGTCCCCGCCGACATCCTGTCGTCACTCGCCGAGGTCCTGACGATGGCGGTCGTCGTGATCTCGGTGCACTGCTACTACGGCTTCAAGGCGGCAGGCGGCCCGTCCGGCGTCGGCAAAGCGGTCGGTCAGGCGGTCCGGCTCTCACTGATCAGCATCATGGTCGTGGCGATGGCGATGAGCCTGCTCCTCTACGGCAACTCCGACACCCTGCACATCTCCCGGTGAGGGACACGATGGGCGAGTCGAGCGTGCGCTACAAGGTGTACGGACTTGTGGCGCTCCTTCTGATCGTGGCCGCGGTCGCGGCGATCCTGGGCGCCTACACGCAGGCGTTCACGCCGGTCGTCGCGGCGACCGTGCGCGCCGACCGTTCCGGCCTGCTGATGGACCCCGGGGCCGACGTGACCCTGCTCGGGGTCACTGTCGGCAAGGTGCGCGCCGTGCGCTCCGACGAGGACGCGGCAATCGTGGAGGTCGCCTTCGATCGGGACCTCGTCGACGAGATCCCGGCCAACGTCACGGCGAACCTGCTCGCCCCGACGGTCTTCGGCGCCAAGTACATCGACCTCGTCATGCCGGAGCAGCCCAGCCGTCAGCACGTCGCCGCGGGCGCCGTGATCCAGCCGACCACCGTGGGCCCGGAGATCAACAGCGTCTTCGAGGACGTGGTCAGCCTGCTCCGCTCGATCGACCCCGCGCAGCTGAACTCGGCTCTCGGTGCGCTGAGCACCGGCCTACAAGGCCGCGGCGCCCAACTCGGCGGCACCATCGAGCAGTTCGACGCCTACCTCGCCGCCCTGCAGCCGAGCCTGCCGGCCCTTCGCAGCGACATATCCGGGGTCGCCGACGTCTCGAACGTCTACGCCGACGCGACCCCCGACCTGCTCGCGACGGCCGCAAATACGACGGCCACCAGCCGCACCCTGGTGGAGAAAGAGGCACAGCTCGCTGCGTTCCTGGTCGACCTGTCCGGGCTCGCGGACAGCACGCGCGGCTTCCTGACGGACAACGAGGCCGGGCTGCACGACAGTCTCGCCACCCTGGCGCCCGTCACGGCCCTCCTCGCCCGGTACTCGCCGCAGACCACATGCCTGCTGGCGTCGACGAACCAGGTGCGCCCTCCGCTGGAACAACTCATGGGCGGCGCCCAGCCGGGCCTGCACCTGCTCTCCAGCTTCCTGCCGGGCCAGGACCCCTACCGCTACCCGCGTGACCTCCCGAAGGTCGCCGCGAACAGCGGCCCGAGCTGCTACGGCGGTCCGTTCGCACCCGGTGCGCCTCCCGGTCCGTACGTGAAGTTCGACGACGGGTCGCACCCGTTCGACTCGCGCAGCGACGCGGTGACGGTCGGGAACCCGCCGCTGGCGACCCAGCTCTTCGGCCCGGCCGCCGCGAACGGGGGGCGTTGAGGATGTCCAAACTGGTCGTCAAAGTCGTGGCGTTGTTCGGCGTGGCCGGGCTGATGTCGGTCCTGATGGTCGTTGTGTTCGGCAACATCCGGATCGAGGACGCCAGCACCTACAAGGCGTTGTTCACAGACGTCTCCGGGTTGACGCCCGGCTCCGACGTGCGCGCTGCCGGGGTGACTGTCGGGCGGGTGGAGGACGTGGAGCTGCAGCCGTCGAACGAGATCCTGGTGACCCTCAGCGCGAAGGACGAGGTCCCACTCGGGGTGGCGACCCGCGCTGCGGTCCGTTACAAGAACCTCGTCGGCGACCGCTACCTCGAACTCTCCGATGCCCCGGGCCCCAGCGAGCGGCTTCGGCCGGGCGGGACCATCCCCGTCACGAACACCGTGCCCGCCCTCGACCTCGACGAGCTCTACAACGGCTTCACCCCGCTGCTCGAGGGCCTGTCGCCCGACCAGGTCAACCAGCTGTCCAGCGCCCTGATCGGAGCGTTCCAGGGCGAGGGGCCGGCTATCGACAACCTGCTGTCCTCGGTGGGATCGCTCACCGGGACGCTCGCCGACCGGGACCAGATGATCGGGCAGCTGATCGACCACTTCAACACCGTGCTGACGACGGTGAACGAGAGGTCCCCGCAGCTGCGGGACCTGATCGACCAGCTCCAGCGACTGATCAGCGGGCTCGCCGCGGAGCGTGGACCCATCGGGGAGTCGCTGGTCCGGATCGGCGATCTCTCCGGCAACGTCGGCAGCCTGCTCGCACAGGCTCGTCCCGACCTCGCCGGCACGGTCGACCAGGTCGACCGGCTCGCCGGAGTCATCAACAACGACCGCGACACGGTCAACACGACCTTGAGCCGGTTGCCTCGCGCATACCAGCAGCTCGGCCGACTCGGCGCGTACGGATCGTTCTTCCAGTTCTACATCTGCGGCATCCAGGTGCGAGCGACCGGACCCGACGGACGAGCGCTGCTGACCCCGTGGGTGTCCAGTGGAGTGGAGCGCTGTCAGTGAGGTTCAGCGAACGGAACAAGACCGTGGTCGGCGTGAGCGGCCTGGTGGTCATCGCCGTGGTCCTCGCGGTCGCCCTCAATTCCGGAGCGATCTACCGATCCCTGACCAGCCACGGTTACCGGGCGGCGTTTCCGGAGGCCGGGGGATTGCTGGTGGGTGACGAGGTGCGGATCGGCGGGCTGACCGTAGGGAAGATCGGCTCGATCGACCTGGACGGCGACCACGTCACGGCCTCGTTCACCGTGGACTCCGGAGCCCGACTCGGCGCCCTCACCGGGGCGGCCATCAAGACGCAGACCCCGCTGGGCAAGAAGTTCCTGCAGGTGCGGCCCAGCGGCGACGGCGTCCTCGAACCGGGCAGCGAGATCCCGTTGGAGCGCACCAACTCGCCGTACGACGTGGCGCAGGTCCTCGCCGACCTGACCACTACGACAGGCCAGATCGACACCGGGAAGCTCGCGTCGTCCCTCGACACCGTGGCCACCACGTTCGCCGACACCCCGCCCGCACTCCGGTCGGCCCTCGACGGCGTCCAACGACTGTCGCAGACCGTCGCGTCCCGCGACGACGCGCTGCGTCAGCTGCTGGCCGGGGCGAACGGCCTGTCCGGTGTCCTCGCCGAGCGGAGCGGCCAGCTCACCACGCTGATCAGCGACGGCAACCTCCTGCTCGACGAGCTGTACCGCCGGCGGGACGCGATCCGCAGGCTGCTGATCGACACCACCACCCTGGTCACCCAGCTCCGTGGCGTGGTCGACGACAACCGGGAGCGCATCGGTCCCGCTCTCGCCGAGTTGGAGTCGACGCTCGACCTGCTCAACAGCAATGACCGCAACATCGCCCAGGCCATTCACGGGCTGGGGAGATACGCCAAGACACTCGGTGAGGCGGTCGGCAGCGGACCGTTCTTCTACGCGTACATCGCGAACCTCGTGCCGACCAACCTTGCACCGATGGTGCCGCAACTCCTCCAAGGAGGTAACCGTTGAGCGCGTCGACGAGAGGGCTGACCGGGCTGTATCGGGTTCTGGGCGCGGCCGCTGTGCTGCTGGTGCTCGGCGCCGCGCTCGTGTATCTGGCCTTCCCGGGCCGCGGACAGCACTCGGTGGTCGTGCACTTCCCGCGCACCGTCGGCCTGTACGCCGGCGACGACGTCCGGATGCTGGGCGTCCCCGTCGGTGCGGTGGCCTCCGTGACACCGGAGCAGGACTCGGTCCGCGTCGAGCTCACCTATCGCTCCGACGTCGTGCTGCCCGCCGACGTACACGCCGCCGTCCTCGCGCCCACACTCGTGACCGGCAGGTTCGTCCAGTTCAGCCCCGTCTACCGAGGTGGTCCGCAGCTCGCGGCCGAGGCCGACATCCCGGTCGAGCGCACCGCGGTCCCGGTGGAATGGGACGAGATCAAGAAGCAACTCGTGACCCTCACCGGTGCCCTCGGCCCCGACGGGGCGAACCAGGACGGGTCGTTGTCCCGCGCGCTCGACACGGCCGCCGCCAACCTGGACGGGCAGGGGGACACGCTCCACGGCACGCTGGAACAGCTGTCCCAGGCTGCCACGACCCTGTCCGACGGCCGCTCCGATCTGTTCGGCACCGTCCGCAACCTCCGGGTCTTCGTCGACACGCTGGCCCAGAACGACCGGCAGGTCCAGGACTTCAACACCCAGCTGGCCTCGGTCTCGCGGGTGCTGGCCGACAACTCCGACCAACTGTCGACCGCCCTGACCACGTTGGACTCCACCCTGCCCCTGGTGCAGAAGTTCGTCGCCGACAACCGGAACAGCCTTACCACCGATCTGGACAAGCTCGGGCAGGTCACCGGCAATCTCGCACAGAACCGGCAGGCGCTGGCCGACGTGCTGCAGGTCGCGCCGACGTCGCTCTCCAACTTCAACAACATCTACGACCCGCTCGGCGGCTCGCTGACCGGCGTGCTGTCCACAGCCATCGTGAAGGACCCCGCGGCGTTCGTGTGCTCGGCGATCTTCTCCGCCGGCGGAACGCCGGACCAGTGCCGTCAGGCGATCGCCCCGTTGGCGGACCTCGTGGCGATGGACGACGTCCCGGTCACGACCAGCCCGGTCGAGCGCAGTGGACGGTCGGCCCAGGTCCTGCCGGACGGCACGCCCGCACCCGCGGACGGACCCGGCCCCGCGGCCCCGCTGGGCCTGGAGAGACTGCTCCTGCCGGAGGGATCCCGTTGAGACGAAAGATCGGGCTGGGCCGAGGGTTGGCCGTCGGAGTGGCCGGCATGGTGCTGGCGGGCGCAGTGAGTGGCTGCGAGTTCACCGGAGCCGGGTCGCTGCCGCTGCCGTTTCGCGACGGAACCGGGGACGGCGCCCTGCAGGTGACGGTCCAGTTGCCGGCCGCGACCAATCTCGTGCCGAACTCCGAGGTGAAGGTCGGGGACATCACGGTG
>NZ_JAODNI010000181.1 GCF_025465255.1 Pseudonocardia sp.
GCGCCCGCCGGTCGGCCGGCGGGGCGCGGACGGCCGGCGGGAGCCGCCGCCGGCGGACCGGTCCACCGAGCCGAGCTCCGGGCCGAAACCCGAGAAGCTCACCGTCCTGGTCAGCCGCCCGGAGCGCACCTCGTCCGCGACGGCCGGATCCGCGAGTGCCGCGTCGAGGATGCCTCGCAGGTCCCGCTCGACCGGCTCCGTGACGCGGTGCCCTTCCGCCGCCGCCAGCCGCCGCGCCTCCCGGGCCATGGCGTTGACCAGCTTCTGCCGCTGGGAGGACAGCGCGCGCAGGGCGGGCCCGTCCAGGCTGCGCTGGGCGCCGGCCAGCTCGTCGGCGAGGTCGAGGAGGGCGTCGAGCTGCTCGCTGCGTTCCCGGGCGAGCAGGTTGGCCAGCCAGGCGGCCTGGGTCGGGCGGCGGAGGCGGCCGATCGCCTTGGCCGCGTCCTTGTCGCCGGTCTCCTTCGCCGCGGCCACGAGCTCGTCGCGCTCCGGCACGAACTCCTCCGGCGGCACGCCGTAGAGGCGTTCGGCCGCCTCGGCGACGGCATCGTCCTCGGCCGCCCCGCTGCCACCCGGCGGTTCGGTTTCAGCAGACGGAGCAGTCTGGTTCATACTCACTCGATTCAGTGTGACGGCGGTCACATGTAGAAGCCGCGGATACCGATTGTGACCGCGACCGAACGGGCAGACCACCGCATGAGCAGCACCACTCTTATCGTAGTGATCATTGCGGTGGTGGTCGTCCTCGTCGCGATCGCCGCGGCCGCTCGGTTCATGGGCGGCAAGCGGCGCAGCGAACAGCTCCGCGAACGCTTCGGACCCGAGTACGAGCGTCACCTGGCCGAGTCGGGCGATCCCGCCCGGACCGAGCGCGAGCTCGCGGACCGCGAGAAGCGGCACAGCAAGCTCGATCTCCGGCAGCTCGACGACCGCGAGCGCGAGACCTTCCGGAACCGCTGGACCGACGTCCAGCGCGAGTTCGTCGACGACCCAAACCGTGCGGTGGACCACGCCGACTCCCTGGTCAACGAGGTGATGTCGGCCCGCGGCTACCCGGTCGACGACTTCGAGCAGCGCGCCGCGGACGTCTCGGTGGAGCACCCGGTCGTCGTCCAGCGCTACCGCGAGGCACGCCGGATCGCGGCGGACAACCGCAGCGGCCGCGCGGACACCGAGCAGCTGCGCAACGCGGTCACCTCCTACCGAGAGCTGGTCGGCGCGCTCCTGGGCGACGAGCCCGGCGACGGTGGGCACAACGGACATTCCCCCCGCAACTCCGCCCGCAACACGGAGGCACAGACATGAGCGACACGCACGAGAACACCCGCAACGACGAGTCCCTCCGGCAGCGGCTGACCGACAAGCTGGTCGGCCGGGACCGGAACGAGGACCGCGACGCCCACCGGGACGACACGCACAGTGACGACACGTACAGTGACGGCCCGCGACAGGGCGACGCCGGATACGACGACGGCACCGACCGCGGGACGGCCACGTCCGGCGAGCAGGGCGGGCGGTCCCAGGAAGGCTGGGTCGAACCCGCCCGGGACGACGACCGGCTCGCCGCGAACCGTCCCGGTGCCGAGGAACGCCTCGGTGCCGACAGCCGGGACGCCGGGGCGGGAGCGGCTGGCCCGCATGGCGGCGACCTCGGCGACCGGACCCCGGGGGCGCACGACCGCGACGTCCGTGACGGCGGGGTGCACGACCCGGCGCAGCGCGGCGGCGGGGCCCAGGGCGGGGGTGTTCAGGCACGGGACGTCACCTCCGGCAGCATCGGCGACGCCGGTCGCGGCGGCCCGGACCACCATGACGCGGGCGGCCTCGCCGGCCCCGGCGCCACGACCGCGGGAGCCACGACCGCGGGAGCCGCGGGTGCGGCCGCCGTCTCCGACCGCCGCGACTCCACCGACCGGACGGGCCCGACCGGGCCGGACCGGCACGCGGCGGGCGCCCGCCAGGACGCGGCCTCCGACGACGGGGTCTCCCAGCACGCGACGTCCCACGGCGGGACGAGGCACGAGGGCGCCCACGAGGGCGACCCCGCGCTCATCCCGCAGGACCGCTCCGCGGACTACATGCGTCGCTGGGAGTCCCTCAAAGCAGGCTTCGTCGACGAGCCCCGCGCCGCCGTGCGGGACGCGAACCAGCTCGTCGGCCAGGTGCTCGACGAGCTGGAGGAGCTGTTCCGCAACCAGCGCGGTGAGCTGGAGCGCGACCTCGGCAACGACCAGGCGTCCACCGAGGACCTGCGGCTGGCGCTCGGCCGCTACCGCAGCTTCTTCGACCGGCTGCTGAAGATCTGACCGGGCGGGGCACGACGAAGGGGCGGGACCCGACGATCAGGTCCCGCCCCTTTCGTCGTGCACGGGTCAGGTCAGGGCGACCGCCGCGTCCGGCTCCACCACCCGGAAGGTGAAGCTCTCCTCGAGGTAGAGGCTCACCGTCGTCGCGTCGTGGTGGCTGTATCCGATGGACAGGTCCTGGCCGACGTCGAGGAGGAAGTCCCCGCCGCGCCGGCTGACGACGATTGCGCCGTCGACCCCGGCCGTCCAGATGACCGATCCGCCCAGGATCCGCTTGAGGTGGTCGAGCAGGAGGTAGCCGCCGTTCTCCGTGGTCTCGACGATCTTCGTGTAGAGGTCCGGGCCCACGGTGAGCGCGTAGGGCCCCTCGATACCGTTGCGCCGCAGGCGATCGACCGCGCGCGCGACGATGCCCGGCCACAGGTCGCAGTCCGCCCCGAGCGCCATCGCCGGGTACGGCGAGACCTCCGCGATGCCCTGGATGGAGGCGTTCGGCCAGCCGTGGAACACGGCGCGGTTCTCGATCTCGGCGGCCACCCGGGCGGCGCGGTCGAGGTCGTCGAACTCGGGATCCTGGGCTCCGCGCTGCACGTCGTCGATCTCGTCGCGGCTCACCGTGAACGGCACCCGGACCTCGGACAGCGGGAGGACCCGCCGGCCGCGGGTGCGGACGCCCTCGGCGCTGACTCCGGGCGGGGGGCCGTCGAGCGGGGCCACCCGGCCCAGCGTCGCGGAGGAGTGCTGCCAGCCACCCGGCCCGACCCAGTCCGCGATCTTGCGCGCGGTGAGCAGCGGGGTGAGCCGCTCGCGGGCCTCGTCGTCGATGGCCTTCCAGGCCTCCGTGGGGATCGGGGCGAGCGAGCGGAGCAGGTGGTCGGTCGGGTTGGTCACGAAAGCTCTCTCCTTGCGGTGCCGCGCCGTGGGCGGCGGCGGTGTCGTGAACGTGCGGTTCGGGGGTGGACGTCGGTCCGGCCGGTCAGGTGTCGCGGAGGCTGCCGATCCCGAGACCCACGGCGGGCCCGGAGTCCGAGGCGGGGTCCAGCTCGGCCTCGATCGTCCGCACGTACTCCTCGGGGTTCTTGTCCGCGGTACTGATGCCGACCGAGCCGCGGTGGCGCTCCAGGAAGTCCGCGAACTGCTTGCCGAGGGACTCGCGCAGGACGCGCGGGGCGTGGAGGCGGAAGTCCGGCAGGCCCTCGTTCTCCTCCTCGCCCATGTGCTCGTCGTTCGCCTCCCGGGCCCGGTCCACGGCTTCCCACCAGGCGCGGGTGGCGATCGGGTGCCGGGCGGCGGCGTGCACGCCGTCCCGGATGTCGTTGTGGTCCCCGATGGCGTCGAGGGTCTCCTCGTCGGGGTCGTTCTGCCCCTTGGCGAGGAGCTGCGGGTAGAAGATCTCCTCCTCGGCGACGGCGTGCACGTCGAGCCGGTCCGCCAGCGGGTCCCAGATGTCGCGGATGGCGTCGGCGTCCATCGGGGTCTGTGCGCGCAGCTCGTCGAGGTCGGCGAACTGCTGGCGGAACCACTGGTGGTCGTCGAGGATCAGTTGGGTGATGTCGGCCACGGGCCGCAGGTTACTGCCGGTCCGCCGGTCCGGCTTGTCGAGAGTGGTCAGACGCCGGGGTGGGGGACCTCGAGGGCGAGCGCGTCCCACCACCGTTCGTCCCGGTCCACCGGAGCGATCACCAGACCGTCGCGGGGCTCCGGGTCCTTCACGGTCCCGGCGTCGACCAGCTCCCGCATCTTGCGCCCGACGCGCCGGTAGAAGTCCACCTGCGTGGCGCGGCCGAAGACGTGGAATCCCATGCGGTACACCGGGTTCGGGATCCCCGAGCGACGCGAGTAGGCATGGATCCAGAACACGACCTGCCCGGTCTCCAGGTCCTTGGTCACCTCGTAGGTGAGCTTCCCCTGCTCCAGGTGGCCCTGCAGCGTCTGGTAGGTCCAGCCCCACACCCGCAGGCCGTCCACCGTCTCGTCCTTCGTCGCGGTGACCCGGACTCCCATGTAGAACCTCATCGCGAAGACGCGGCCCTCGAGGATCATGTCCCGGCCCAGCAGGGGGTCCGCCGGGCGGTAGGCGCCGCGCAGCAGCCGGTGGTCGGTGAACTCGTAGGCCCGGACCAGGGCGCAGGCTCGTTCCCACGGCCCGTCGGGCACGGGGTCGCCGGGCGGTTCGACCCCCAGGACCGCGTACCCGGAGTCGACGTGCCAGCGGGGGTCGGCGGGGCCGTCCGGGGCGTCGGCCTCGTCGTAGTTGACGGGCACGTCGGCGAGCCCGTCGACGAGGTCGGCGATCTGTGAGCGCTTCAGGACCGTTCCTCCTGCCGGACGGACTCGCCGATCAGCCAGATCGTGGGGGGCCACAGCCCGACGAAAAGGGCGCGCCGCTCGGCGTTGCCGCGTTCGTCCTGGTCCACGGTCTTCGCCCGCAGCCAGAGCCCGAGGCAGACCACGATGGAGGCGAGCGACGCGCTCTGCAGGTGGATCGGCCGCACGCCGCAGCGCTGGAGGAGCTTCCCGATGGTCACAACGGTTCGTTCCCGCTACGGCGGGTATGTATGCGCATGACGCACCTGCTCTCCCGCCGCCATGTCACGGGGACCCGGCGGACGCGACGCGTCGGGGCGCTGGTCCGCTGGCCCGTCGGTTTCGCCGTCGTCACCTGGCGGTACCTGTGGCGCACCACGCCGATGCACCGTGCGGAGGAGCCGGGCGACGCGAGCGACGCCCCGCCCGCGATCCCGGCCGAGTTCGTCGACGAGAAGCTCCAGCCGCCGGCGGACGGCTACGGGGACCTGCTGCACCGCCTCTACACGGTGCGGATCAAGGACACCCGCACGACCGCCGAGGGGCTGATGTCCCTGTTGCAGAGCGACGTCAACCGGATGGTGCCGACCGAGATCGCGATCTTCCGCCGCACCGAGGGGACCCGGGGATCGCTGACGCCGGGGGACGAGTTCCTGATCCGGCTGCCCGGGCCCTGGGACGGTCCGGTGCGCGTGATCGAGAGCGACGCGACCCGCTTCCGGTTCGCGACCCTGCGGGGCCATCTCGAGGCGGGGGTGATCGAGTTCCGCACCGGGACGGTCGACGGCCGGCTGGTCTTCTCGGTCGAGTCCTGGGCGCGGCCGGGGGACCGGTTGTCCCACATCCTCTACAACCGGCTGCTCGCCGCGAAGGAGATCCAGCTCAACATGTGGACCGAGGCGTGCCTGCGCTCGGCGCGGCTGGCCGGCGGCAGACCGGACCGCGGGATCTCCGTGCACACCCGCCGGGTGGCGGACCCGGCCGGTTAGGGCCGGGCCCGCCGACCGCGGGTCAGCTCTGCTCGTAGACCGGCGTCAGGACGGCGCGGGCGAGGGTGTGGCCGAACAGGTTGAAGCCGAGGAACGCCGAGGTGGCGCCCTCCGGGATGCCCAGGCTCTCCACATCGACGGCGTGCACGACGGTGAAGTAGCGGTGCGGGCCGTGGCCGGCGGGCGGGGCGGCACCGAGGTAGCGCTTCAGGCCCGCGTCGTTCGCCAGCTGGAACGCCCCGGCGGGCAGGCCGGAGCCCGAGTCGTCACCCGCGCCGCTCGGAAGCGACGTGACCGATGCCGGGATGTCCACGACCGCCCAGTGCCAGAAGCCCGACGCCGTAGGCGCGTCCGGGTCGTAGACGGTGACGACGAAGGACCTGGTCTCGGCGGGGAAGCCGCTCCACGACAGCTGCGGCGAGACGTCCTCGCCCCCCGCGCCGAAGATCCCCGAGACCTGCGGCGTCGCCAGGGCCTTGCCGTCCGCCACGTCGGTGCTGGTGACGGAGAACGACGGCACGTCGGGGAGTCCGGCGTACGGGTCGTGGCTCATGGTCACTCCTCTCTCCTCGCTGGTGGGTCTCCTCGGATCATGGCACGGGCCCTGCTGGAAGGCTGAGCGCGTGGAGAGCCTGGTGCTGATCGTCGGCCTGATGCTGGCCGCCGTGCTGCTGGTGGGGGTGGGGGACCGGCTCCGGCTGCCCTGGCCCGCGCTGATGGTCGTCCTCGGCGTGGTCGTCGCGCTGGTCCCGGGGCTGCCGGAAGCCTTCGTGCTGGACCCGGACCTGATCCTGCCGCTGTTCCTGCCGCCGTTGCTCTTCGCGACGGCGCAGCGCACGTCCTGGTCGCTGTTCCGGGCCCGCTGGCGCTCGATCGCGCTGCTCGCCGTGGCGCTGGTCGTGGTCACCGTGATCGCCGTCGCGGGGGTGACGGCGGTGCTGGTCCCGGGCATCACGATGACGGCCGCCGTGGCGCTCGGCGCGATGGTCGCCCCGCCGGACCCCGTCGCCGTGGAGGCCGTGGCCGGGCCCGTGCGGATGCCGCGCCGGATGCTCGCGGTGCTGCAGAGCGAGGGCCTGTTCAACGACGCGACGGCGCTGGTGATCTTCCAGGCCGCGGTGCTCGCCACGGTGCGCGGGGACGACCTGAGCCTCGGCGGGCTCGCCCTGAGCTTCGTGCTCGGCGCGGCCGCCGCGGTGCTGATCGGCCTCGCCGTCGCCTACATCGCGCGCACGGTCCTCGCCCGCGTCACCGACACCACCGGCCGCAGCGCGCTGACGCTCGTCCTGCCGTTCGCGGTGTACCTGCTGGCGGAGGAGGTGCACGCGTCCGGGGTGGTCGCCGTGGTGGTCGTCGCGCTGCAGCTGCGCCGCCTCGGCGACGCGGACGAGGCCGCCGAGCGGCTCACCCAGCGCTCCTTCTGGGACGTCGTGGAGCTGCTGGTCACCGGGGTCGCGTTCGGGCTGATCGGGCTGGCCCTGCGGCAGGTCGTCACCGAGGCGGGGGACGCCCTGCCGTCGATGCTCGGGCACGCCGCGATCGTGTGCGCCGTCGTCGTCGGGGTGCGGGTGCTGTGGATGTCCGGCGCGTACCTCGTCGTCCGGCGGAGCCCGGACCCGTCGGCCGCGCCGCGGACCGGACGCGAGGCCGTCGTGCTGGCGTGGTGCGGGATGCGCGGGCTCGCGACCCTCGCGCTGGCCCTGTCCCTGCCGGCGACGGTCGACGGCGGCGCGCCGTTCCCCGGCCGCGTCGAGATCACCCTGATCGCGTGCGCGGTGCTGGTGGTGACGCTCCTGCTGCCCGGCTTCACCCTGCCGGCACTGGTGAAGGTGCTCGGCGTCGCCGAGACGGCGGAGTCCGAGCACGCGGCGGAGAAGGCCGTCGCGCGGCGGGCGCAGCGGGCCGCGCTGAACCGGATGGCCGAGGAGGAACGCCTGCGGGACCTGCCCGAGGAGGTCGGCGCCGCGTTGCGGGAGCGGATGAGCCGGCTCGACGCGGTCCTGGGGGGCGAGACGATGAGCGAGGACGAGCGGAACCGCTTCGACACCCTGCGGAAGCGCGCGTCGGCACTGCAGGAGGTCCAGGCGTCCGCGCTGGCGGCGGCGCGGGCGGAGGTGCTGGCCGCCCGCGGGGAACCGGGTACGGACCCGGAGGCCGCGGACCGGGTGCTCCGCCGGCTGGACCTGCGCACGGTGCTCCTGGACTGAGGGCTCTCAGCCGGCGCGTTCCTCCGGGGCGGCGGCCAGGACGCCCGACGCCTCCAGGTGGGCCGCGAGGAGCCGACCGATGTGCAGGATGTGCTCGCTCATCGCGGCCCGCGCGGCCTCGGCGTCCCGCTTCTCCAGGGCCCCGAGGATTGCGCCGTGGTCGTGCGTGGTCGCGTCCGCCCAGCCGGGGACCCGGCCGTAGTACTGGCGCGGGACGTAGTGCACGAACAGGTTCAGCATCGACGCCAGCCGGTGCGCCCCCGCGGCCCGGTTCAGCGTGCGGTGGACGTCGTGGTTCAGCTCCTCGACGCGGGCCGTGTCGCCCCGCGCGGCGGCGTCGGAGATCGCCGCCTGCACCTGGCCGAGCCGGACGACCTCCGACGGCGGGAGCGCCGGTGCCGCCCGCGCCGCCAGCTCCCCGGCGACGTGCGCCTGCACGGCGAACAGGTCGTCGACGTCGCCGCGGGTGAGCGGCACCACCCGGAACCCGCGCCGGGGTTCCCAGCGGACCGCGCCCTCGCTGTGCAGCACCATGAGCGCCTCGCGGACGGGCGTGGCGCTGACCCCGAGCCCGGCGGCGACGTGCTCGACCCGGACGAACGTCGACGGCCGGAGCTCGCCGACCATGATGGCCTCGCGCAGCTGCGCCGCGACCCTGCCGCTGAGCTGCTGCTGCGTGCCGCCCACCCGCCCGCCGCCCAGCTCCCCACCACCCAGCCGCGCACCCCGCCCGGGGTCCTCCATCGCTGTCCTCCGACTCGCTCCGGAGCACCACCGTAGTGGGCCTGAGCGAGACCCAGGAGGGTGCTGAACGACTCGGCCCTGCTGTGTGGGTGCCCAGGCCCCCGCTCGCTTCGGGCGGAGTCGTTCAGCACCCTCCTATCGGGGCCCGTAGACCACCAGCGTGTTGCCCCACGGGTCCTTCGCGACCGCGCGGACCTCGTGCGGGCCCTGCTCGGCGTCCCGCAGGACGCTGCCGCCGGCCTCGGTCAGCGCAGCGAGGGCGGCCTGCACGTCCGGCACCTTGAACGACGCCGCCGCGACCCCGCCGGTGACGTCCTCCTCCGGCCCGGCGAGCGCGAGCGCCGTGCCGCCCGCGTCGAGCTGGGCGTAGCGGTCGCCGTCGACGAATCGGGCGCCGAGCCCGAACGTCTCCCCGTAGAAGCGCACGGCCGCGGCGACGTCCGCCACGGGGTGCAGCACGTTGCCGATCTTCACGGGAGCCGGTTCGTCGGGCACAAGGACCTCCTGGGTGCGTGATCGTCTCGCCGCAGCTTAGGCGTCCCTCGACCTGCGCCGGTGTCGCGAATGCGGACGGACGGGGCCGGGCACGCCGTTGACGTGATCTGGGTCACTCAGTACCGTCCGCCGGTGGCCGACCCGAACGAGTGAGATCCTCTTCCAGCGCCATGATGCGGAGCCCTCTCCATGAGCGGATACGACCCCAGGACCGGCACCGGCATCCCGACCGAGCCGGTGGGGTCGCTGCCCCGGCCCAGCCGGCTGCAGCAGGCCTACGCGGACTACGACGAGGGACGGATCGACAAGGCCGCGCTGGAGGCGGAGCAGGAGGCGGCGGTCGAGGACTCGATCGAACGCGGCCGGGCGACCGGAGCGCCGATCATCTCCGACGGCGAGCAGCGCTGGTCGTCGTTCGCGACCTACCCGATCACCGACACCCTCGCGGGCACCGGCCTGGCCCCGACGCTGGGCCCCGGCGGCCAGTTCTTCGCCATCTTCGCCGACGGGCACGGGCGGCAGCTGCCGAAACTGGAGCGCGGCCCGTTCTCCTACGTCAACTACGCCGCGGACTCCCTGCGGAAGTCCCTGCCCCATGCCGGGTCGACGCCGATGAAGCAGGCCGTCATCGCGCCGTCGATGCTCTACCCGCTGAAGGACCCGGTGGCCGACTACAGCCGCGACGACTTCGAGGCCGCCCTGATCGACGAGTGCGAGAAGGACATCCGCGCGGCCTTCGCCGCCGGCGCGGCCCGGGTCAGCGTGGACTTCACCGAGGGCCGGCTGGCCACCCGCGCCGACCCGCGCAACCCCTGGACGGGTGCGGGGCTGCTGCCGCACTTCATCGAGCTGAACAACCGTGTCATGGCCAGGTTCAGCGCCGACGAGCGCCGGAACATCGGCATCCACACCTGCCCCGGCGGGGACCGGGACTCCGTGCACTCCGCGGACGTGCCTTACACCAACCTGCTGCCGTCGATGTTCGAGATCGACGCCGGGTACTTCCTGATCCAGATGGCCAGCGAGCGGGACAAGGACCCGGTGCTGCAGGCCATCGGCGAGAACCTGCGCGACGACGCGAACGGCGTCGCACAGACCGCCTACATCGGCGTCACCAACCCGCAGAACCCGCGGGTGGAGAGCCCCGAGGAGGTGCGGGACGCCCTGGTCCGGGCGGCGAACTTCATCCCGAAGGAGCAGCTCGGCGCCACGGACGACTGCGGGTTCTCCCCGTTCAGCATCGACGAGAAGCCGAACCACGGCTCCCCGGACTTCGCGCGAGACGTCGCGTTCCAGAAGATCCACAACCGGGTCGAGGGCACGAAGCTCGCCGCGGAGAAGCTGGGCGTCGCGATTCCCTGACGGGTCAGGTGATCGTGATCCCGCCGTCGACCGGGAGCGTCTGGCCGGTGATGTAGCCCCCCGCGGCGCTGGCCAGGAACACGACGCTGGCCGCGAGCTCCTCCGGGTCGCCCTTCCGGCCCAGCGGGACCCGCGGCATCATCGAGTCGAGGTAGCCGGGTGCGTAGGTGTCCGTCATCTCCGAGGCGAAGAAGCCGGGCGCGATGGCGTTGACCCGGATGCCCTTGCGCCCGCCCCACTGCTGCGCCAGGTCCCGGGTCAGCCCGATCAGTCCCGCCTTGCTCGCGGAGTAGGCGGCCTGCGGGAGGCTCGCCGTGGTGATCCCGAGGATGCTCGAGATGTTGACGATGCTGCTGCCCGGGCGCATGACCCGGCCGCAGGCCTGCGCCATCCAGTAGCAGCCGTTGAGGTTGATGTCGATGACGCGGGTGAACTCCTCGACGGTCTCCCGGGTCGCCGGGACCGCGGTGCCGACGCCGGCGTTGTTCACCAGCACGTCCACCCGGCCGAACTCGGCCATCGCCGCGTCCACGAGGGCCTGGCAGTCCGGCTGGGACGCGACGTCCGTGGCGACGGCCAGCGCGCGCCGGTCCAGGTCCTCGACCAGCTTCGCCGTCCCCTCGAGGCGGTCCACGCGGCGGGCGCCGAGCACGACGTCCGCGCCCGCCTCGGCCAGGGCCTTGGCGAACGCCACGCCCAGACCGGAGGAGGCCCCGGTCACGATCGCCACCTTGCCGTCGAGGGAGAACCGTTCGAGAACCGTCATGACCGGGACATTACGGGACCCGTGAACGACCGATCAGAACTCCGTCGCCCGTGCCCCGGCGGCCGGGGCGGACCCGCCCCGTCACATGGGGTTGCGCCGGTGCGACCCCGGGATGCAACGATCGCGGGAAGCGGTGTGCCCGGATCCTCTCGCGCACACCACGAACCGAATCAGTCGAAGGAGACGTGGAAGATGACGCAGTCCCAGGCGCGGGTCGCCATCGTGACGGGCGGCGCCCGCGGTATCGGCGCGGCCACGGCGCAGCGGCTGGCGGCCGACGGTCTCGCGGTCGCGGTGGTCGACCTCGAGGAGTCCGCGGCGAAGGGCACCGCGGACACGATCGCGGCGAGCGGCGGGACCGCCCTCGCGGTCGGGGCAGACGTCTCCGATGCCTCGCAGGTGGAGGCGGCCGTGGCGCGCGTCGCCGAGGAGCTGGGCGCCCCGACGATCCTCGTCAACAACGCGGGCATCACCCGGGACAACCTGATCTTCAAGATGACCGAGTCGGACTGGGACGCCGTGATGGGCGTGCACCTCAAGGGCTCGTTCCTGATGGCGAAGGCCGTGCAGAAGCACATGGTCGACGCCAAGTTCGGCCGGATCGTCAACCTCTCGTCCACCTCGGCGCTCGGCAACCGGGGCCAGGCCAACTACTCCACGGCCAAGGCGGGCCTGCAGGGCTTCACCAAGACCCTCGCGATCGAGCTCGGCAAGTTCGGCGTGACCGCGAACTGCATCGCGCCCGGCTTCATCGCCAGCGACATGACCAAGAACACCGCCGAGCGGCTGAACATCCCGTGGGACGAGTACCTCGCGGCCCGCGCCAAGGAGATCCCGGTGCAGCGCGCGGGGGCGCCCGAGGACATCGCGAACATGGTGTCGTTCTTCGTCGGCGAGGCCGCGGGCTTCGTGTCCGGGCAGGTCATCTACGTCGCCGGCGGCCCGAAGGCCTGACGTGACGACGATGCGGGCCCCGGGGACCACGCCCCGGGCCCCGGTGGTCGTCCCGCCGCCGAGCGGCCCCGACCGGCTGCTCGGCGTCGGCCCGGTCACGGTCGACGACGCCGGTGTCTGCCGGGCGTCGATGAGCTGCGGTCCATGGGCGGCCGGGCCGGACGGCCGGCCGTCCGCCGGCGTCCTCGGGGTCCTGCTCGACGCCGTCCTGGGCCAGGCGACGCTCGTCGGCCGGGCCCCGGACGGCTGGGCGGTGACGACCGAGCTGGCCGTCGACCTGGCCGGCCCGGTGCCGCTCGAGGGCAGCCTCGAGTGCACGGCGTCCGTCGTGCACGTCGACGGCGAGGGTGTCCTCGCCCGCGGGCAGGTGCTCGACGACACGGGGCGTGTGGTCGCGGTCGCGACGGAGTGGGGCAAGTTCGTCGACGGACCTCCGGACCTCGCGCCACCCCCGCCGGTGCCCGTGCCGCGGGCACGCGACCTGGTGGAGCTCCTCGGCGGCGCGCTCGTCCCGGCCGCGGACGGCTCGGCGCCGACGGCCTCGGTCCAGGACGGCCCCAGCCTGCGCCTCCCCGGTTCACCGGCGCTGTCCAACGAGCTGGCGACCGTGCACGGCGGGATCCTGGCCACGGCGAGTGAGCTCGCGGCCGTCGCGGCGCTGCCCGCGAGCGCCGGGCGTCCGTTCGTCACCGGCTCGCTCCGGATCGCCTACCTGCGGCCGTCGCCGGTCACCGGGGACACCCTGTTCCGGACCCGGCCGGTGCACGCCGGCCGCTCGTTCGGGGTCGTGCAGGTGGAGGCGTGGTGCGGCTCCGGCCGGCTCGCGACGACGGCGACCGTGACCCGCCGGGTGTCCTGAGCCGGAGCTGTGGCGCCCGTCGAGTGGTACATGCCACAGTCCGCCCGTGCACTTCGTCTTCACCCCGCCCGCCGAGGCCGCCGCGGGCCTGCTCACGCTGCCGTGGGACGAGCCCCTCGAGGAGTGGGTCGACGACCGGATCGTCGAGATCCCGCAGCGGGGCATCTCCCGGCACGTCGTGCGGTTCGTGTCCGAGGGCGGCGAGGTCTTCGCCCTCAAGGAGCTCGACGAGCGACTGGCGCGCAAGGAGTACTCGCTGCTGCGCCGGCTGGTCGGGCTCGGGGTGCCGTCGGTGGAGGTGCTGGGCGTCGTCGTCGAGCGGCCGGGCCTCGACGCGATCCTGGTGACCCGGTTCCTGGAGCACTCGTCGTCGTACCGGGCCCTGTTCGCGAACCCGCGGGGCGGCGGGATGGCCGACCGGCTGCTCGACGCCCAGGTGGAGCTGCTCGTCCGGCTGCACCTGGCCGGGTTCATGTGGGGCGACTGCTCGCTGTCGAACACCCTGTTCCGGCTCGACGCGGGCGCGCTCGCCGCCTACCTCGTGGACACGGAGACGGCCGAGATGCACCCGTCGCTCTCCCGCGGGCAGCGCGAGTACGACGTCGCGATGGCCCGCGAACGGGTCGGCGGCGAGCTGTTCGACCTGGAGGCCGGGGAGCTCCTGCCCCCCGGGATCGACCCGATCGGCATCGCGGACGAGCTGGTCCTGCGCTACGACCGGCTCTGGGACGAGCTGACCAGCGAGACCGTCCTGCGCGCCGACGAGCAGCGCTACCGGATCGCGGAGAAGGTGCGCCGGCTCAACGACCTGGGCTTCGACGTCGACGAGGTGGAGCTGCTCGACGCCGGCCCCGAAGGCAGCCGGCTGCGCGTCCGGACCCGGGTCGCGGAGTCCGGGCACCACCGCCGTCAGCTGTTCACCCGCACCGGGCTGGACGTGGGGGAGAACCAGGCCCGGCGGCTGCTGGCGGACATCGCGAGCTACCGCGGCTACCTGGAGCAGACCGGCCGCCGCCCGGTCCCGGAGTCCGTGGCGGCGAGCCGCTGGCTGGGCGAGGTCTACGAACCGGTGCTCGCCGGCGTGCCCGCCGAGCTGCGCGGGCGGCTCGACGACGCCGAGGTCTTCCACGAGGTGCTGGAGCACCGGTGGTTCCTGTCCGAGCAGGCCGGACGGGACATCGGGACGACCGCGGCGGCGCGGGACTACATCGACCGGGTGCTGCCGGACGTGCCGGACGAGCTGCTCGCCGACCCGCCCACGGACCCGGACGTCTTCTGAGCCGGGACTGTGCGCTGAGCGGGCCCGGGGACGAGCGGGACCGGGGTCAGGACCCCGCGGTGGCGCCGGAGCGCTCCGCGATGGTCCAGCCCTCCAGCGCGTCGTGCCCGGGGACCGGGACCGGCTGGCTGCTGACGTTGACGATCAGCGCGCTGCCGTCCGGTGCCCGGAACCCGATCAGCGGCGACGTCTGCGAACTGCCGATCTCCACGTTGCCCTCGGCCAGCCGGGGGACCAGCCACTGCCAGGCCCGGGTCAGCGGCGTGGGCTGCCCGCCGTCGTCCTTCGTGCTGTCCGTCCAGAGCGCGGAGTACTCCAGGCTGTGGCCCTGCGGACCCCAGAGCAGCGCCGCCGCGGCACCGGACTTCGCGAAGGCGGCCACCGAGGCCAGCGCGGAGGCGGCGCTGGCCTGGCTCTCCGGTCCTCCGACGACGCCCGGGGGGACGTCGGAGTAGAACTCGGCCCACCAGATCGGCAGCTCCGTCTTGCCCCGCAGCCACGTGTCGATCGCGGCGAGCTTCTCCGCGCCGACGCTCACCGGGTCCACGGCGTCGCCGGAACGGATGGACGTGGAGGCGTCGACGGTGAGGAAGTCCGCGCCGACGTTGTGCTGCAGCCAGTAGTCGATGACGTCCATCGGCCGCTCGTCCAGCGCCCCCCACGTCCCCGTGACCTCGGTGGTGGCGTTGTGGTCGTCCGCGGCCAGGCTGGTCATGACGGGGTACGGGCCGCCGACCTGCACGTCCGGCCGGACGGCCTTCACCGCGGTGTAGACCTTGTTGTAGAGCTCGGTGTACCCCTCGTAGTCCCAGCGGTTCTCGTCCTCGTGGTAGAAGCCCTTGAGCTCGTTCCACACCAGCACCCGCTCGACCTGCGGGTAGCGCTGCACCGCCTCGGCGGAGAGCTTCGCGAAGGCGTCGAAGTACTCGGGCATCGGGGCGCGCTCGAGCTTCGACCAGTCCGTCTCGCCCTGCGCGCCGCCCTTCATCCAGTCCGGCGAGCAGCACAGCGTCAACGCCGTGCGGTCCCCGGTGTCCTCGACCAGCTTCATCCGGGTGTCGAGGGAGGCCCAGTCGAACTCGCCCTCCGCGGGCTCCGGGTTGACCGTGCCGAAGCCCATCAGGTGGATGTTCTGCCAGATGGCCCCGTCGTTGCGCAGGATGTCCTCGCCGCGCGCCCGGGCGGCGTCGGGCTCGTTGGGGTCGAGGCTGTCCTGGGTGTGGGTGACCCCGAGCTCCGTGCTCGTCGGCTGCTTCTGCCAGCTCCAGCCCTGGCCGAGATCCAGGTAGCTCGCGGAGTCGTCCGCCTTCGTCGCCTGCGCGTCGGTGCCCGTGGACGAGGTGCAGCCCGCGAGGACGAGGGTGGCGGCGAGCAGAGCCCCGAGCACGGGGGCGACCAGCGCGACCGGGCCGCGGGGGGACGTGCGGCGGGGGGCGGGGCGGGATCCTTCTCGACGGATCCTGGCGAACGGCACGGGACAGACCTCACGGTTGGCGGTGCAGGCCGGGGACGGCGCACGGACTCTGGACGGGACGGAGTCTGGAGGGGGGTCCCTGTGGCGACGCTGAGACCGGTTCAGCCGATCGCGCACTCGTCCGTCGCGGCATCATCCCACCGGCGTGACGATGGTCGCCCTCCGGTACCAGCCGTCGCGCCCGGCCAGCTCGTCCGGCGTGCCGTGCCCCACCACCCGCCCGTCGACGACGACGTACACGGCGTCGCAGCGCGCGGTCCCGGCGAGATCGTGGGTGATCAGGAGGGTGGAGCGGCCGCGGGCGGCGGCCAGCAGGTCGTCGAGCACGGCGTCGCGGGTGTCCGGGTCGAGGTGGGCCGTGGGCTCGTCGAGGACCAGCAGGGCGGGCTCGGTGAGCAGGGCGCGGGCCAGCGCCAGGCGCTGCCGCATGCCCCCGGAGAGCCTGCGGCCGTGGCTGCCGACGGCGTCGTCGAGCTCGAGGTCGAGGCGGACCCGGTCGAGGACGGCCCGCAGGTCGTCGTCGGTGGCCGTGGGCCGGGCTAGGCGCAGGTTCTCGCGGACAGTGCTGTCGAAGACGTGCGGGTCCTGCGGGATGCCGCTGACGGCCGCGCGGACGGCGTCGGGGGAGCGGTGCAGCAGGTCGTGTCCCCCGAGGTCGACGCTCCCCGCGTCGGCGTCGCGGAACCGGAACAGGACCGACGCCAGGGTGCTCTTGCCCGCCCCGCTCGGGCCGACGACCGCGACGTGCGCACCCGGCGGGACGTCGAGGTCCAGGCCGTCGAGGGCCCAGGGCCCGGCCTCGGCGTAGCGGACGCGCAGGTCCCGGATCCGCAGCGGCGCCGGATCCGGCGGGACGGGCGCGTCGGGCGCGGGACGGACCTCGGGCGGGGTGTCCAGGACGTCGAACAGCCGGGTGGCGCCGGCCCTGATCGCACCCAGCCGGGCCGCCGCGCCCGGGAGCGGCGCGACGATCTCGAACGCGGCGAGCGCGGTGAGCACCAGGACGGCGAGCGGGATCGTGCCGAGGCGGCCGTCGGACACGGCGGCGACGCCGAGCAGCAGCGTCCCCCACAGGGTCAGGCCCGCGATCAGTGCGGAGGCCCCTGCGCCGAGGCCGAGCAGGCCGGCATCGCGGCGGGCCACCCGGGTGAGCTCGGCGTCCGCCCGTTCGACCCGCGCGACGGCGCGGTCCATGGCGCCGTAGGCGACGAGGTCCGGGGCGCCGTGCAGGGCGTCGACGAGCGCCGTCGAGAGCTCGCTGCGGGCGTTTGCGGCGCGTCGCCCCGGGCCGCGGCCGGCGGCCGCGGCCAGCAGCGGGACGGCGAGCCCCGCGAGCAGCAGCCCGGCCGCGAGGAGCAGCCCGCCCTCGGTCAGCAGCGCCGTGCCGACGACGACCACCCCCGAGCCGACGAGCAGCGCCGACAGCGGCGGGGTCAGCCCGCGGACCAGCAGATCCTGGGTCGCGTCGGTGTCGTTGACCAGCCGGGAGACCAGGTCGCCGGAGCGGAACCGGCGGACCGGCTCGGTGGCGGCGAGCCGGGCGTAGACCCGGTCCCGGGTGTCCGCGAGGGTGCGCAGCGCGGCGTCGTGGGTGACGATCCGCTCCAGGTACCGGGCGACCCCGCGGCTCACCCCGAGCGCCCGGGTGAGCACCACGGCGACGCTCAGCGCGGTGATCCCGGGGTGGGTCGCGGCGGTGGCGATCAGCCAGGCCGCGAGGATCAGCAGCCCGACCCCGGAGGCGGTCGCGATCGCCCCGGCGAGCACCCCCAGCCCGAACCGCGCCCCCCGCGGCCGCGCCAGCCCGACCAACCTGACCACACTGTGCGTGCGGAACCTCGTTCTAACGAACATCGCCGCTCACGACCTCGGCCGGCCTGCGGAGACCTGCATCGTCGCTGCTCAGTGGGGGTCGTGCGCGTGGAACCTCGCTAGAACGAGGTTCCACGCGCACAGTGAGGTCGGGAGTCCAGCCCTCGTCGTGGGCCACGACGATCGCGGTGCGGCCCTCGACGAGCCGGGCGACGGCGCGACGGACCGCCCGGGCGTTCTCCGGGTCCAGATGGGCGGTCGGCTCGTCGAGCAGGACGATCGGGGCGTCCCGCAGGAAGGCCCGGGCCAGCGCGACCCGCTGGCGCTGGCCGGCCGAGAGCCGCGCGCCGCGTTCGCCGAGGCGGGTCTCGTAGCCGTCGGGGAGGCCGGCGACCACCTCGTCGAGCTCGGCCAGGCTCGCCGCGTGGCGCACCTGCGCGTCCGAGGCGTCCGGCGCGCCGAGACGGAGGTTGCCGGCGAGGGTGTCGTCGAAGAGGTGCGGGTCCTGGGGGACCCAGGCGAGCTCGCGGCGCCACGCGTCGAGGTCGAGCGTCGCCAGGTCCCGGCCGCCGACGGTGACCCGGCCGCGGGTGGGCTCGACGAAGCGCAGGAGCAGGGACAGCAGAGTGGTCTTGCCGGCGCCGCTCGGGCCGGTGAGCAGCACCGTCGAGCCCGCGGGGACCGTGAGGTCGAAGCCCTCGAGGGCGGGGTGGTCCCGGCCCGGGTAGGTGACCCCGACGCCCTCGAACCGCAGGTCGCCGGCTCCCGCCGCGTGCCCGCCGCCGGACGCGGGCGCCCCGCCCGGGCCGTCGAGCACCGTGAAGACCTGCTCCGCCGCCGCGATCCCCTCCATGCTGGCGTGGAACCGCGCGCCGACCTCGCGCAGCGGCAGGTAGGCCTCGGGCGCCAGGATCAGCACGAGCAGCGCGGTCCGGAGGTCCAGCCCGCCGTTCATCAGCCGCAGCCCCACCTCGACGGCGACGATCGCGACGGCCAGCGTCGCCAGCACCTCCAGCACGAACGCCGAGAGGAACGCGATCCGCAGCGTGCCCATCGTCGCCTCGCGGTGCTGGTCGGTGACCTTCCGGACGAGCGCGGCCTCGGCCTTCGCGCGCCGGAACAGGGCCAGCGTGGGCAGCCCCTCCACGACGTCGAGGAAGTGCCCGCCGAGCCGGTTCAGCAGCCGCCACTGCCGGTTCGTCCGCGCCTGGGTGTGCATCCCCACCAGCGCCATGAACAGCGGGATCAGCGGGATCGTCACCGCGATGACGACGGCGGAGATCCAGTCCGCGCGCACCACGACGACGAGCACGGCCACCGGAACCAGCACCGCGAGGACGAGCTGGGGGAGGTAGCGGGCGAAGTAGTCGTCGAGGGCGTCGAGGCCGCGGGTGGCGAGGGTGACCAGCTCCCCGGCGTTGCGCTGGGCGGGCGGGCCGCCGGTCACGTGGGCGACCAGCCGCCGTCGGAGCTGGGACTTGGCGCGGGCGGCGCTGCGCACCGCCGCGGCCTCCGCGCCGTACGCGAGCCCGGCCCTGGCGATCGCGGCCGCGGCAACGGCCGCCATCACCAGGGCGAGCTCCTCGAGCCCGGCGCCGTCGGTCGCGCTCGCGACGGCGCCGGACACGAGCCACGCCTGCGCGACGATCAGCCCGGTGAGGCCGGCCGCACACCCCGTGGCGACGAGGAGATGGACGCGGACGGCGCTCGCCGTACGCAGCAGGCGGGGATCGAGGGGCTTCATCTCAGTGGACCAGCCCGCTTCTCAATGTGCCCCGGTGATGTCCGCGCGCGTGACCCGCTTGCGGAACACCCAGTAGCTCCACGTCTGGTAGCCGATCACCACCGGCAGCGCGACCAGCGCGATCCAGCTCATGACGGTCAGCGTGTACGGCGCCGACGCGGCGTTGCGGATGTCGAGGGAGAACGCGGGGTCCGTCGTCGAGGGCAGGACCTCGGGGAACAGCGATCCGAAGATCACCACCACCAGGGCCGCGACGGCGACCGCGGTGGCCGAGAACGCCCGGCCCTCCCGTCCGCGGGCGACCAGCGCCGACCCCGCGATCAGGGCCAGCACCGCGACGACCGCGACGGGCAGGGTCCAGTCCGCGCCGCCCGAACCTCTCGAACCGCCCAGCGCCTGTGTCCAGCCGAGGAACCCGACGAGCAGCGGGACGACGACGAGCGCGGCCCCCGCGGCGAACCGGCGGGCCCGCAGGCGCACCGGCCCGTCCGTCTTCAGCGACAGGAACACCGCGCCGTGCACCAGGAACAGCGCGAGCGTCAGCGTCCCGCCGAGCAGGGCGTACGGCGAGAACAGCTCGACCAGGGTCGCGGTGACCACATGGTCCGCCGTCATCGGCAGCCCGCGGACGAGGTTGGCGAACACGACACCCCAGAGGAACGCCGGGACGGTGCTGCCCGCGACGATCGCGACGTCCCAGCGGCGCCGCCAGGCGACGTCGTCGACCTTGCCGCGGTACTCGAACGCGACGCCGCGGGCGATGAGCGCCAGCAGGATCGCCAGCATCGGCAGGTAGAGGCCGCTGAGCATCGAGCCGTACCAGGCCGGGAACGCGGCGAAGGTCGCGCCGACCGCGGTGATCAGCCAGACCTCGTTGCCGTCCCAGACCGGGCCGATCGAGTTGATCATCACGCGGCGGTCCGTGTCGTCCCGTCCGAGGACGGGGAGCAGGGCGCCGACACCGAAGTCGAACCCCTCGAGGACGAGATAGCCGGTCCAGAGGAACGCGACGGCGACGAACCAGACGACGGGGAGATCCATCAGAGGCTCCTAGTAGACGAACGCGGGGATGCGGTCGTCGGTCTTCTCCCCGGCGCCGTCGGGGTCGGCAGCGGGGTCGGGGTACGGCATGACGGCCGCCGGCCCGGCCTTGATGTACCTGAACAGCAGTTTCGCCTCGATCACCGCCAGCACGGCGTAGATCGCGGTGAAGGCGCCCAGCGAGATCGCGACCTCGGCCAGGCTGACGCCGGGGGAGACGCTGTTCGCGGTGAGCAGCTCGCCCATGACCGTCCAGGGCTGGCGGCCCATCTCGGTCAGGATCCAGCCGAAGATGTTCGCTACCAGCGCGGCCGGCAACGCGGCGATGACCACCCGATACATCCAGCGGTGGTCCGGCAACCGGCCCTTGCGGGTCAGCCAGAGGCCGAGCACGGAGATCGCGATGCCGGCGCCGCCCAGACCCATCATCAGCCGGAACGCCCAGTACAGGACCCCGACGTTCGGCATGTACTCACCGGGGCCGAAGACCGCCTCGTAGCGCGCCCGGACGTCGTTGATGCCCTGAACGTTGCCCTCGAGGTCCCCGGTGGCCAGGAAGCTGAGCACCTTCGGCACCTGGATGTTGACGTGGTTGCGCCCGTTCTGGATGTCGCCCACGGCGAAGAGCGAGAAGCCCGCGCCGTCCTCCTGGGTCCAGAGCGCCTCCGCGCCGGCGAGCTTCATCGGCTCGTACTGCGCCATGAGCTTGGCCTGGTGGTCCCCGGAGAACACGACGACCGACCCGGCGAGCATCGTGACGGCGAATCCGGCGCGCAGGGTCCGGCGGAACAGCGGGTGCTCGTCCGGGTGCGGCGCCCGGCCGCCCCAGCGCTCCTTCATCAGCTTGTAGGCGCTCACGGCCGCGACGAAGAGCCCCGCGATCACGAACGCCGCCGAGACGACGTGCAGGTAGGTCGACCAGGCCTGGTCGTTGGCGAGGACGGCCCAGATGTCGGTGAGCCGGGCCCGGCCCGTCGTGGGGTCGACGTCGTAGCCGACCGGGTGCCGCATCCAGGCGTTCGCGGCGAGGATGAAGTAGGCCGAGAGGTTGGTGCCGATGGCCGCGGCCCAGATGCACGCCAGGTGCACGCGCCTGGGCAGCTTGTCCCAGCCGAAGATCCAGAGCCCGATGAACGTGGACTCCAGGAAGAAGGCGAGCAGCGCCTCCATCGCCAGCGGGGCGCCGAAGACGTCCCCGACGAACGTCGAGTAGGCGCTCCAGTTCATCCCGAACTGGAACTCCTGCACGATCCCGGTGACGACGCCCATCGCGAAGTTGATCAGGAATAGCTTCCCGAAGAACTTGGTGGCGCGCAGGTACTCCGTGCGCCCGGTGCGGTGCCACGCCGTCTGCAGGGACGCGACGATCACCGCGAGACCGATCGTCAGCGGGACGAACAGGAAGTGGTAGATCGTGGTGATCCCGAACTGCCACCGAGCCAGGTCGAGCGCCATCGAGGTCTCCCTCCGGGAGCCGAAGTTCTACGTCCTGTAGTAGTTCTACACTACGTAGAAGTCGGCGTGTCCGGAGATCCCGGGGTTACAGGGTGACTTCGGCGAAGGTGCGGCCCGCCTCGTTCTGCACGAGGACCGCCTTCACGTCGTTCGACGCGACGGCGACGCTCCCGTCGAGGGTGACGCCCCTCGACTCGCCCACCGGGCCGACGATCCAGCCCCCGGCGATCTCCTGGCGCCCGTCGGCCGCGACCACGATCAGCCGGCAGCGCTCGCCCTGCGGCACGCCCTTGACGGTCGCCTCGAGCCGGATCCAGTTGGCGACGGGGACCACGGTCACCGACGCGTCGACGGCGCCCTGGGTGACCGCGGCGCTCCGGCTGCCGGTGGCCACGGCGGTGGCGGGCGGCGGCCCGTCGGGGGCGGTGATCCGGCCGCCGATCGCCCCGCCGGCGAGCAGGACGAGCGCGGCCACCGCCGCGACGGCGGTGCGGCGCAGCCCCGTGCGGCGGCGCTGGCTGCCGCGTTCGCTGCGGATCCGCCGCAGCGCCCGGTGCAGGACGAGATCGGAGTCCGACGGCCCGTCGTAGAGGGCCTCGGGGGGCAGGTCGTCGAGGGTCCGGGTCATGGCCCGCAGGTCCTCCCACTCGTGACGGCAGTGCGCGCAGTCCGTCAGATGTGCCTCGACGGCGGCGGCCTCGGCCGGCGTCGACAGCCCCAGCACGTGGGCGCTCAGCTCGGCGGGGTCGAACCCGCAGGTCGCCCCGGTGGGAAGCCTCGTGGGCCCGGTCATGGTGTCACCGCCCCGTCGACCGGGTCACGGCCGACGAGGGCCGTGCGCAGCGCGCGGAGGGCGTAGTAGGAGCGGGACTTGACGGTCCCCGGCGGCACGCCGAGCACCGCCGCGGCCTCGGGGAGGCTCCGGCCCTGGAAGTACACCTGCTGCAACACCTCCCGATGATCCGCCGAAAGGCGTTCGAGCGCAGGCAGGACGGTCAAGGAGTCCACGACCCGGTCCGCGTGGTCCCCGACCGGCGGCGGGGGAGCGGCGTCCTCGGCCACCTCGGCCGGACGGGCCCGCCGGGCGCGCACCCGGTCGGTCGCGAGGTTCCGGGCCACCGTGAACAGCCAGCTGCGCACCGAGCCCTTCCCGTTCGTCAGCACGTCCGCGTGCTGCCAGGCGCGCACCAGAACCTCCTGCACGACGTCCTCCGCCGCCGCCCGGTCACCGAGCAACCTCGTCGTGAACGCGAGCAGGGCACCGCCGTGCTCGGAGTAGACGGCCCGGATCAGCGCCTCGTCGGCGGCGTCCTGTCGCTCCGCCGCGGAGCCGGTCCTCGGCCCGGTCCGGGTCCCCCGCCCGCGACGGGCGCCCGGAGATCTCAGGGACATGCGTCTCCCACACTCGGTCGGGGTCTGGAGGTACTGCGACGCACCGGTCCCGTCGGAGCTGGGGGAGCCTAGCGAAGGCCATGCCCACCCACACGAACCGTTCCGGCGAATGGTTCACCGGTCCGCGCCGGGGAGCCACCGGAAGAATCTTCCCCGATCGGGTGAACCGTTCCGGGCCGGGCTCCGTGTCGGTCGTCGTAAGGCTCCCCGAACCGACCTTCCCGCACGGCACCACCTTCTGACACTGGAGTGACGATGAGGGCTCGCGGCCCCGCACTGACGCTGCTCGCCGTACTGGCGGTCGGCGTGGCGGTCTTCGCCGTGAACACCGTCCTGAACCCGACGACGTCCACGATCGACGCGGCGGCCGCTCCCCTCGCCGCGTCGGCCCCCGCGGACGGCGCCTCCGGGTACTCGGACGGCTACGGCGAGGCGGCCCCCGCGCCCGCCGAACCGCAGGCGGCCCCCGCGGCGCAGGCCCCTGCAGCCCAGGCCCCGGC
>NZ_JAODNI010000191.1 GCF_025465255.1 Pseudonocardia sp.
GCGGCGCAAGCGGGCCCGGGTCACCCGGTCCGCGGGCGCCCCGGCGGGCGCCCCGGCGGGCGCCGAGGCCGCCGTCCTGACGGCACCGGCCGGCGGTGCGCCGAACGGCACGGGTACCGTCGATGCCGGCAGTGAGGTCGCCGTCGTCACGGCGCCCGTTCCGGTCCAACCGGAGCCTGCGGCCGTCACCACGCGGCCACGGCGGTCCCGTCGCGCGGCGTCGCGACCCGCGGGCCCGCCCGTGGACGCGGGGACCGGCAGCGACACCACAGGCAGCGAGAACCCGAGCGCTGAGAAGATGAGCGCCGAGAACACGGCAGGGACGAACGGGGGGGACCCGGTTTGACCCTGCGAATCACCCTTCCGTACCCTGGGATGCAAGGAGCCATGGCAGGCGGGCGTCGTCCGACGTCTCCGGCAGGTGGCCTGCGCGCGACCAGCGCGCCTCAGTCCCCCGATATTCAGGAGTCGTGCGTCAACGATGTACGCGATCGTCAAGACCGGCGGTAAGCAGTACAAGGTGGCCGTCGACGACGTGGTCACCGTCGAGAAGATCGACGGTGAGCCCGGCGCCGAGATCAGCCTGCCCGCCGTGCTGCTCGTGGACGGCGACCAGCTGACCACCGATGTGGATGCGCTGGCCAAGGCCTCGGTGACCGCCACGGTCGTCGAGCACACCAAGGGCCCGAAGATCCGCATTCACAAGTTCAAGAACAAGACCGGGTACCACAAGCGTCAGGGGCACCGTCAGCCGCTGACAAAGGTCCAGGTCACCGGCATCAGCCAGTAAGGGAGACGCACCATGGCACACAAGAAGGGTGCGTCCAGCTCCCGCAACGGTCGGGACTCGAACGCACAGCGACTCGGGGTCAAGCGGTTCGGCGGCCAGGCCGTCAACGCCGGCGAGATCCTCATCCGCCAGCGCGGCACCAAGTTCCACCCGGGCGCCGGCGTCGGCCGCGGCAGCGATGACACGCTGTTCGCCCTCGTCGAGGGCGCGGTGGAGTTCGGCACCCGCCGTGGCCGCAAGGTCATCAACGTGGTGCCGGCGCAGGTCTGAGGGCCCGCACACCACTTATCAGCACCGAGAACGGCGGGCCGCCCCTACCGGGGGGTCCGCCGTTCTCTCATTTACAGGAGAAAACGATGTCGCGGTTCGTCGACCGGGTCGTGGTGCACGCCACCGCAGGGGCGGGCGGCAACGGCTGCGCGTCGGTCCACCGAGAGAAGTTCAAGCCGCTGGGCGGCCCCGACGGGGGCAACGGCGGCCGCGGGGGCTCCGTGGTCCTCGTCGTCGACCCGGGTGTGCACACCCTGCTGGACTTCCACCACCGGCCGCACGCCGCGGCCAGGAACGGCACCCAGGGCCAGGGCGGCTTCCGGGCGGGCGCCAACGCGGACGACCTGGAGATGCTCGTCCCGGACGGCACGGTCATCTTCGACGAGGCCGGGAACATCATCGCGGACCTCGTCGGTCCCGGCACGCGGTTCATCGCGGCCGAGGGCGGCCGGGGCGGGCTCGGCAACGCCGCGCTCGCCTCCGCCGCGCGCAAGGCTCCCGGGTTCGCCCTGCTCGGCGAGCCGGGGGAGACCCGCGACCTCGTCCTCGAGCTGCGCTCGATGGCGGACGTGGGCCTCGTCGGCTTCCCCTCCGCGGGCAAGTCCTCCCTGGTCGCGGCGCTCTCCGCAGCCCGTCCGAAGATCGCGGACTACCCGTTCACCACGCTCGTCCCGCAGCTCGGTGTCGTCAGCGCGGGCGAGCAGATCTACACCGTCGCGGACGTTCCCGGCCTCATCCCCGGGGCCTCGGAGGGCCGCGGGCTCGGCCTGGACTTCCTGCGGCACATCGAGCGCTGCTCGGTGCTGGTCCACGTCGTGGACTGCGCCACCTTCGAGCCCGGCCGGGACCCCGTCGCGGACGTCCAGGCGCTCGAGGACGAGCTGGCGAGGTACACCCCGGCACTCGGTGGTGAGCTCGCGGACCGGCCGCGGCTCATCGCCCTCAACAAGATCGACGTCCCGGACGCGGCGGACATGGTCGAGATCGTCTCCGAGGACCTGCGGGAACGGTTCGGCTGGCCGGTTCTGGCCATCTCCACCGCCAGCCGCACCGGACTGCGCGAGCTCTCCTTCGCGATGGCCGAGCAGGTCGCGGCCTACCGCGCGGCCCAGCCCGTCGCGGAGGCCACGCGGATCGTGCTGCGGCCCGCCGCCGTCGACCAGCAGGGCTTCACCGTCGAGGAGGACCGGGAGCTCGAGGGCGGGTTCATCGTCCGCGGCGCCCTGCCCGAGCGCTGGATCCGGCAGACCGCCTTCGACAACGACGAGGCCGTCGGCTACCTCGGGGACCGGCTGGCCCGGCTCGGGGTCGAGGACGCGCTGGCCAAGGCCGGTGCGCGGCCCGGCTGCCCGGTCACGATCGGGCACGTCACGTTCGACTGGGAGCCCAGCACGCCTGCCGGTATCGCCATCGTGATGTCCGGGCGCGGCACGGACCGGCGGCTCGAGGAGGAGAGCAACCGGCTCAGTGCGACCGAGCGCAAGGCGGCCCGCAACGCCCGTCGCCGGCACCTGTCGGACGCGGAGCTGGCCGAGGGCGCGAGCTACGAGTACGAGCAGACCTTCGGCGGGCAGGCCGCGGACGACGAGGACGCCGACGCCGACGCCTCGGACGAGACCTTCGAGCTCCCGGACGACGAGCTCGAGGTGTGGAACGACTCGGAGGACCGCAGCTCCCGATGAGCGCGTCCGCCGGGGCACCTGTGGCCCTCTCGTTCCGTCTTGCGAAACGTTGGGCTCACGAGTGCCCCGGGCGGTCGCGGTGAGCGAGACCCGCGGGCAGATCGGCGCGGCGCGGCGCATCGTCGTCAAGGTCGGGTCGTCCTCGCTGACCAGCCTCGCCGGCGGCCTGGACCCGGACCGCCTGCACCGCCTCGTCGACGCCCTGGCCGGCCGCCGGGCCGCCGGCTCACAGGTCGTCCTGGTCTCCTCCGGCGCCATCGCCGCCGGGCTCGCGCCGCTGGGCCTGGTCAAGCGGCCGCGGGACCTCGCCACCCAGCAGGCCGCGGCGAGCGTCGGGCAGCTCCTGCTCGCGCACGCCTACTCGGCGTCGTTCCTGCGGCACGAGCAGCGGATCGGGCAGGTCCTGCTCACCGCGGACGACATGATCCGCCGCTCGCACTACCGCAACGCCCAGCGCACCCTCGAACGCCTGCTCGGGCTGGGCGTGCTGCCCGTCGTCAACGAGAACGACACGGTGGCCACCGACGAGATCCGGGTGGGGGACAACGACCGGCTCGCCGCGCTCGTCGCGCACATCGTCGGCGCGGACGCGCTGGTCCTGCTCTCCGACGTCGACGGGCTCTACGACGGCGACCCCCGCAAGCCCGGTTCGCGGCTGCTGGCCGAGGTCGGCGCGCCGTCGGACCTGGACGCGGTCACCGTGGCCCGGCCGGGGCAGGGTGCGCTCGGTACCGGCGGGATGAGCACCAAGATCACCGCAGCTGCGATGGCGTCCGCCTCGGGGATCCCCGTGCTGCTCGCGTCCGCCGAGGACGTGGCGCAGGCCCTGGACGGCGGGCCCGAGGGACCGAAGGTGGGCACGGCGTTCCGGGCGTCCGGGCGGCGGATGTCCGCGCGCCGGTTCTGGCTGCGGCACGCGGCGGACGTGCGCGGACGCCTCGATCTCGACGCCGGCGCGGTCGCGGCCGTCGTCGACCGCCGGCGGTCCCTGCTGGCGGCGGGCGTGCACGGGATCGACGGGGACTTCGTCTCCGGGGACGTGGTGGACCTCGTCGGGCCGCACGGCGTGGTCGTCGCGCGCGGGGTCGTCAACTACGACTCCGCCGAGCTCCCGGCCGTGATCGGCAAGCGTTCGACGGAGCTGCCGCCGGACCACCGCCGGGAGATCGTGCACGCGGACGACCTCGTACTGCTCTGAGCGGTTCCTGGCGGCGGCCGCCGTGACGCGCCACACTCGGGCGCGATGAGCATCGAGGCGGAGCGGCTCGCGGAGGATCTCGTCCGCGGCGGGCGCATCCGGGGTACCGCCGTGGAGCAGGCCTTCCGTGCGGTACCGCGGCACCTCTTCCTGCCCGGACGACCGCTCGCCGAGGCCTACGCGGACGAGGCCGTGGCCACCCAGTTCGTCGACGGCGTTGCCACCAGCTCCGCGTCCCAGCCGTCGATGGTGGCCATCATGCTGGAACAGCTCGGGCTGAGGCCCGGGCACCGGGTCCTGGAGATCGGCGCCGGGACCGGCTGGAACGCCGCGCTCATGGCCCGGATCGTCGGCCCCGAGGGCGCCGTGACCTCGGTCGACATCGACGAGGAGCTGGTCGCGCAGGCCGAGGACAACCTCGCTGCCGCGGGCGTCGACGGCGTGCGGGTCGTCTGCGGCGACGGCGCGCTCGGCTGCCCGGAGGGAGCACCTTACGACCGGATCGTGCTGACCGTCGGCAGCTGGGACGTGCGCCCGGAGTGGGTGGCGCAGCTCGCGCCGTACGGGCGGATCCTGCTGCCGCTCACCGTGCGGGGCAGCCAGCTCTCGATCGCCTTCGATGCGCTCGACCACGGCCTGCTGCGCAGCGCGTCGGTACGGAGCTGCGCGTTCATCCGGCTCCGCGGCGCCGGGGCGGGGCCGGACGTCACGACGCCGCTGGGTGGGGACTGCGGGGGCTGGTCCGTGCAGGTGGCCGAGGAGGCGGAGATCGACGTGGCGGCGGTGCGGGCCGCGCTGGCCGAGCCCGGGCCGGCGTGGCCGGTCGTGCCGGATCCGGGCCTCGACGCCGTGGACGTGTGGGACGGGCTCGGGCTGTGGCTGGCACTCGGCGATCCGGCCGTGTTCCGGCTGCTCGCGACGGGGGAGGCGGCCGATTCCCGGGTGGGTGCCGCGCTGTTCGCGGCGCGGCGGGACCGTGCGACGGTCGCGCTCGGCGGCCGGGACGGGTTCGCCGCGCTGATGACCGAGAGCCGGACCCCCGTTCCGAGACCGCGGCCTCGGCCGCGGCGGGAGCGGGGGTCGGGCGGGCCCGGGCCGGCGGGGGAGGGCGGGGCCGTCAGCGGTTCGGCGGTGCAGGCGTTCGGCCCCGGCGGTCGGGAGCTCGCGGCGCTGCTGCTGGAACGGGTCGCGGACTGGGTCGACGCGGGCCGGCCGCACGCCGCGGACCTGGACATCATCGCGGCCCCGGCCGGTGCGGAGCTGCCCTCCGGGGGAGCGGTGGTGGAGAAGGAGCACGTCCGACTGAGCGTCGCGGCGGCGGGTTGACGCCGAGCGCGCCCCACCGAGTCCGTCCCTGCACGCGCGGGGGCCGGGCGGAAGGAGCGGATCATGGAGCAGCAGGACCGCCCCGTCGTGGCCCGCCGGCCGCTGGAGCCGACCCGCGCCGCCGTCCCGAGCCGATCGGTGTGGTGGGCGAACCGCGGCGGCCAGCCGGCGTTGCTGCCCGAGCAGACGGTGCGGGTCCGCCGGGCCGCCCGCCGGGCCCGCGAGGTCTATCCCGGGCCGATCGGCGAGGTCCTCGCCGGCGAGCTGTACTCCTACGCGGACCAGGGCTGGCGCTCGCCGGACCACGGGCTGCAGGAGCGGCTGATCCGGGAGCTGCTCGGGGACGGACCGAGCTAGACGGTATGGGGTCCGGGCTGGGGCCTCCCCACATGTGAACGTGGGTTGCCGGGCAGGAATTGGGTCCTGGCCGGTAGTGCCACAAGATGTGGGAGGCCCCAGGCCGGGCCGACGGGGTTCGGGCTGGCTCGGTTCCTGACCGGGGAAGGCCTCGGGTGCCCGGGTCGCGGCGCCGTCGTGGTCGCCGTGGCGGGTGTGGAACAGGAAGCTGCACGCGGTCCGGTCCGGGCCCGTGAGGACGTGCGCGGCGATCTGATGTCGGCGCGGCATCGGTTGTCGAAGCTATTGCTGCGCCAAGGCATCGTCCAGGTACGGCGGGTAACCCTGGATCGTCAACCACGATCTGTGGCTACGCGCCCAGCTCCGCCTTTCCGCTGTTCACCGCAGTGTTGGTCGCAGGCCGTCCTCGACGACTGACCAACGCCCCACAGACGTCTGGAGTGGCCCGGTGGTGGCGGCTGCGCCTGTGAGGAGACCCGCGAACGCCCTATGAGCAACCACCCCCGCCAGTTCGCGTACGACCCGGTGATCCCCGGCCACATCCGGACGCGCTCAGCCGGCCTGGGCGAGGGCCAGCGGGAGCACCGCCGGGGCACCCGCCTTCCGGACGGCCCGCGCCGCGACCGTCATCGTCCAGCCCGAGTCGACCACGTCGTCCACCAGCAGCACCGGGCCACCGATCCCGGAGAGATCGGGGAGCGCGGACGTGTCGAACCCGTGCCACACCGCCGCGAGGCGTTGCGCGGAGTTCTCGTGCGCCCCCGGCCGCTCCCCGGCAGGCGGCAGTGCGCCGAGCAGCGGCAGCCGACCGATCTCCGCGATCCGCCCGGCGAGGTGTTCGAGCTGGTGGGGACGCGTGCGGGAACCGATCCCGATCACCCCGACCGGCCGCTCCGCCCAGTCCCACCCGGCCAGCACGCGGACCACCGCGTCCAGCAGCTCGGACGGGACGGGCCGGTCCGGGCCCTCGAGCAGCTCGCGCAGCCGGGTGCCCCAGCCGATGTCCGAGAGCCGGCCGACGGCCCGTCCGGGCTCGGCGAGCTCGTCCGCCTTGAGCTTGCCGGACACCGGGACGTCCAGCTCCTTCATCCCGCTCGGCCACATCTTCCGCGACGCGACCTCGATGCCCGGCCTCTGCAGGCGCTCCTCCGCCGCGGCCGTGCTCTCGGCGGTGACGTCCGGGGACCAGACCGTGCCGCTGCAGACGTCGCAGCGGCCGCAGGGCGTGGGGTCCGGGTCGTCGAGCTGGCGGCGCAGGAAGACCAGCCGGCACTCGTCCGTGGCGATGAAGTCCAGCATCGCCTGCTGCTCGGCCTTACGGGCCTCGGCGATCCGGCGGTGCCGCTCGCCGTCGTAGGTCCACTCCTCGCCCGTGGAGATCCAGCCGCCCTTGACGCGCTTGGCCGCACCGTCGCTGTCCAGGACCTTGAGCAGCATCTCCAGCCGGGTTCGGGAGAGATCGACCCGGGTCTCCAGCGACGCCGTCGAGATCGGGTGCTCCGACAGCGTGGCCAGCGTCTGGCGCACCAGCGGCTCGGGCGGGAACGCCAGCGAGGCGAAGTAGGCCCAGATGTCCCGGTCCTCGCGGCCCGGCAGCAGGACGACCTCCGCGCGGTCCAGCGCGCGGCCCGCGCGGCCGATCTGCTGGTAGTAGGCCACGGGCGAGGCCGGGGCGCCGAGGTGCACGACGAACCCGAGGTCCGGCTTGTCGAAGCCCATGCCAAGGGCGCTCGTGGCGACCAGCGCCTTCACCCGGTTCCCGAGCAGGTCCGCCTCGGCGTCCAGCCGGGCCTCGGGATCGGTCTTGCCCGTGTAGGAGCGGACCGCGTAGCCGCGTTCGCGCAGGAACTCCGCGACCTCCTCGGCCGTCTGGATCGTGAGCGTGTAGATGATCCCGGCGCCCGGCAGCTCGTCGAGCCGGGACGCCAGCCACGCCAACCGCTGAGCGGGGTTCGGGATCGGGACGACCGAGAGCCGCAGGCTCGCGCGGTCGAGCGAACCCCGCAGGACCAGCGGAGCCCCCCTCCGCGGAGCGTCAGCGGATCGGCCGTCAGCAGGGTCGAGGCCGAGCTGCTCGGTGACGTCGTGGACCACCCGGTCGTTCGCCGTGGCCGTGGTGGCCAGCACGGGGATGCCCGGCGGGAGCTCGGCGATGAGGTTGCGCAGCCGCCGGTAGTCCGGCCGGAAGTCGTGCCCCCAGTCCGAGACGCAGTGCGCCTCGTCGACCACCAGCATCCCGGCGCTCGCGGTGAGGCGGGGGAGGACCCGGTCCCGGAAGTCCGGGTTGTTCAGCCGCTCCGGGCTGACGAGCAGCACGTCCACCTCGCCGGCGTCGATCTCGGCGTAGGTCTGCTCCCAGTCGTCAAGGTTCGCGGAGTTGACCGTGACCGCGACGATCCCGGCCCGCGTCGCCGCGTCGATCTGGTTGCGCATGAGCGCGAGCAGCGGCGAGACGATCACGGTGGGCCCGGCGCCCTGCTCGCGGAGCAGCGCCGTGGCCACGAAGTACACCGCGGACTTGCCCCATCCGGTGCGCTGCACGACCAGCGCCCGCCGGTGCTCGGCGACGAGCGCGTGGATGGCCGTCCACTGATCCTCGCGCAGCGTCGCGCCCTCGCCGGCCAGGGTGGCCAGCACTTCCTCGGCGCGCGTGCGCAGATCCTGTTCGGTGGTGGTCACGGCACCATGATGGCGCGCACCCCCGACAGTTCCCGGGCGCGCCCCGTCCCGAAACTCCCCGATCGCCCTCGGACGGCCCGTCTGCCAGGCTCCGGGCCGTGGAGCAGCCCGGAGGCAGCCAGGTGGACCGTGCCGCGCTTCTCGGCGCGGCCCTGGCCGCGGTCGTCGCGCTGACCTTCGGCGGCCAGGGGCCGTGGGAATGGCTCGCGTCGATCGCGGGCGTCGTGCTGCTGGCGGTGCTGGCGGCCTTCTTCCACCTCCCTGCCCCGGGCGAGGCCCCGCACCGGCGCCAGCTCGTGGCGGTGTCCGGGGTGGCGGCCCTCGCCGCGGCCCTCGTCGTCGCCACGCCCCTGCAGCTGTTCCTCTCCGAGGTCACGCCGATCGGGGACCGGTGTCGGGCGAGCGGCGTCGTGGCGGCGGCCGCCCTGCGGGCCCAGGACCTCGGCGGGCTCTCCGGCCCGGTCCTGGACGAAGCCGCGGCCGAGGCGGGCACGACCGCGGAGGGGGAGTGCCTCGGCGCCGCGACGAACAGGTGGCTCTGGGTCCCGGCGGCCGGCTTCGCGGTCGTGATGTTCGGCGTCGGGATGCGGAGGTCCGCGGGGCGTCCGGCGGCGGACGACGGTTGAAAGCGGGGCGAGGCGCGGGCCTGTCGGCCGGGTGAGGTCATGGACGATCGGCCTCCGCAGTGACCCGCAGCCGCTGCTGTGATGCAACCCTCACCTCAACTTAACGACCGTACGGTTCCCAGGGCTGCGGAGCCCGGATCCGCAAGGCAGGATGACCCGGTGAACGCCATCCAGCCCCCGTTGTTCGGCTCGGTCGACGAGGTCACCGAGCGGCTCGCCGCCGTCGGCTACCTCGCCAACACCGCGGTCGCGACCACGGTCTACCTGGCGGACCGCCTCGGCAAGCCGCTGCTCGTCGAGGGTCCGGCCGGGGTCGGCAAGACCGAGCTCGCGAAGGCCGTCGCCCAGGCGACCGACGCGGGGCTCGTCCGGCTGCAGTGCTACGAGGGCATCGACGAGGCGCGCGCCCTCTACGAGTGGAACCACGCGAAGCAGCTGCTGCGCATCACCGCAGGCCAGGGTCACGAGAGCTGGGACGCGACCCGCGACGACGTGTTCAGCGAGGAGTTCCTGCTCCCGCGGCCGCTGCTCACCGCGATCCGCCGCGACGAGCCCACCGTCCTGCTCATCGACGAGATGGACAAGGCGGACGTCGAGGTCGAGGGCCTGCTGCTGGAGGTCCTCTCCGACTACCAGGTCAGCATCCCGGAGATGGGCACGGTCACCGCGACCCGCAAGCCGTTCGCGCTGCTGACCTCCAACTCCACCCGGGAGCTCTCCGAGGCGCTCAAGCGGCGCTGCCTGTTCCTGCACCTGGACTTCCCGGACGCGGACCTGGAGCGGCGCATCGTCCTGTCCCGCGTCCCGGAGCTCACCGAGAAGCTGACGGACGCGCTGGTCCGGACGGTCCGCGTGCTGCGGGCGATGGAGCTGCGCAAGGCCCCGTCGGTGGCCGAGACGATCGACTGGGGTCGCACGCTGCTCGCACTGGGCATGGACACCCTCGACGACGACGCGGTGCGCGCCACCCTCGGCGTGGTCCTCAAGCACCAGTCGGACCAGGTCAAGGCCACGGCCGAACTGCATCTCAACTAGGAGCGCCCCGATGCCGGTCACCGCGAACGAGCACGGCCTGCCCGGGCACCTCGTCGACTTCGTCGCGGCGCTCCGCACCCACGGCGTCTCCGTCGGGCCGGGGGAGACCGTCGACGCCGCCGAGGTCCTCGGCGCCCTGGACCTGCTGCGCCGCGAGGAGCTGCGGGAAGGGCTGGCCGCGGCGTTGCTGCGCCGCTCCGGGCAGCGCGAGGTCTTCGACGCCCTCTTCGAGCTGTACTGGCCCGCCGCGCTCGGCGCCGGCAGCGGCCAGGTCCACGTCCCGCGCATCGAGGGCGAGGACCCGGACACCCCCGACGGGCCGGTCGACGTCGACGCCCTGCGCGAGATCCTCGCGGACCTGCTCCGGGACGGCGACACCGACGCGCTGCGGGCACTCGCCCGCGCCGTCGTCGACGCGCTGGGGCAGGCCGGGGCCAGCGGCACCGGCATCCGCGGGTCGAGCGCGCAGCCCAGCTGGTCCGCCTACCAGGCGCTGCGGGTGATCTCGCCCGAGACGCTGCTCGCGTCGATCATGAACGGCCTCCGCCAGCCGGACGACTCGGACTTCACCGACGAGATGCGCCGCCGGGAGATCCGGGACCGCATCGCCCAGTTCCGCAAGATGGTGACCGACGAGGTGCGCCGCCGCACCGCCGAGCAGCGCGGCCGCGAGCAGGTGGCCAAGACGGCGGTGCCCAAGCAGGCCGAGCAGGTCGAGTTCCTCTCCGCCTACGCCGAGCAGCTCACCTTGCTCCGCCGCACGGTGCACCCGCTGGCCCGGCGCCTCGCCGCGCGGCTCGCGGTGCGCCGCAAGCACGCCAAGCGCGGCACCCTGGACATGCGCCGGACGCTGCGCCGCTCGATGTCCACCGGTGGCGTCCCGATGAAGCCCGCCTACCGGAAGCGCCGGCCCGGACGGCCCGAGCTCGTCATCCTCTGCGACGTCTCCGGCTCCGTCGCCGGGTTCAGCCACTTCACGTTGTTGCTGGTCCAGGCGTTGAGGGAGCAGTTCAGCAAGGTCCGGGTCTTCGCGTTCGTCGAGAAGACGGACGAGGTGACGCATCTGTTCGAGCCCGGCGCCGAGCTGTCGGGCGTGATGCAGCGGGTGCTGCGCGAGGCGGACCTCACCGCGTTCGACGGGCACAGCGACTACGGCGGCGCCCTCGGCAGCTTCGCGGAGTTCTACGGCGAGGCCATCACCTCCAAGAGCTCGGTGCTGATCCTCGGCGACGCCCGCACGAACTACCGGGACCCGAACCTCGCCGTCCTGCGGCGGTTGATCTCCCAGGCCCGGCACGCGCACTGGCTCAACCCGGAGCCGCGGCGGCAGTGGGGCAGCGGGGACTCCGCGGCGCTGCGGTACGCGGACGTCATGCCGATGCACGAGTGCCGCACGGCCGGCCAGCTGGCGGACGTCGTCGAGGCGCTGCTGCCGGTCTAGCCGCTCTAGGACAGGCCCTGGCTGTCCCAGAGAGCCATGCTGAGCGGATCCTCGCTCGGCACGTCCGGGGTGATCCGGCCGCCGTGGACCTGCCCGGTGCGGTCGGCGAACCGGCTGGTGGTGACGGTGAGGACGGCGCCGCCCGGCAGCGGCAGCGTCTCGTTGCCGGTGCTCAGCCCGAGGGTGGGGGAGCCGTAGGAGCGGACGTCCGGCGCGCCCCGGAACGCGACGACGACGGCCTCGCCGGAGCCGGCCGTCGCGCCGTCGGTGAGAAGCGCCACCGGCCCGGACATGCTGTCCCGCGCCGCGCGGGCCATCGGCCGGCGGCCCATCAGCAGCACCCCGCCCAGGAGCCGCCACGGCGTCGACCCGCCGGCGCGGTCGACGAACGCGCCGATCCGCCCGTCGGGCTCGGGGCGCAGCAGCGGTGCCACCACCGCGAGCACGGGCCACATCGAGCCGCCGCCGTTGCCGCGCAGGTCGACGACCCACCGCGCCGCGCCCGCGCCTGCGAGCGCCTTCCGGCCCGCCGCCTCGTACTCGCGCGCGTCCCGGGCGGAGCAGGCCGGCAGGGTGAGGACCCCCGCGTCGCCCTCCCTCCGGACGGCCGGCAGCTCCGGCGCCCCGTGCGCCATCGCGCGCCCGCGCAGCCCGCTGTGCGGCCCGCCCGCCGCGCGGACGATCCGGAACAGCGCGAGCTCCAGCGCCTCCGGGTCCCCGAACGCGGCCGCGACCTCCCCGCGTGCCTGCGGCCAGTCCACGCGGTCGCTGTGCAACGCCCGCCCCTGCACCACGTCGAGCGCCCGCTCGACGGCCTTCCGGTCCCGTCCGGCCCGCCCGATCACCGGGTCAGTATGGCGGGTGCCGATCCTCGCGGAGGCGACGCGGGGCGCGAGCCGAACCGCCTCGGCTTCCGAACACGAGCGCCTCGCGGCGGCGGTGCCCGGGCCGCATCGCGGCGAGCAGCATCCTCAGCACCGGCCCGGCCTCGACCTCGGCCGCCGCGCGCGTGCACCCCGACCCCTGGTGAAGGACCCCGAGATGTCCGAACCCCTCGACCCCGACAGCGGCCCGGCGCGCGAGCGCATCCTCGCCGCGGCCGAGGAGCTGTTCGCCGAGCGTGGCTTCGACGCCACGCCCACCTCCCGCATCGCCGAGCGCGCCGGGGTCCCCAAGGGGCTCGTGCACTACTACTTCACCCGCAAGCCGGACCTGCTGAGCGCGTTGGTCGAGCGGCTGCCGGAGGAGCGGGTGGACCGGGAATCGGTGATCGTCGCGGGGGACGTCACCGAGAGCCTCTGCCGGCTCGTCACGGTGCTCGACGAGATGCTGGGCGCCTCCGCCACGCTCTCGCACCTGCGTGGCGCGAGGCGGACACGCACCCGGCCGTCCGGGACGCGCTGCACGACCGCTTCGACCGGCTCGTCGGGGTGATCCGGGACGTCGTCCTGGGGGCGCGGGAGGGGAACCCGACGGGCGTCGAGAGCGTCGCGCTGCTGCTGGCCGCCGCCGTGAGCTACCGGCACTCCGTCGCCCGGCACGCGGACGACGAGTCCGCGGCGAAGGCCGAGATGACCCGTGAGCTGCGGTTCCTCGCCGAGGCACTCGACGCGGGCGTCGGTTGACCCGACGGGGGCCGATCAGTCGGGGGCGGGCTCGTCCCGCACCGGCGTGACGCCGATCGCCAGCACCGGCGCGAGCGCGGCCGCGGCGAACCCCACGGCGTAGCCGGAGCCGCCGATGATCGCGCCGAGCACGATCGGCGCCAGCGAGGACACGACGTTCTGGCCGGTGTTCTGGATCCCCAGCGCCCGCCCGGACCAGGAGCTGCCGGCGATCTCCGCGACCGCCGTGAACGCCAGACCGTTGTCCGCGACGCTCACCACCGCGCCCACGGCGAGCGACGCGATCGCGAGCCAGGGCGCCACCAGGTCCCCGAGGGCGAAGGACAGCAGGACCAGCGTCGCGCCGACCGCCAGCTGCCGCATCGGTCGCAGCCGGGAGCCGACCCGGTCCGACCACCAGCCGGCGCCGATCCGGCCCGCCGCGCCCGCGATCTGAAGGACGGCCACGAACACGCCCGCCGTCGCGATCGCCCAGCCGTGCTCGCGGACCAGGTACTCGGTGGAGAACGCCGCGATCGCGAACTGCGGCACGACCAGCAGCGCGCTGGCCGCGTGCACCCGCCACAGCAGCGGGGCGCCGTACGGCGAACCGGGCCTGGCCTCCCCGGCGACGCGCGGCGGGCGGGCCGGGTCGGGGGCGAACGCGGCCACGAGCACCGCCGAGAGCAGGCACAACGCCGCCGGGAGCGCGAGCGACGGGAACACGCCGACGTGCGCGGCGAGGCTCGGCAGGGCCAGCCCGGCGATGCCGACGCCCAGCGGCTGCGCGGTCTGCCGGATCCCCATCGCCACGCCGCGCTCGTCCCGGGGGAACCAGCCCATCACCATCCGGCCGCTCGCCGCGAACACGGAGGCGGCCGCGGCGCCGCCCAGGGCCAGCAGCGCGACCAGCGGGACCGCGCCGGGGTGCGGCAGGGACGCGACCAGCCCGACGACCAGTGCTTGGATCCCGAGGCCGGACGCGATGACCCGGCGCTCGCCCCAGCGGTCCGCGGCGGCGCCCCAGAGGATCAGGGTCAGCAGCAGGCCCGCCGTGGGCCCGGCGACGTAGGCGCCGGCCTCCGCGAGGGAGAGACCGAGGGTGTCCCGCAGCGTCGGGACCAGGAACGGGATGCCGTAGACGAACGAGCAGGCGGAGGACTGGGCCAGCACGCCGAGCGCGAGGACGACCCACCGCCGCCGGGATCGCACCTGGTCCTCACGCGTCGCGGGCGGGGTCGTCATGGTCCGGCACCCTACGTGCGGATATCGAATGCTGAGAAGTTCGTCCTAAAGTTTGGGATCGTCGGGCAGGTGCGGCGGTCTCCTCCGGTCCTGCAGCCCCTTGACGACGGCGGCCAGCGTGGCCAGGCCGACGATCGCCAGCACGATCCACGCCATCATCGTCATCGCAGCTCCCGGGGCCGTCCTTGGTCGAGGTCGAGGGCTGTCAGGGTACTGTCTCGAACACACGTTCGATCCCGTGTACGGTCGAGGGCATGGTCGATCTGATGTGGCAGCCGTCTCTGCTGGAGACGCCCGGCGGCCCCGAGCTCGACCCCGGGTTCCACGGGCTCCGGCGGCACGAGCTCGGCGTCGGCGCCTGGGTGGACGTCGTGCCGGGGTGGCTCCGCGGTACGGGCGAGCTGTTCGAACGGCTGCTCGCCGGCACGCCGTGGCGCAGCCGCGAGGTCCGGATGTACGAGCGCACGCTGCCCGAGCCGCGGCTGACCCACCGGTGGAGCCGGGCGGACGGTCTCCCCGAGCCGATCCTGGAGGAGATGGCGGACGTCCTGTCCGGCCGCTACGGCGAGGAGTTCACCCAGGTCGGCGCCAACCTCTACCGGGACGGCGCGGACAGCGTGGCCTGGCACGGGGACCGGGTGGCCCGCGAGCTCCCCACAGCGACGGTGGCGCTGGTGTCGCTCGGTGAGATGCGGCCCTTCCGGCTCCGGCCGACGGGTGGTGGGCCGTCGGTCGGGTTCCTGCCCGGGCCCGGGGACCTGCTCGTGATGGGCGGGTCGTGCCAGCGCACGTGGCAGCACTCGGTGCCGAAGGTGCGGGCGGCCGGGGCCCGGATCAGCATCCAGTTCCGGCACGCCTATCCGGCCCCCTGAGCCCGCCCGTAGGCGAGCCCGCCTCTTCGTGACCCGGCCGGCCAGCCGGCCGTCGATCGTCGCGACGGCGGGGTCAGCCGGGCCGCTTCGACGAGTTCCTCACCCGGGTCGGCCACGACTGGGTCAACGAGGTCGCCGGCTACCTGGGATCAGCCCCCCATCTTGTTGCCCCGGCGTTTCCCTCCGGCACATCGCCGTGACCGCCCGCGCCGGACGGGCCGGGACGCGACCGAACGGGTGAGGACGCGACGCCCGCGGGCGCATAGTCTGCGTCGATGCAGCGCAAGATCGGTGTCATGGGCGGCACGTTCGATCCCGTGCACCACGGGCACCTCGTCGCCGCCAGCGAGGTCGCCCACCGGTTCAACCTCGACGAGGTGCTGTTCGTCCCGACCGGGCAGCCGTGGCAGAAGTCGGCCAAGTCCGTCAGCCCCGCCGAGGACCGGTACCTGATGACGGTCATCGCGACGGCGTCCAACCCGCGGTTCGGCACCAGCCGGGTGGACATCGACCGCGGGGGACCGACGTACACCGCGGACACCCTGAGGGACCTCGCCGCCACGATGCCCGACGCCGAGCTGTTCTTCATCACCGGCGCGGACGCGCTCTCCCAGATCCTGTCCTGGCGCAAGGTCGACGAGCTGTTCGAGCTCGCGCACTTCGTCGGCGTGACCCGTCCCGGCTACGAGCTGGGCGACGAGCACCTGCCGGAGGGCTCCGTGACGCTGGTCGAGGTGCCGGCGATGGCGATCTCCTCCACGGACTGCCGGGACCGCGTCGCCGAAGGCCGCCCGGTCTGGTACCTGGTGCCGGACGGCGTCGTCCAGTACATCTCGAAGAGGGGGCTCTACGCCCCCGATCAGCCGGTCGGCGTCTCGCATCCCGCCTAGCTCCGTCCTGCCCGCGCCCGCCCGACCCCCGCGCCTCGGGGGCGGCCGAGCGCGGCTGCCACACTGGACCCGGCTGCACCCTCTCACCGGGGGTGGGCCGGAGAGCAGATGAGCACAGAGGGAGTCGTGACCGCAGTGGCGGCAACAGAAGAGGCACTCGAGATGGCCCGGGTGGCCGTGGCGGCCGCCGCCGACAAGCTGGCCCAGGACATCACGGTGCTGGATGTGTCCGACCAGCTCGTCATCACGGACTGCTTCGTCATCGCGTCCGCGCCCAACGAGCGCCAGGTGCAGGCCATCGTCGACGAGGTCGAGGAGAAGCTGCGCCAGAACGGGGTGAAGCCCACCCGCCGCGAGGGTGCGCGCGAGGGCCGCTGGGTCCTGCTGGACTTCACCGACATCGTGGTGCACGTGCAGCACAACGAGGAGCGCAGCACCTACGGCCTCGACCGGCTGTGGAAGGACTGCCCACGGATCGACTTCCCCGAGGCCCGGGTCGAGGCGGATCCCGACGGCACCGTCACGGCTCCGTGAGCCTCCGCCGGGTCGTCCTGCTCCGGCACGGGCAGACGGACTACAACGTGGCCGGACGCATGCAGGGCCACCTGGACTCCCACCTCACCGAGGAGGGGCGCGAGCAGGCGCGCCGCGCCGCCCCGGTCATCGCGCGGATGTCCCTGGACCGCATGATCAGCTCGGACCTGACCCGTGCGGTGGACACCGCCGAGGAGGTGTCCACCGCCTCCGGGCTGGCGGTGAAGCTGGACCAGCGGCTCCGCGAGACGCACCTCGGGGAGTGGCAGGGCCGCAGCGTCGGCGAGGTCGAGGTCGACTACCCGGGCGCGATCACCGAGTGGCGCGGGGACCCGCGCTGGACCCCGCCCGGCGGCGAGTCCCGCGTCGACGTCGTGCGGCGCTCGCTGCCCGTCGTCGAGGAGATCGACGAGGAGTACGCGGACGAGGTCGGCGAGCAGTCGCTGCTCCTGGTGGCGCACGGCGGGATGATCGCCGGAATGGTGTGTGGGCTGCTGGACCTGCCCGAGTCCACGTGGCCGATCATCGGCGGGATGGGCAACTGCAAGTGGGCGGTCGTCGCGAGGCGCGCGGACCACCCGCGCTGGCGGCTGTCCGGGTACAACATCGGTGTCAGCTGAGCTCTCGGGCCGTCCCACGCTCCTCGTCCTCGGGGACTCGCTGACCTTCCACGGACCCGAGCGGGCCGAGCCGTCGGACGATCCGCGCCTCTGGCCCAACATCGCCGCCGCCGCGCTGGGCGGGCACGCCGAGATCGTCGCCGGGATCGGCTGGACGGCCCGGCACGCCTGGCACGCGCTCACCCACGACCCGCGGGTGTGGGCCCTCATGCCGAGGATCGACGCGCTGGTGCTCGGCACGGGCGGGATGGACGCGCTCCCGTCACCGCTGCCGACGGCACTGCGCGAGCTGATCCCCGCCGTCCGTCCCGACCGCGCGCGGCGGGTGCTGCGCGACGGCTACCTGCGCGCGCAGCCGGGCCTCTCGCGGGCGTTCGCCCGTCTCCCGGGAGGCGGCCCGGTGGCGCTCCCACCGCGGCTCACCGTGTCCTACCTGCAACGATGCCGCGACGCGGTGCTCGCGCTGCGCCCCGGGATCCCGGTCGTCGCGGCCCTGCCGTCCGTGCACCGCGCCGCGGTCTACGGCCACGCGCACCCCGGGCGGGTCCCCGCCGAGCGGGCCACCCGGGACTGGGCCGCGGAAGTCGGGGCGCGGATCCTGGACGTCCCGACACTGGTCGCGGCGCACGTGCTCGGCGGGCACGGGAACCCGGACGGAATGCACTGGGGGTGGGAGGGTCACCGGAGGGTCGGCGAGGCGCTGGGGTCGATCCTGGTGCGTGAGCTGCCCGTCCGGCCCGGCCACTAGGGTCGGCTGTCATGCCCCCCTCGCCCGTCGCCGTCGTGACCGACTCGACGACGGACCTCCCGTCGGGGGTCGCCGCCCGCAGCGCCATCACGATCGTGCCGCTCGAGGTCCGGATGGGGGAACGGACCGGGCGCGACGGTATCGACATCGGCCCGGGAGACCTGAGCGCGGCGCTCGCGGACCGGAGCCTGGAAGTCCAGACCTCCCGGCCGACGCCCGCCGCGTTCGCCGAGGTGTACCGCGCGCTGCTCGCGGACGGCGCGCCGTCCGTGGTGTCCGTGCACCTCTCCCGGGAGCTGTCCGGTACCTGGGACGCCGCCCGGCTCGCCGCGGAGGAGGTCGGGCAGGGACGGGTGCGGGTCGTCGACTCGCGTGCGGTCGCGATGGGCCTCGGGTACGCGGTGCTCGCGGCGGTCCGCGCCGCCGAGTCCGGGTGCGCCGGAGCCGCGGTGGAGGAGGCCGCCGCCGCGGTCGCGGCCCGCTGCCGCGTCTTCTTCTGTGTCGACGACCTGGACCGGCTCCGCCGGGGCGGCCGGATCGGTGCGGCCACGGCCCTTCTCGGCACCGCGCTGTCCGTCAAGCCGATCCTGCACCTGGCGGAGGGGCGGATCCGGCCGCTGGAGAAGGTGCGGACCGCGGCCCGGGCCACGCAGCGGCTCGTCGAGCTCGCGGTGAAGGCGGCCGGGGAGGGGGCGGACCTCGCCGTGCACCACCTCGGGGCGGCCCACCGGGCCGAGGAGCTGGCGGACCGGCTGCGGGAGCGGTTGCCGAGCGCGTCGCGGCTGCTCGTCTCCGAGGTCGGTGCGGTGCTCGGGGCGCACGTGGGGAACGGCGCGCTCGGGGTGGTCGTGGTGCCGCGCGGGTAGGACCCGCGCAGCCTGCCATACGGCACCGACGGTTCTGCCGGATCCGGACTCGGCGCGGGCGGGTTGTCCCCACCCCGCTCCGGCCATCCACAGCGCGACGACTCGTCCCGGAACCGGGCCCGCGCGGACCTAGCGTCCTCGGTGTGGCCCGGCGCGCAGCTCCTCCCGACCCCGGCACCCGGCTCGCCGCGGTGCTGGGAACGCCGCTGGGCCGCCCCTACCCGGACCCCGCCGACACCCCCGGTCCCGACGCTCCCGGGCCGGGGTCCCCGGCGGTGGGGTCCGGGCGGGTGGCAGCCGCCCCGCCAGGTCCCGGGGACCCGCCGACGGTCCCGATCCCGCTGCCGCTGCCCGTGCCGAGGTCGGCGCCCGTCGTCGCGCCGAGGTGGGACGGGCGGGAGGAGGCGACCTGGCCCGCCGACGCGGCCGGTCCGCAGGACCTCGGGCCGTCGGTTGCACCCGGCCCGGACCGGTCGGATGCCGCAGGGCTGGGCGGATCCGCCCGCCCGCCGGCGCACCAGCCCGGCGGGCGGCCCGGCCGCCTCGGGATGCTCGCCCGCCGCTGGGTCCCCGAGGCCTGGCGCGGTGCCCGCCTCGACCCCGGACGGCCCGGCGCCATCGCGCTCGTGCTGGTCGCGGCGGTGGCGGCCGTGCTCGCCGCGGTCGGCGTGTGGAGCGGGCGGCCACAGGCGGAGCCGGTCGGCGGGCTGCCGGCGGTGGGGATCGACACCGCGGTGCCGGCCGCCC
>NZ_JAODNI010000193.1 GCF_025465255.1 Pseudonocardia sp.
ACGCCGTGCGCGGCGCGGTGGAGTCCGCGGCCGGCTTCGTCGGCGGCGGCGGGGCCGGCACGGTCGACTGGGACGGCGCGGGCTGGCGTCAGGTGCGCGCGTCCGTGCCGGTCGGGGCTGCGGCCCGCTGACCCGCCCCCGGCCCGTCCCCGTCGAGGACGAGCGCCGCGGCGGCCAGCACCTCGTCGATCCCGATCGCGGTCAGCGCGGGGTCCGGCTCTTCCCCGAACCGGTCCCCGCGCCGCAGCTCGGCGTGGGTGAGGCTGCGGTGCGGCCCCGGCGGCGGGCCCCAGCGTCCCGGCCCCACCGGCCCGAACAGCACCACCGACGGCGTCCCGTACGCCGACGCCACGTGCGCCACCCCGGTGTCCCCGCAGACGACGAGGACGGCCCCGGCGACCACCGTGCAGAGCTCGGTGAGCGACGTCCGCCCGGCCAGCACCCGCTCCGCCGGGAGTCCCGCCGCGGCGGCGACCTCCAGCGCGAGCTCCCGCTCCGGCGCCGTGCCGGTGAGGACCACCGGGGCCCGCCGCTCCAGCGCACGCGCCACCGCGGCGAACCGACCCGCGGGCCAGCGCTTGGCGCCGAAGGCCGCGCCGGGATGCACGACGATCACCGGTGCGCCCAGGCCCGGCGGGGGCAGCCGCAGGTCGTCGGGGTCCGCGGGGATCCCGTGGTGTTCCAGCAGGGCGCACCACAGCGCCCGCTCGTGGGGGTACCGCGCGGACGCCTCGGCGTAGGTTGGTCCGGTCCAGCCGTCGACGCCGGCGCAGCGGAACCCGATCCGGTGCGACGGCCGGGTCGCGTCGAGGGCCCGGTGGCTCTGCGGGCCGGCCCCGTGCAGGTTGACGGCCACGTCCGGCGGCCCGGAGGGCGACGTCGGAAGGTCGGCGGGGGACGTCACCGGCAGCACCTCGTCGACGGCCCCGCTGGCGAGGGCGAGCGGGGCGAGCGGGCCCGCGGTCGCGAGCAGGACCCGGTGCCCGGGATGGGCCCGGCGCAGCGCGCGGAGCGCGGGCACCGCGACGAGCAGGTCGCCCAGGGCGAGGGCGCGCAGCACCAGCAAGGTCGGTGCCGGCACGCCGCCTCCTCCCGCACGGACCCGGTGTCCGCCGTCAGGGGACTGGTACCCGGGTGCCCGCGGATCACACCTGGCGCCGTTTCGCCGGGACCGGCACGGGTACCGCGACCGGTGGAGCCGCTCCGGGCGCCGCCCGGGGCACGACGGCCGGGCCGTCCGGCGGCCCGGGAGAGGGAGATCCGATGCGACTCGACTGGTTGCGCACCGTCGCCGAGCAGAGCGGGCCCTGCGGCACGGTCCTGCTCGACGCCACCCACGAGACCCACGACGCGGAGCACATCGACCGCGTGCAGTGGCGTGGCATGCGGGAGACCCTCACCGGTCAGGGCGCGGACGACGCCACCGTGGCGGCCCTCGACCGCGCCGTCACCGAGTCGGATCCGCCGTCCGAACCCTCCGGGCGGGTCCTCGTGGCCGCCGGCGGCGGGGTCGTCCTCGACACCTCCACACCCCGGCGGCCGGACCCGCAGGAGGCCGTCTGGGGGCCGATCGCGGACCTGATCCGGATCGTGGCCAACGTCCCGGAACCGGTGACGACCGTCGTGGTGCGGATCGACGAGACGGGCGGGGAGATCCTCGCGCCGGACACCGACGGCGTGGAGGCGGTCGAGGGGCGCGACCGCCCGGTCCACAAGGTCCGTGGCGGCGGGTGGTCGCACATGAACATGCAGGAGCGCGTCGAGGAGTCCTGGCGGCGCAACACCGCCCAGGTCGCGGAGCGGGTCGACGAGCACGTCCACCGCACCGGCGCGCGCCTGCTGGTGATCGCCGGGGAGACCCGCTCCCGGTCCCGGCTCGTCGACGCCCTGTCGGAGCGCTCGGCAGGGATCGCGGTGGAGGTGGAGCACTCGGCCGGCAGCAGCGTCGACGAGCTGCACGACGTCGTCGACCGCGCCGTGGAGGACTTGCGCCACCGGGACCGGCAGGCCGCGCTGGAGCGGTACCGCGAGCTCGAGGCGAAGCCGGACGGCCTGGCCGCCGCGGGCCTGCGCACCGCGGCCGCCGCCTTCCGCGAACAGGCCTGCGACACGGTCGTCGTCGATCCCGAGGTCCTCCGCGGCGCGCGGCTCTGGGCGGCCGGGCCCACCGAGGTCGCGATCACCCGGGACGAGCTGACCGGCCTCGGCCTCGAGCCCGTCGAGGTGGACGCCGGATCGGCCCTGGTCCGGGCGGCCGCCTGCTCCGGCGCCGAGCTCGTCGTCCTCGACGAGGCGCTCCGGGGGGAGAATCCACCGGTCGGGGACGGCGTCGGCGTGGTCCTGCGGCACGCCCTCTGACTCCGGCGGATGCGGCCGGCCGGCGAACGGGCGATTGGCCGGCGCCGCGGTGGGTACCGGCACCGACATGCGACGTCAGCTTCTGCGCGGGGCGGCGGCCGGCGCCGCCGGCACGACGGCCCTGAACGCGGCGACCTACCTGGACATGCTGGTGCGGGCCCGGCCCGCGAGCACCACCCCCGAGGAGAGCGTCCGCCGGCTCGTCGAGCGGGGTCACCCGACCGCGCTGTCGGCGAAGGGCCCGGACAGCGACGAGGCCGCCAACCGGCGGACTGCGCTGGGGGCGTTGATGGGGATCGCGACCGGGGTCGGGGCGGGAGCGGTGCTCGGGGCGGTCCGGCCGCTCCTGGGCCCGCGCCGGCCCGTGCGGGCGATGGTCGTGGCGGCGCTCGCGGCGAACCTGGGCGGCGTGCTGCCGATGTGGGCGCTGGGGATCAGCGACCCGCGCGAGTGGTCGGCGGAGTCGTGGCTCTCCGACCTCCTGCCGCACCTCGCCTACGGCGTCGTCACCGCGGTGGTCTACGACCAACTGGACCACGACGGGCGCGGAAGGCGTTCGGCGGCCCGGTCAAGGCTGCGGCGGATCAGTCCATGACCAGCACCGCGCCGGCGAGCTGGCGCTCGGGACCCACGAGCGGGGTGACGGTGACGGTGACCTCGACCGTTCGGCCCCGCCGGTTGACCGCCTGGAGCGTGATCTCCGCGCCCGTGCCGGCGTCGCCGAGGGCGTCCCGCACCACCGGTCTCAGCTTCTCGAGCGGGAGCCCGATGTCCAGGTTGAGCAGGTGCTCGCCGCGCACCTCCTCCCGGCGCAGTCCCCAGAGCTCCTCCGCCCCGGAGTTCCAGACGGTGACGTGCATCTGCGCGTCGACGACGACGACGGCGGAACGCAGCGAGGTGAGGATGGACTCCAGGAAGTCGTTGACGCCGTCCAGCTCACCGCTGTGTTCCCGGACGTCGTCGTTGATGCGCTGGAGCTCGTCGTTGGTCGACCGCAGCTCCTCGTTCATCGTCTCCAGCTCCTCGTTCGTGGACTGGAGCTCCTCGTTGGTGGTCTCCAGCTCCTCCACGGTGGACTGGAGCTCCTCGTTGGTCGTCTCCAGCTCCTCGCTGGTGGACTGGAGCTCCTCGTACGCCGACTCGAGCTGCAGGTTGGCCCGTTCCAGGTCGACGAAGAGTCGGTGCGCGGCGGTGACGTCGTGGAAGACGACCGAGACGCCGAGGAGTTTGCCCTCGGCGGTCGCCAGCGGGCTGACGTGCACCTCGAACCAACGGACGTCCCCGTCGGCGCGTTCCAGCCGGACGTCGGTCAGCCGCTGGGCCCGCCGTTCGATCCGGACCTTCTCCACGACGGAGCGCAGCTCGACCGGCCGGTAGGAGAGTTCCAGGTCCCGCAGCGGCCGCCCGACGTCCCGGGCCCCGACCCCGAGGAGCTCCTCCGCCTGCCGGTTGGCCAGGGCCACGACGTCGTCCCCGGTCAGGACGATGTGGGGCACCGGGCCCGCGCTGAAGGCGTGGTCCCGCAGCCGGTCGATGTTGCCGGCCCCGCCCCGGCTGTCCAGCACGAACTCCGGCGAGAACGACGTGGCCCCGGCGACCGCCGCGCCGGTCTTCCGGAAGATCCGCCGCCTCAGGTCGATCGGCTCGAACGAGCGGGCGTGGCTGAGCAGCATCTCGGCCTTGCCGAGGACGAGGACGCCGTCCGGGGCCAGGGCGAACCGGAACCGGCTCAGCGTGCCGGCCTGGGTCTCGGGAGTGAAGTACATCAGGGTGTTGCGGCAGGTCAGCAGGTCGATGCGGGAGATCGGAGCGTCCCGGACGAGGTCGTTGCGGCCGAAGATGACCGAGCGGCGCAGGTCCTTGCGGAAGGCGAAGCTGCCGGCCGCCGGTTCGAAGTACCGGCGTCGCAGGTCCTCCGGGACGCCCTCGACGTCACGCTCGCTGTACAGGCCGGCCCGGGCGTGGGCCAGGGCGTCCTCGTCGACGTCGGTGGCGTAGATCTTCACCCGCTCGCGGAACTCGTCCGCGCCGAGGAGCTCGGCGAGCACGATCGCGACGGTGTAGGCCTCCTCACCGGACGCGCAGCCGGCGCACCAGACCCGGATCGGCGCCCCGTAGGGCCTGCCCTGCAGGAGCGCCGGCAGCACGTCCGCCCGGAGGTGGTCCCAGGTGTCGGGGTCCCGGAAGAAGGCCGTCACGTTGATCAGGATGGTGGTGAACAGCGCGGTGAACTCGTCCGGATCCACCTGCAGGCGGTCCAGGTACTCGCCGAAGTCCCGGACGCCGACCTGCTCCATCCGCCGGCGTACCCGGCGGCGCAGGCTGGCGCGCTTGTAGCCGGTGAAGTCCGAGCCGCGGGACTCGCGCAGGTGTTCGAGCAGGGCCTCGAAGCCGTCGTCCGGCTCGGCCGGCCCGGGGCCCGGCTCGTCGACCTGGTGCTGGCTCACACGCCAACGCTACCGAGGCGCGTCGCCCGCGGCGGCGTCACGGTGGGCCCGGTGTCCCGGGGAGGATCGCCGGGAGGTCGAGCGGGCCCTCCGGGCCGCCCGGGAGCGGGACGACCGCCCAGACGACCTTGCCCCCGTGCAACCTCGGGCCGTGTCCCCATGCCCGGGACAGGCCGTCGACCAGCCCGACCCCGCCCACCTCCTTCGCGTGCTCGACGAGCACCGGGGGGGTCGGGTCGTCGTCGTACACGGCGATGGACAGCCCGGTCGGCCGGAGCTCGAGCCGGACGGTGAAGTCCACGCTGGCCGCGTGCACGACCGTGTTGGTGACCAGCTCGGAGACGACGACCAGGGCCTCGTCGCACACCGGGAAGTGCCAGTGCGCCAGTCGTTCCCGGGTCCAGACCCGGGCGGCCGCGGGGCTGGCGGGCTCGGCGGGCAGCGTCGTCTCGGCACGGCGCCGGAGCACGCGGGAGCCGACGACGGCGAGCGCCTCGTGGACAGTGCGGAGAACCGGGACGAACCGGGGGACCGCGCTGCGGTGCAGGAGCGCGGAGAGCTCGGCGCCGGCTGCGGCGAGGGCCATCGGGATGTCCGGCCAGGACGAGATCCGCAGCCACACCGTCGGGAACACCGAGAGCGTCGTGACCCGGTCCGCCGTGAGCCCGGAGAGGTCGACCACGAGCGCGTCCGGGATCTCGGCGGCGTGTTTGAGCAGGGTGTCGCGCAGCTCCGGATAGGCGCGCACGTCGAGCAGGCCCTCCGGCCGGACGACGGCCGTCCGCCCCGCCGCCTCGTGCGTCACGCTCAGCAGGCTCATGAGGCCTCGTCCCGGTCCGGCATGACGACGCGGTGCGGCGGGAGCCCCGAGAGCAGCAGCTCGCGCAGCACCTCGGCGGACTCCGCGGCCTCTCGCGCCGTGCCGGCGTGCCGGCGCTCCATGGCGGGGATGCGGCTCTCCGCCGCCGACTGCTGCATGCGACGCGCGAAGCTCGACTTCTCCTCCAGCAGCCGGTAGGCGGTCCACAGTGCCCGTTCCAGCTTGTCGTGCTGGGCGTCGAGCAGGGCCTCGGCGGTCCACGCGTGGCCGACGCGGCAGCGGAACCGTTCGGTGTCCCGCAACGCGACCAGGGCCCCGTCGCAGTCCGGGCAGCCGAACCCGGCCACCTCACCCAGCGCCGCGAGATCGTGACCGGTGCCGCTGTCCCCGTTCATCGCGATGTCCGCCTCCGCCTCGTCCAGCTCCGACACCTGACTCGGGCCGGCCGCGACGTCCTCCTTGGCCAGCGTGCCCAGCAGCGGCCCGAGCTCGTTCGCGGGCACCAGGTGGTCCGGCTGCAGGAACCGCAGGACCGCCTCCGGCATCGCGGGGTACAGGGCGTCCGTCGGGTCCTGCACGACGACGGTGCCGCCCGCGGCGGCGATCGCCACCATCCCGGCGGCGCCGTCGTCGAGGACCCCGGAGAGCTGGACCCCGATGGTCCGGTGCCCGTGGGCGCGGGCGGCGGACCGGAAGAGGGCGTCGATCGCGGGACGGTGCCCGCTCTCGGTCGGCCCGTGGGACAGGACCGTGGTGCCGTTCCCGACCAGGAGATGATGGTCCGGGCGGGCGACGATGATGGTGCCCGGGGCCAGTTCCGCGCGGGGCTGTGCGGCCGCGGCGGGGAGCGGACCGGAGCGGTCGAGGATCGTGCCGAGGGCGCTGGTGCCCCCCGCCTTGAGGTGCAGCACCACCAGGACGGCGGCCGGCAGGTCCGCGGGCAGGCCCGCGACCATCGCGCGGAGCGCCTCCACCCCTCCGGCGGACGCCCCCACCACGATCAGATCGCGTCGTGCCACGCTCACCGCCTCCCCGCGCCGTGTCCGGATTCCGACGGGTTCCCGCGTGGGCTATTCGTACACCCGCGACCCTCAGATGTGCGCCTCGCCGTTCGCCAGGCTCTCCGCGATCACGGCGAGCTTGATGTTGAGCGACTGCGACGCCTCGCGGAGGATCGCGAAGGCCTCGTCCTCGCCGACGCCGCGGCGCTCCATGAGGAGCCCCTTGGCCTGCCCGATCACGTCCCGACTGCGGATCGCCCGGCGCAGCTGGGCCTTCTCCCGCTCCGCGGCGTTCCGGGCGAGGACCGCCGCCAGGGCGATCGAGGTGTGGGCGGCCAGGACGACGGCCCGGTCCAGGTCGACCGGCTCGAGGTCCCCCGGCCGGATCCGGTGTATGTCCAGGATGCCGAACGCGCCGATCCGCGAGCGCCGGAGCAGCTCCAGCGACAGGACGGAGCGGGCCCGCCGATCGGCCGGGTCGGGCGTCCGCCAGCTCTCGCCGTCCGCGTGGACGCTCATGCTGACGTGGTCGGCGCCCGGCACGACGCTCGGGGCGGCCGCGACGATGCGCGCGAGCACGTCGTCGACGGTCGAGGCGTCGAGCAGGTCCCGGGCGAGCCCGACCAGCCCGGTCAGCGGCTCGTCCGGCACGTCCGCGGGGCCGGCGGCGAGCGCGTCCTCGACGGTCTCGTGGACGGTGAACAGCTCCTGCACCCGGGCGAGGGCGAGGACCCGCCCGACCACACCGTCCCCGAGCCCGACCAGGTCGACGTCGCACGCGCCCGCCCGCGCCCGGTCGCGGAGCCGCATCAACGCCCACACGCCGGCGGAGGAGAAGAAGGTGACGCCACCGAGGTCGACCACCACCCGCTCGGCCGAGTCGGCGGCGTCGACGAGGGTCTTCAGGAAGCGTGGAGCCGTCGCCAGGTCGATCTCCCCGCAGGGCATGACGACGGCCACCCCCGGGCACGGGCGGCGCAACCCCACGCCGGGACGACAGGGGGCGACGGGTCGCCGGGAAGTGGCCATCGCTCGTCCTCACCTACCGGGGCAGGGGTCCAGGTCGTGGCGCTGGAGGTTCAACGTCGTACGCACCGTAACGCCGAACCTGCCTGCGGGGCAGGGTCGAGGGCGAAGTGGGCCCGTTCGCGCGGCCACCGGTGCGGCCGCGCGCACGGATCCGGCTCAGGCGACGCCGACGGCGTCCTTCGCGAGCGCGGCGATCCGGGTCTGGGCGGCAGACACGACGCCGGAGCGGTTCTTGTGCTGCTCCTCGTAGCGGAGGACGGCCTGCAGGTCGTCCGGGGAGTCCAGCTTCTTCACCGCGGCGACGGCGTCCTGCACCGACAGCTCGTCGTAGCGGCGCACCGGGAGCTCGTCCGCGGACAGCGCGCCGAGGTCCCGGCGGGCGGTGTGCACGGCGCGGGCGGCGTCCCGGCCGGCGTCGCGGCGGGCTACCCCCTCGGCCCGCTCCAGGGCGGCGTCGATGCCGGTGGTGACGACGTCCCGGGTGTCGGCGGCGAGCCGGCCGACCTGTCCGGCGACCTCCTCGACGCGCCGGCGGGCGTCGTCCCGGGCGCGGGAGACCTCCTGTGCGGCGCGGTTCACGCCGCCCACGGTGAGCCGGGTGGGCAGCTGGACGGCGCGCGTCACGCCTGCGGTGACGGCCTGCAGCGGTGTCGCCCGCAGGGCTGCGGGGCCGCCGAGGGCCTCCTCGGCGAGGACGGTGGTCAGCCAGTCGACGGTCGCGGTGTGCGCGGTGACGAGCTGCTCGGCGAGGCGGTGCACGGACGCCGGCCCCCCGCGGTCGGTGAGCGCGAGCAGGTGGCGGGCGCGGTCGAGGAGCCGGTGCTCGAGGGCGAGGTCGCCCAGCAGCGCCTCGTCGAGCGGCTGGGCCTGCTCGACGGTGCTCTTGACCAGGGCGGTGGCCCGGCCGACGACCGGCGCGACGACGTCCGGCACGGCGTCGAGATCGCGCAGCGCCGCGGCGAGGCGCTCGGCACGGCGCTCGGCGTTGTCCCCGTTCTCCTCGAGCTCGCGGCGTACGGCGTCCGTGCGGGCCTGCGCGACGCGGATCCGGGCGATCCGGATCTCGGTGCGGGTGAGCTGCTCGAGGGTGCGGAGCTGGGCGATGACGGCGGCGGTGTTCGCCATGGGCATGTCGACCTTCCGGTGGGTGGTGCGTGCCTGGTGCGTTCTCCGTAGGGGCTTCCCGCCACCGGGGGAGGCGCACACGGCCTTGTGACCGCAACCACGGTAGGAACCGAGGTTTGACGCCGGACGCCGCGAGGTAGCGACCGTACGGGGGCAGCGAGCTGCCCGCTCGCCGTCGAGACGAAGGACGCGGTCATGTTCCTGATCTCCCCGCCCGGGGTGTACCGGGCCCAGAGCGACACCGCCGTGATGGCGGGGGTCCTGTCCCGTGCCGGTTATGCGGCCGGCCGGCACGTCCTGGACGTCGGGACCGGCTCCGGGGCGCTCGCCCTGGCCGCGGCCCGCGCGGGCGCCGCCTCCGTCACGGCCGTGGACCTGTCCCGGCGCTCCGTCGCGGCCACCTGGCTCAACGCGCGGCTGCACGGAGCCCGGGTGGACGTGCGCCGCGGCGACCTGTACGGGCCGGTCCAGGACCGGCGGTTCGGTCTGATCGTGGCCAACCCGCCGTACGTCCCCGCCGAGACCACGACACTGCCCCGGTTCGGCGTCGCCCGCTGCTGGGACGCCGGTCTCGACGGCCGGGCCCTGCTCGACCGCATCTGCGACGGCGCCGAGTCCCGGCTGACCGACGACGGCCGGCTGCTCCTCGTCCACTCCGCCGTGTGCGGGGCGGACGCGACGGTCGAGCGGCTCGCCCGGCGCGGGCTCGTCGCCGAGGTCGTCGAGCGGGCGCGGATCCCGTTCGGCCCGGTCATGCGGGCCCGCGCCGCGATGCTGGAGGCCCGGGGGCTGATCGAGCCGGGGGACGACGTCGAGGAGCTCGTCGTGGTCGGGGCCCGCCGTGCCCGCTGAGCGGCGCCAGGTGGTGCTGACCGACGAGGGCCCGGTCCTGGTGTCCGGGCCGGTCGAGCTCGTCCTGCCCGGCGGTGAGCGCGTCACCTCGGACCGGCCCGTCACCGCGCTGTGCGTCTGCCGGCGCAGCCACCGCTACCCGTTCTGCGACACCAGCCACCGCCGCAAGGTCCGCACCGGCCAGGGAGAGGGGTCCTGATGCTGGGCACCGCACCCGTCCGGCCCGTCGAGTCGGCGGCGGTCCCCGAGCCGCGGGGCCCGCTGTCGGCCGCGGTGGTGACCGCGTTGCGGGGCGGGCCGGTGGGCCTCCCGGCCGTGGACGGGGCCGATCCCTATGGGGACGACCTGCAGCTCGCCCTGCACTGCTGCTACGAGCTGCACTACCGCGGCTTCGTCGGGGTCGACCCCGAGCTCGAGTGGGACCCGGACCTGCTCCGCCTGCGCCGCGATCTGGAGCGGGTGTTCCTCGCCGCGCTCCGCCGGGACGTCGAGCCCGGGGACGACGTGGCCGCGGAGGTCGGCGCCCTGCTCGTCGAGCCGGTGGGACCGGACGTCGGCGGCGTGTCCCACCACCTGCGGCGTGACGGCGAGCTGTGGCAGCTGCGCGAGTACGTCGCGCACCGCTCGATCTACCACCTCAAGGAGGCCGACCCGCAGGCCTGGGTGATCCCGCGGCTGGCCGGGCCGGCGAAGGCCGCCCTGGTCACCGTGGAGCACGACGAGTACGGGTCGGGCGATCCCGACCGGATGCACGCCCGGCTCTTCGCGGACATGATGCGCGAGCTCGGCCTGCCCGACACCTACGGCGGCTACGTCGAGCACGTGCCCGGCGCGACGCTCGCCGAGGTCAATCTGATGTCGCTCTGCGGGCTGCACCGCAGCCTGCGCGGCGCGTTGGTGGGCCAGTTCGCGATGGTGGAGCTGACGTCGTCGCCGGGGTCGGAACGGCTGGTCAGGGCCATGCGCCGGCTCGGCTGCGGACCCGCCGCCATCCGGTTCTACGACGAGCACGTCGAGGCGGACGCGGTGCACGAGCAGATCATCCGGCGCGGGGTGCTGGACCCGATGCTGGCCGCCGAGCCGGACCTCGCCGCGGACGTCGTGTTCGGGATCCGGGCGAGCCTGATGCTCGGCGACCGGCTCCGCGAGCATCTGTTGGGCCACTGGAGCGCCGGCCGGAGCAGCCTGCGCCGGCCGCTGCCGGACCTTGCGTGAGCGACCTCCGGACCTCGCGCACCTGAACCGGCGCTTCGGCGCGGACTTCCGGCCGGACCGGTTCGTGCCGCGGGCCCGCCACGAGCCGGTGGGCACGGCTGTCGAGGGGCGACACCCTGCGCGAAGTGCGGGGCTGGTTCGCCGACGCCCTGGAGCAGGATCGCCGCGGCCCGGCCGCTCTACCGGACCTGACCGGCTCTACGGGACCTGGTCGGCGGGGTCCGAGCCGTCCAGGTCGGGGACCAGACGGAAGAGGCTGTCCACAGCCGTGATCTGGAGAGGCCGCAACACGGCCCGATTGCCCGGCCCGGTCACGACGGTCAGGGCCGCGTCCGCGTCGTCCGCCGCGCGCTGCACCCGCACCAGGGCAGCGATGCCGCGGGACGCGAGGAACGTGACCCCGCTCAGGTCCAACACCACGGACCGGTGCTCGTGCAGCAGCTCGATCGCGGCGTCCTGGAACGCGGTCGCCTCCGCCTCGTCGATCTCGCCGGACACCGCGAGCACCCGGGTCGGGGTGTCGCGGGTGCTGGGACACACGGGTGGGATCTCCGTCCTCGACGCGGTCGGTCGGTGGGCAGCGGTGGGAAACGTGGGAACGAGGGTACCGGGGGAGGTGGACATCGGAGCAGGGTTCTCGACTCGGACGATGACCTCGACGACCGTAGCGGGCCGGCACGCGGTCCGCGCGCCGAGTCGACCGCCGAGCCGGGCGTCGGGGCGTCAGCCGCTGGTCGAGCGGCCGGTGTACACCAGCACCCCGCCGACCGGCCGGCCCTCGGCCAGCTCCGCCACCCGCTCGCAGAACGTCGCCCAGACGTGGGTCTGCATCACCCGGGCCAGCCCCAGCCGGTCGTAGAGGAGGTCCGCCCGCCGCCCGCTGCTCCGCGCCCAGGACTCGATCTCGAACCCCAGGTCGTCCCCGAGCCGGCCCGCCCGGAACCGGATGAGGCCGGCCTCGGGGTGCCCGCGGCGGGTCGCGAGCAGGAGACACGTCGGGGTCCGGGCGGCCACCCGGACCGGTCCGTCCCACGGCCCGGGCAACCGCACGACGTAGTCGTCGCCCACCTCCGGCTCGCCGGGCCGCCCGCTCTGCCGGTGGAACGCGGCGACCTCCCGCGGGGAGAGCGAGTGCAGGTCGTCGACGACCGCCCGCATGAGGCGGGCGGGCCCGAAGGGGCTGTGGCGCAACCGGATCCGGTACCGGCGGTGGAACAGCGGGCCGGTGCCCTCCTCGGCGCGCTGGATGTCCGGCCCCGTGAGCGGGACCGGCGGCATCTCGACGTCCGTGACGTCCGCGTCCACGAAGTGCAGCGGCAGCGGCCGCCACAGGTAGCGCCAGGCGGCCAGCGCCGTGCCCGCCGGGTAGCGGAACAGCCAGTTCGTCGCGGAGGGCAGCACGGTGCCGGGTGCCCACGGCGTGCGCCACCGAACCCTGCTCCGCCCTCCGGGGGTCGGCCGCGCCCCGAACGGCGGCGGTTGACGGCCGCGACAGCGGGAATCCTGCGAACTCCAGCCGACGACGAGAGCGAGCGCATGACCACGACACGGACGACCGGAGCTGACCGCGAGAAGACGACGGTCCCACCCGGTGACGACGCCGACACCCCCGCCCAGATCCCCCCGCGGGGCTGGATCCAGGTGACGAAGCGGGCCTTCGCCGAGGCCAAGTCGGACAACGTGCCGATCCTCGCGGGCGGGGTGGCGTTCTTCGCGTTCCTCGCCCTGTTCCCGGCGATCATCGCCGCGTTGACCCTCTACGGCATCGTCGCCGATCCTGCGCAGGTCGCGTCGCAGGTGCAGAGCCTCACCGCGCTGCTGCCGGAGACGGCCCGCCCGCTCGTCGCGGACCAGGTGAACGCGGTGACGGCGGGGAGCGACGGCGCACTCGGCGTCGGGCTGATCGTCTCCCTGCTCGCGGCGCTGTGGAGCGCGTCCGGCGGGACGATGAACCTGATCAAGGCGACGAACCTGGCCTACGACGAGGACGAGACCCGCGGCTTCCTGAAGCTCCGGGGCACGGCCCTGGCCCTCACCCTGGGTTCGGTCGTGTTCGTGCTGCTGGCGGTGGCGCTGGTGGCCGGCGTCCCGGTGCTCTTCGACGCCCTCGGCCTCGGCGGGATCGGCCTGGTGCTCGCGCAGGTGCTGCGCTGGGTCCTGCTCGTCGGGCTCGTAGTCGGCGCGCTCGCCGTCGTCTACCGGGTGGCCCCGGACCGGGACGCCCCGCGCTTCTCCTGGGTGAGCGTCGGCGCGATCGTGGCCACGGTCCTCTGGGTGATCGGCAGCGTCGCCTTCAGCCTCTACGTGTCGAACTTCGGCAGCTACAACAAGACCTACGGTGCGCTGGCCGGCGTCATCGTGCTCATGCTGTGGCTCTACCTCACCAGCTACATCGTGCTGCTCGGCGCCGAGATCAACGCCGAGAGCGAGCGGCAGACCAGCCGGGACTCGACGAAGGGCCCGGCCGAGCCGCTGGGCGAGCGCGGCGCGGCCGCGGCGGACTCAGTCGCGGACCGCGGCTGAGGACGAGGACTCCCGCATCAGCCGCTGCCGGGCCTGCTCGCGGTGGCTGTACGCCGCGTCCCGGACGGCGGAGTCGTCCTCGAGCCCGCGCCCACCGCGCCCGCCACGATGCCGAGCACCGAGGCCATCAGCGGGACGCGCAGGAACTCGGCGACGCCGACAGGTTCGGCGATCGTCCTGGACAGCAGGGCGGGAGGCACCACGACCAGCGCGGCGACGATGTTGAACGCGAACAGGGCTGTCGTGAACAGCGGCGCGCCGAGCCCGATGGTGATCAGCGTGGCGAGGTTGAGCAGCCGGGCGTGCCCGCCCGCGGCGGTCCGGCTCTCCCACAGCCCGTGGCCGAAGACGAGCCAGACGATCAGCAGGGCGACGGCCCCCGCGCATGCGGCGGTCAGCCGGACCGGGCCGAGCGCGGCCCCCAGGGACCAGATGCTCGTGTAGAGCAGCCCGAAGGCGCTGCCCGCCGCCGCGGCGGCCAGCGGCTTCGACAGCCCGAGCGCGAGCCGCCACGGCCGCACGGTCCGCACGAGCCCGGCCAGCAGCCGGCCCCGCCCGCCCCGGCGCACTGCCAGCTCGACGTCCACGTCGTCGTCGGACGGCGCCACCCGGTGCAGCGCGCGGACGCTGCGGCCGTGGGCCCGCTCCCGGCGCGGCCGGTCGGTGCCGACGACGGTCGCGGGGCCGTGCAGGACCGGCAGCAGCTCGCCCACCAGGGCGGCGATCAGGTCCACCGTGCGGCGGCGCAGCGTGAGCCCGCCCAGCGCCGGCAGCGAGCACAGCGCGGTGCGGTGCCGCAGGTCGACGGCCGCCGCGAGCACCCGTTCGACGTGGTCACGGGCAGGTCGACGAGGCAGACGGCCATGTCCCAGCCCGTCCCGTCGACCCGGGCCCGCGCCTTGTCCATCAGCCGTTCGTGGTCCGGGGCCGTCTCGACGGGCTCGGCGTGGGTCCGCACGACCCACCGGAACCGGCCGTCGACGCGCTCGTCGAGCACCTGTGGCAGCCGCTGCGCCGCCTTCCGGGCGACGTCGGCCGGCAGGCTGGGATCGGTGAGCAGGCCGACGACGATCGTCGGCGGCTCCGGGATCACGTGGCGGGGTACCTGCTCGCGGCGAGCAGGCGGGCGAGGTGTACCGCGTTGGCCGTCATCGTCGACATCGTCGTAGCGACGGGGTCCGGGATCTTGTCCAGGTCCTTGTAGTCCGTGCCGCTCATGGCCTCGCCGTTCCAGTACACGCCACCCTGTGCGGCCACGCTGAACCCGATGTCGTTGAGGGACTGGAAGAGATCGGCCGTGATCTTGTGACCGCCGTCCTCGTTGCCGACGACCGCCGTGATCGCGACCTTGCCGAAGATGAACGGCAGGCCCTCGTCGTCGGTCTCGCCGATCTCGGCGTCGAGCCGCTCGAGCACGCGCTGGGTGACGCTGCTCGCGTGTCCCACCCAGGTCGGGGTGGAGATCAGGAGGATGTCCGCGGCGAGGATCCGCTCGCGGATCGCCGGCCACGCGTCGCCCTCGCCCATGTCCTTCTGCACACCCGGCTTGACGTCGTGGTCGACCACCCGGACGAACTCGCCGGTGACCCCGTGGCCGGCCAGGGAATCGAGCACCTGCCGCGCCATGAGGTCGCTGCTGGACTCGGCCGGGACGGGGACAGCGTGCAGACGAGGGCGAGGGCGCGGAGGTCCGGTGTGGAGTCCCCGGGTGCGGAACTGGTCATGATTCCCGGATACCCGGGTGCGGCGCCGGCCACGCCTGCCGTGGGACACACCACCGCCCCGGCCGTGGACACCGCCGCCCATCCCCTCCGTTCGGTCGGTGCCAGGGAGCGCGCGCCGCTGCATGCTGGCCTGGTACGCCCGGCCGAGGGTACGACCGGAGACGTTCGGACGAGGAGGACCCGATGCCCGCTTTCCCGGCCATCGCCCACGTGGCGATCACGGTGACGGACCTGGACCGGAGCACGCGCTGGTACACCGCGCTGTTCGGCGCGGAGCCGGTGCTCGACGAGGACGAGACGACCGGCGGCTTCCACCACACGGTCTTCGCCCTCGACGGCGGCCAGCTGTTCGGCCTGCACACCCATCCCGCGGGCCCCACCGGCGGGGACTTCGACGAGCGCCGGACGGGCCTCGACCACGTCGCGTTCGCCTGCGCGGACCGGGCCCAGCTCGAGGAATGGGTCGCGAAGCTGGACGAGCTGGGGATCAAGCACGGCGGGATCGTGGACGCCCACTACGGCTCGGGCGTCTCGTTCCGGGACCCGGACAACATCGCGCTCGAGTTCTTCGCGCCCCCGGCCTGATCGTCCGGGCTGATCAGCGCGTCACGATCACGGCGTCCAGCGCGCGGCATCCCTGGCCGGCCGGCAGGACGAGCAGCGGGTTCACCTCGACGGACGCCAGGTCCGCCCGGTGGGCCGCGGCGAACTCCGACACGGCGACGACGGCGGCCGCCAGCGCGTCGACGTCCGCCGGGTCGGTGCCCCGCGCCCCGGTGAGCAGGGTCGCGCCCCGCAGCGCGGTGACCATCGCCGCCGCCTCGTCCCGGGTGACCGGGGCGGGCCGCAGCACGACGTCGCGCAGGACCTCGACGAACACCCCGCCGAGACCGAGCGCGACGACCGGCCCGAACACCGGGTCGATCCGCGCGCCCACGATCGTCTCGACGCCCAGCGGGGCCAGCGGCGTGACCAGCACGCCGTCGATCCGGGCGGCCGGTGCCTTCTCCCGCACGGCGGCGAGGACCGAGCGGTGGGCGGCGCGGACGGCGCCCGCACCGGACAGCCCGAGGGCGACGCCGCCGACGTCGCTCTTGTGCCCGATGTCCGGGGACACGATCTTCAGCGCCACCGGGTGGCCCAGCTCCTCGGCGGCGGCGACCGCGCCGTCGACGTCCGGCGCCAGGCGCTGCGGCAGCGTCGGCACGCCGGCCGCCGCGAGCAGCGAGGTGGCCTCCACCTCCGTGTAGGCCCGGCGCGGCAGTGCCCGGGCGGGCGGCAGGGGAGTGGGCAGCGGCCGGTCGAACGTCGCCCCGAGCCGCGCCAGGGCGGCCACGGCCCGCACCGCGCGGTCCGTGTCCTCGAAGACCAGGAACCCGCTGCGCTCGTACTCGCGCACGGTCTCGGGCTCGGCGACGAAGCTCAGCACGACGAGCCGGTCCCCGCGGTCCGCCGTGCCCGCCTCGATGCTCTCCCGCAGCCGGCCGGCGAAGTTCGCGGACAGCGGCATGGTGGTGAAGAAGCCGACGAGCGCGTCGAAGCCGCCCTCGGCCAGCATGACCTTCCAGGCCGCGACGAACACGTCCATGTGGTTCAGCGCTTGCGCGGTGCAGTCCACCGGGTTGGCCGCGGATGCGTACGGGATCAGGTCCAGGACCGCGCGCTGCGCCTGGATCGGCATCGGCGGGACGGCGAGGCCGTGGCGTTCCGCGGAGTCGGCGAGCTGGATGCCCACCCCGCCGGAGACGGTGACGATGCCGAGCCGGTCGCCCGCGCGGGGCCGCGCGTGCGCGCAGGCGTAGGCGATGTCGAGCTGCTCCTCCGTGCTCTCGGCGCGGTGGACGCCGTAGCGGGCGAGGACCGCGTCGTAGACCTGGTCCGAGCCCACGAGCGCGGCGGTGTGCGAGCGGGCGGCCTCGGCGCCGACCGCGGAGCGGCCCACCTTGAGCAGCACGATCGGCTTCCGCGCGGCGTGCGCCACGCGGAGCGCCTCGAGGAACCGCGGCCCGTCCTTGACGCCCTCGGCGTAGGCCAGGATCACGTCGATCTCGGGCCGCCCGGCCATCCACAGGAGAGCCTCGGCGAGGTCGACGTCCGGCTCGTTCCCGGTCGTCACCAGGTAGCGGACGCCGAGGCCGCGCTGCCCGGCGAGGTAGGCGACGTGGGCGCCGTAGGCCCCGGACTGGCTGACGATCCCGACGGACCCGGCGGTGGGGATCGCTCCGTCCAGGGCGGTGGCGAAGGTGGCGGCCAGCCCGGTGCCGGAGTTGAACGCGCCGATGCAGTTCGGGCCGAGCACCCGGACCCCGCCGGTCCGCGCCGTGGCGAGCAGCTCGTCCTGCAGCCGGGCGCCCTCCGGCCCGGACTCGGCGAACCCCGCGGAGAGGACGACCGCGGCCCGGACCCCGACCTCGGCGCACTCGCGCATCGCCTGCACCGCGGCCCGCGCCGGGACGGCGAGCACGGCGAGCTCCGGCACCTCGGGCAGGGACGCGAGGTCCGGCCAGCACCGTTCCCCCTGGACCTGCGCGCGGCGCGGGTTGACCGGGTAGACGCCGCCGGTGAAGCCCCAGTCGCGCAGGTAGCGCAGCACCCGGCCGGACACGCCTGCCCGGTTGTCCGAGGCCCCGACCAGGGCCACCGACCGTGCCTCGAGCACCGCCGCCACCCCGGATGTCGCCCGCTCCGCCATCGACGCCTCCTGCCTGTCGCCCCGGTCCGGACGCTACTCGGCGTCGTGCACGGCCTCGCCCCCGATGATCGTCGCCCGGACGCACCCCGGGTCGAGGACCTCGAGGGCGTCGTCGAGCGGGCGGTCGAGCACGATCAGGTCCGCCGCGGCCCCTCGCTCCACCCGGCGGGCCGGTCCGCCCGCGCCGGAGCCGGGCGGCTCCTGTCACCGCCTCGCGGACCGCGTCGAGGCGCGCGTCCACGGCCCGTGCGTCGGCGCCGGGATCGAGCTGCCCGCCTTCGCCGGACGCGTCGTCGCGGCCCCGGACACGACGTTCCGGCTGCCCGAGATCGGCATGGGCCTCATCCCGGGCGGGCGGGACCGTGAGCATCCCGCGCCGGATCGGGCGCTGGCGCACCCTGCACCTGGCGCTGGGCGGCGGCCCGCTCGGCGCCGCGGACGCCCTGGAGTGGGGACTCGTCGACGCCGTCGGGGCCTGGGCCGGCCCCGACGCCGTCAGCCGCGCAGGAAGGCCGCGACCAGCTCGGTGAACTCCGCGGCCCGCTCGATCTGGGTCCAGTGCCCGCACCGGGCGAAGACGTGCAGGTCTGCGTCCGGCAGCAGGTTCACCATCGTCCAGGACACCCCGGGCGGGACCACCTTGTCCTCCCGGCCGTGGACCAGCAGCGACGGCGTCCGGATCCCGCGGACCTGCTCCTCGGTGATCGAGAGGTCGTTCCCGGCGTGCTTCGGGTCGAAGAACATCGCCCGGTACGCGTCGTAGGTCTCGACGCTGGCCTCGTACCGGATCCGCACCAGCTCGTCGGTGATGATCGACCTGTCGACGGCGAAGTAGTCCAGCAGCAGGGCCCGCATGTTCTCGGGGGAGGGCTCGTAGGCCCGCAACGCCTTCAGCCCGTCGGTGATCGTCATGCCGACGCCGGGGGAGCCCATCAGCACCATCCGGGAGACCCGGTCCGGGTGCTGCTCGGCCAGCGCGAGGGAGATGCGCCCGCCCAGGGAGTTCCCGACCAGCGACGCCCGCTCGATCCCGAGCGCGTCCATGAACCCGACGACGTGGTCCGTCCAGGTCTGCAGCGAGTACCGGACGTCGTCCGGCCGGGAGGTGGCGCCGTACCCCACGATGTCCGGCGCGAGGACCCGGAACTCCTGGGCGAGGCCGGGGATCGTCTTCTGCCAGTTCGCCCACCCGGAGACGCCCGGCCCGGAGCCGTGCAGCAGCAGGACGGGGTCGCCCGCGCCGGCGTCGAGGTAGAAGGTGTCGATCGGCCCGACGGCGATCCGGTGGCCCGTGCTGATGTCCGTGGTGGCGGTCACGACTGCTCCCCGAAGACGGCGAAAACCTTGTTGGAGTTGAAGACGTCGGTCTCCACGAAGGTCGACCAGTCCAGCGTCATGCCGAGCTCCTTCATGGCCCCGACCAGGCAGAACCAGTTCAACATCTCGTGCTGGCCGGCGTCGACGATCGCCGGCCCGGTGACGGCGCGCCAGGTGTCGGTGTCCCCGCGCACGAACGCGTCGTAGAGGCGGCGGTCCGCCGCGGTGTCCGGGCGGAGGTGCCAGTCCTTGTCCACGAGGAACGCGTGCGACCAGCTCGACGACGCGACGAGCGCGACGCGCTTCTCGGTGCCGGCGAGCGTCCGCGCGACCGCGGCGCCGAGGTCCATGCACCGCGCCGGCGACGGGCCGACCGGGTCCAGCTGCTCGTCCCTGATCTCGGCGAACCGGGCCAGGCCGCCGCGCCGGGCGATGGCGTGCTGGCCGTAGCAGTTCACCGTGATCGGGACGATCGGGTACGGGAACTCGGTCCCGGCGTTGTCGTAGTCCAGGAACAGCTGGGTGTTGGCGATGGCGTGGGGAAACGGCGCGTTCTCCCGCTTGGCGTAGGAGTACGCGACGTCGAAACCCTCATGGAGCAGGCCGTCGGCGAGCCGGCGGGACACGCCGCGGTCGCCTTTCAGCGTGAACGTCATGTGGTCCGGGCGGCCCCAGGCGTTGGGGCTGCCCCGGTTGTTCATCAGCTCGAACGGCTCCACCTCGGTGTCTCCGTAGGCGAGCACGCAGAACGGCGGGACGACCTCCTCGCGGAAGTTCTCGTACTGGTCGTCGCCCCAGACCAGGACGAAGTCCGGCCGGAAAGCGTCGAGCTCCTTGCGGGTGCGGGCCAGGCCCTCCCGCAGCTCGGCACGGTGCCGGGCGGCGGCCGCGACCCCGCCGTCGTCACCCCACTCCTGCTGCATGCGCGCAGGCCAGGTGGCCGGGTCCTTGAGCTCGGCCGGGATGTCCGGGTCCGTCAGCGTCCAGCGCAGCAGGCCCGCCATTTGCTCGTCCGTACCCGCCAGCAGGGGATAGTGGGTCAGTCCCAGTCCGAGGAACTCCGCCATGACCGCCTCCTCGTCCCCGACGTCGTCGCCGGGACCCCTGCGACCCTAGACAAACCTGCATACAGGTTTCAAGGGTGGCCCGGGATCAGACCGGCGAGCGGGACGGGTCCTCCGCGCGCACGAGGTCGTGCCGGTGCAGGCTCATCAGCTTCGTCAGGGCCTCGCGGTCGCCGTCCCGGATCGCGGCGACGATCTCGCCGTGCACGGCGATGCTGTGCGCGTACATCTCCTCGTGCCCGGGGATCAGCTCCACCCGGGTCAGGGTTCCGGTGATGATCGCGGCGATCGCCTCGTACATCCCGGCGAGCACGGGGATCCGGGCGGCGCGCGCGATCGCGAGGTGCAGCCGCATGTTCGCCTCCAGGAACGCCCGGGCCCCGGCCGCCGCCCGCATCTCCTCGACCGCCCACTCCATGTCCCGCACGTCCGCGGGCCCGGCGCGGTCCAGCGCCACCGAGGTGAGGGTGTCCTCCAGGTGCGTCCGGGCCTCGAAGAGGCCGAGGGGATCCGTGCTGCTGCCGGAGAACCAGAGGTCGAGGGCGCCCAGCCGGACCTGCGGCGGCCGGCTCGATACGAACACGCCACCGCCGGGCCCGGGCCGCACGATCACCAGCTCGCGGTCCCGCAGGATCCGCAGTGCCTCGTTCATCACGGTCGGGCTGACCCGGTGCCGCGCCATGAGGTCCGTGCGCCGGCCCAGCGAGGTGCCGACCGGGGTGCGCTCGGCCAGCAGCGTGTTCTCGATGTCGGCGGCGACCTGCTGGGCGCGTGACGGCATGGCGGGAGCCTACACGGGAGAAAATGCAATGTCTTGAATCATGTGTGCAGGATTGTTAGCGTCACACCGCCCTGACGCCGACGTCCCCGGGGGTCGAGAAGCCCATGCCCACCACGATTCCCGAGGGCGTGATCGACGTGCACACGCACGCGATCGCGGACCGGCTCCCGGACCTCGCCGGGCGCCCCGGCCGCTGGCCGTCGGTGGAGCGCACGGCCGAGGACAGGGCGAACATCCTGCTCGACGGCCGCATCTACCGGGAGATCGACGACCGGTGCTGGTCCGCGGCCCGGCGGCTGCGGGACATGGACGCCGAGGGCGTCGCCGCGCAGGTGGTCTCGCCGATCCCGGTGACGCTGTGCCACGACCAGCCCGCCGACGGGGCGGCCGTCCTCGCCGCCGCCCAGAACGACTTCCTCGCCTCACTGGTGGCCGAGGCGCCGGGCCGGCTCCTCGCCCTCGGCGCGGTTCCGCTGCAGGACCCGGAGCGGGCCGTCGCCGAGCTCGCGCGCTGCGTCGACGAGCTGGGCTTCCTCGGCGTCGAGATCGGCACCCGGGCCGGGGACACCGAGCTGAACGACCCGTCCCTCGACCCGTTCTTCGACGCCGCCGCCGAGCGCGGGGCGTTCGTCCTCGTGCATCCCGTGGACCTCACCCTGGACCCGCGGCTCGCCGCGCTCGGCATCGGCTTCGGGCTCGGCATGCCGGTGGAGACGGCCACCGCGGCGGCCGGGCTGCTCACCGGCCGCCCCCGCCGGCCCGGCGTGCGGCTGTGCCTCGCCCACGGCGGGGGAGCGCTGCCCGCGATCCTGCCCCGGCTGGACCGCGGCGCGGTGCTCGCCGGGCGCGGGGACGAGCCCCTGCCGAGCGAGCGGGCCCGCGAGCTGTGGTGCGACTCGCTGACCTACGAGTCCGCCAGCCTCGACCTCGCCGTCACCCGGTTCGGCGCGGAGCACGTCCTGCTCGGCACGGACTACCCGTTCGCCGCCCGCGAGGCCCCGCCGGGCGCCGTCCTGTCCGGCGTGGACCCGTCCCTCGCCGCGGCGGTCCGCCGCGCCAACGCCCTGGACGTGATCGACGCCGTCCACCCCCTCCTCGCCTGATCCCGCCCCTGAGCCGGCCGAACTGGAGCCCACCATGACCGCGACGTTCGACCCCACCCGGCAGCTGGCACCGTCCGGCCCGCTCGTCGAGGAGGACCGCGAGCACCACCGCTTCAGGGTGCACCGCTCGACCATGACCTCGCCGGAGATCCACGCGCTGGAGCTGGAGCGGGTCTTCGGGCACAGCTGGCTCTACGTCGGGCACGAGTCAGAGATCCGGGAGCCGGGGGACTACGTGCGCCGCCCCGTCGGCAACCGCGCCGTGTTCATGGTCCGGAACAAGGCGGGCGAGGTGAAGGTCTTCCACAACAGCTGCAGCCACCGCGGCGCGGTGGTGTGCCGCAAGGACTCCGGCAACGCCAAGGTCTTCCAGTGCTTCTACCACGCCTGGTCGTTCGACACGGACGGGAAGCTGGTGGGGGTCCCGGACCGGGAGGCCTACGGGGACGGGCTGGACTTCGGCGCGCTGGGCCTGCGGCCGGTCGCGCGGGTGGAGAGCTACCGCGGCTTCGTGTTCCTCAGCTACGACCCGGACATCATGGGCCTCGTCGACTACCTGGCGGGCGCGGCCGAGTACCTCGACCTCGTCGTCGACGCCACCGGGGACGCGGAGATCATCCGCGGTACCAACGAGTACGCGATCGACGCCAACTGGAAGCTGTTGGCGGAGAACAGCATCGACGGCTACCACGCCGTCCCGACCCACGACACGTACTTCAAGTACCTCGTCTCGCTCGGGACGGACCTGTCCGGCGGGGTCGCGGGCACGGCGAAGTCGCTCGGCAACGGCCACGCGGTGCTGGAGTACGCGGCGCCGTGGGGACGGCCGGTGGCGAAGTGGGAGCCGCTGTTCGGCGAGGACTCGCGCGAGGAGATCGGCCGGCTGCGGGCGGACCTCGTCGAGAAGTACGGGGAGGCGCGGGCCCGGCGGATGGCGGACACCAACCGCAACATGTTGATCTACCCGAACCTGGTGATCAACGACATCATGGCGATCACCGTGCGCACCTTCATGCCCACCTCCGCGGACCGGATGGAGGTCACCGCCTGGGAGATGGCGCCCCGGGACGAGCTGCCCCAGCTGCGCCAGCGCCGCCTGGACAGCTTCCTGACCTTCCTCGGCCCGGGCGGGTTCGCGACCCCGGACGACATCGAGGCCCTGGAGTCCTGCCAGCAGGGCTTCCACAGCGGGGGCCTGGAGTGGAACGACCTCTCCCGCGGCATGGCCCGGGATCCCCTGGCGAACGACGAGGAACAGATGCGGGCCTTCTGGCGGCAGTGGAACTCCCAGGTCACGGGGGTCGAGCGATGACCGCGCTCGAGCCCGCACCCGTCGTGACCGGCGTCCGCGACGTGACCCGGGCCGACGTCGAGGACTTCCTCTACGCCGAGGCCGAGCTGCTCGACGCCTGGGAGCTCGACACCTGGATCGCCCTCTTCACCGCCGACTGCCGCTACGTCGTCCCCTGCAACGACACCCCGGAGGGCGACCCGACCCGGGACCTCGTCCTGATCGACGACAACGCGCTGCGGCTCCGCTCCCGGGTGGAGCGGCTCAACAGCCGCAAGGCCCATCGCGAGTACCCGCACTCGACGACGAGCCACCAGGTCTCGAACGTGCGCCTGCGGCCGGTCGAGGGGGAGGAGCTGCCGGTCGTCGCGGAGTTCACGGTGTGGCGGTTCCGCGGTGAGCGCTCGACCACCTACGTGGGCCGCTACGCCTACCGGCTCCGCGTCGTCGACGGGCACCTGCGGATCGCCGCGAAGCGCGCGACCCTCGCCATGGGCTCGCTGCGCCAGGTCGCCGACGTGGCGATCATCCTGTGACCGATCATCCTGTGACCGGGCATCCTGTAAGCGGGCATCCTGTGGGCGGGCCGCTCGACGGGCATACCGCGATCGTCACCGGCGGCGCCACCGGGATCGGCCTGGCCATCTCCCGGCGGCTGCTCGCCGACGGCGCCCGCGTGCTGGTCGCGGCCCGCACCGAGGCCGAGCTCAAGACCGGCCTCGACGATCTCGACGGCCCGGTCGCGGGCTTCGTCGGCGACCTCTCCGTAGCGGGGACGGCCGAGGACATGCTCGCCGCGGCCGTGGAGGCGTTCGGCGGGGTGGACGCGCTGGTCAACAACGCCGGCGGGGGCGTCATCCTCCCGACGTTGCAGCACACCGAGGAGACGCTGCGCGCCACGATCGACAACAACCTCTGGACGACGCTGCGGGCCACCCTCGCGCTGCTGCCGCACCTCGTCCAGCGCGGCGGCGGCCGGATCGTCAACATCGGCGCGGAGTCCGTCCGCAACGGCCTCACCGCGCACGCGGTCTACAACGCGGCGAAGGGCGGCGTGCACGGGCTGACCAGCGGGCTCGCCCGGGAGTTCGCCGGGGCCGGGATCTCGGTCAACACCGTGGCGCCGTCGTACGTCGAGACGCCCGAGATCGCGGCGGCCGTCGAGGCCGGCACGCTGCCGGAGGCGCTGCGCCCGGTGCTGGAGGACGCGGTCGCCCTGATCCCGTACGGCCGGGCCGGCACGCCCGACGAGGTCGCCGGCACCGTCGCCTACCTGCTGCGGCCCGAGGCGGCCTTCGTCACCGGGCAGGTGATCAGCGTCAACGGCGGCAGCAGCATGGGGTGACCGGCCTCCCGAGCTCTCCCAGGCGCCCCGGAGTGGCGTCGGGGGCCCGCACACGACACCCTCAGGCGGTGATCCGCGCTCACGGCAAGTCCCTCCTCGTCCGGACCGCGATCGTCGTGGAGGGCGTCGTCGACGGCCTGGTGACGCTCGTCGTCCTCCTGCGCGGGCGGCGCCGGCCGCTGGTCCTGCCGTTCGTCGGGCACGGTTCGCCGCAGCGCATCCGGGTCGGCGCGCGGGTGGTGCTCGGCCGCTCGGAAGCCGTCCCGGACGCGATCCCGGCCGGGGAGCCGGCCCGGCCCGCCGCGAAGCGGCGTTCCCGGCGGGCCGTGTTCCTGGCGAGCGTCAGCCGGTTCTTCACCATCGAGCTCCCGCGCGCCGCGGTCGTCGTGCGGACCCCCGCCCGGGCGAGCGAGTTCCGCGCGGACCGGGACGGGTACCTCGACGTCGTCGTCGACGACCCGGGGTTCGAGCCGGGCTGGCACGACGTCGAGCTGGCCCTGGACGACGGGACGTCCGCGACCGCGCCCGTGCTGGTCGTCGATCCGCGGGCGGACGTCGGGCTGGTCAGCGACGTCGACGACACGATCCTCGAGACCGGTCTGACCCGAGGGCTGGCGTTCCTCCGGGCGACCCTGCTCACCGAGACCGCGGACCGGGCGCCGCTGCCCGGCGCCGCCGCGCTGTACCGGGCGCTCGTCGCCCCGCGGGGCGGTGTGGGCCGCCCGGTCTTCTACGTCTCGACGAGCCCGTGGAACCTGCACGCGTCCCTGCTGGAGTTCATCGCGCTGCGCGCCTTCCCCCTCGGCCCGCTGCTGCTGACGGACTGGGGACCGGGCCACGGCAGCCTGTTCCGGATCGGGGCCCGCGAGCACAAGACCGGGCTGATCCACCGGATCCTGGAGGAGCACCCGGGGCTGAAGCTCGTGCTGATCGGGGACACCGGGCAGCTCGACCCGGAGATCTACGCGGCGGTCGCGCAGGCCTTCCCGGACCGCGTCCGGGCCGTCTACGTCCGCCGCGCGGGTCCCTGGGAAGCGCGGCGCGACGCCGAGGTCCAGGCCCTCGCCGCCCGGGTCACCGCCCAGGGGGTGCCGATGCTGGTGGTGGAGGACAGCACGGCGATCGCCGAGCACGCCGCCACGATCGGGCTGCTGGAGGGCGGCGCGATCGACGCCGTCCGGTCGGAGACGGGGTCGTAGGAGCCTCCCCGCCGGGGCCGCTCAGCTCTGCCGGCCCCGCGCCGCGCCCGCCAGTTGTCGCCCGAGCCGGGCCCGCTGCCGGGCGGTGAGCCCGGGCAGGTAGGCGGTCGCCAGCGCGTTGCCGATGGCCGGCAGCCCCGCGGGATCGGGGTAGGCCAGGAACCACGGCCGGTACTCGGGCTGGAACTTCGCCTTGAACGCCAGCAACGAGCGGAAGCCGTAGACGGGTTCGAGGGCGCGACCGGTGCCGTCGAGCAGGCGCTGCAGCCCGTCGGGGGCCGCACCGCGGTCGAGCCTGGCCAGAGGTGCGCCGGACAGCGAGAGGAACTCCAGCCCGTCGTCCTGGCAGCGCCGCACGGTGGACGCCACGAGGAACTCGACGACGCCGGCGGACCCGCCGGCGCGGCGGCGCATGAAGTCCATGGTGTAGCCGACGACGGCGCCGTCGCGGCGAACCGGGAGCCAGCTGGTGACCCCGTGCAGCAGCCCGTCCGCGTCGACCGCGAGCATGAGCCGCACGTCGTCGTCGGCGAGCTCGTCGAGGCCGCCCAGGGTGAACCCCAGCTCGGGCAGGTCCTTGTCCGAGACCCACTCCTCCGACAGCGTCCGGATCTGGGCGACGGTGGACCGGGAGCACTCGCCGTACCGGGTCCACACAGGCGTGATGCCGCTCCTCGTGGCGCGGTTCAGCGCCGTCCGGACGTCCTGCCACTTCTTGCCGGTGAAGGCCAGCCCGGGCAGGGACAGCACCGTCTCCTCGGCCACCTGCACCGTCGACCAGCCGAGCCCGCGGGCGATGTCCGCGACCTCGGCTCCGACCGAGTACAGGCACGGCGTCCAGCCCTGCTCGTGGCAGAAGCGGACGAACCCGTGCACCGCGGCGGCGCGGTGGGCGGGCTCGCAGCCGGGCTCGCCGACCGTCAGCGCCGTCCGGCCGACGACGTGGAAGCCGATCACCGCGAGGTCCCGGTCCGGCCCGCCGGGGACGTCGGCCCCGCGGAGGAACCAGTACGACCGGCCGGGCCACGTGATCATGTGCGACAGCGAGGAGCCGCCGGTGTGCGCGAGCACGCGGCGGGCCCGCCCGAGGTCCGAGCCGCTCGACGCGGGTGCGGCCCGGCCGAACGTGCGGACCGCGACGGCCAGCACGACCGTCCAGAACACGACGCCGGTCCAGCCGTACAGAGCGGTGGCCACGGCTCCGACGGGCCGGAACGGCACCTCGACGCCCCGCAGGTAGCCCGGCGGGAGGAAGCGCTCGGGCAGGCCGCGCACCAGCTCGACGAGACCGGGCGGCCGGTCGTACTGCGCGCCGGCGGCGAGACTGCCCAGCACGTACACCGTGCACACCGCCACGCCGGTGCCCAGGATCTGCGCCGCCCGGCGCCGCAAGGCTTCCGTGGCCCGCCCGGCGCTGAACGCGTGCCGGGCCGCGACGAGCGCGCCGACGACGGCGAGCGGCTGCAGCGCCGGGAGCACGAGGGCGAGCCATCCGTGCAGGTGCGACGGCGTCGTCGAGCGCGCCACGAGGAACAGGCCGAGGGCCCCGAGGGCGGTGTTCAGGGCGACGGCGGCGGTCCACGCCGCCCGACGTCCCCTGCGGAGGCCCTCGGCGGCGGCGAGCAGGAGGAGCACCGGCATCACCGACATGATCCCGGGGCCGAGGCCGGACAGCCGCAGCCGGGCGTGCGCGCGGGCGCACTCCCGCGCGGTCCCGCCCGCGCACGCCTCGGCGAGGTTCGCCGGGTCCGGTGCGGGCTCGACCACGAAGCGGAGCACGGACAGCGGCCCGACCCGGGTCTGCGCGACGGCGGCGATCAGCGGGCCGACGGCCGAGGCGGCGACGATCAACGCCAGCAGCACCCGCGTCTCGGGCCGGGACGGCGCCGACGGCCGGGAGCCCGGCGGGAACAGGATCCGGCCCACGGCCAGCCCGGTCACGCCGACCACGAGGCGGAGCACGTCGGGCAGCAGCCCGGAGTAGAGCGCCATCGTCGCCAGGCCGACCAGCGCCAGGAGTCGGACCCGGCGGCGCCAGAGCACCGGGAGGGCGGCCGAGCCGGCGAGCGCGGCGCCGATCACCGCCGCTCCCGGACCGACGGCGACGGAGGCGGCGAGCTGGTCCGACCACCGGCCGCCGGAGAGGCGGAGAAACGCGACCGCGCCGATCCCCGCCGTGGAGCCGAAGACCTGGACGAGTAGGAGGAGTGCCGCGGTCCGCCGGCTGCCGAGGCGCCGTTCCAGGACCGGCAGCACACCCACCAGCACAAGGGTGGCGGTGGCGTAGGCCCCGGGCCCGGAGGCGAAGAAGGGTGCGGTGAGCAGGAACCACCAGCGTCCGGCCGCGGCCGGGCCGAGGCCGGCGCCGACCTCGGCGAGCAGGTTCCGGGAGGGGCCGTGGGCCAGCGACCCGGTCAGCGCCCCGGCTCCCCAGAGCGTGAGCAGCAGGGCGACGGTGAGCGGAAACCTGCGCAGTGTTTCCCACGCGGCGGCGGAGCGGGAGGGCTCGGGCGGCTGTGGAGCCGCGGTCACCCGAGGCGTGTCGTCGGTCAGGTTCACGGTGTCGGCCCGATCCGGGTGCCGAGCCAGGGCAGGGCGGCATCGAGGCCGGGACCCCAGACCCTCCAGGCGAGATTCGCCTGGTTCGCCGGCGGCACGCCCAGCGCGGCGCCGACCGGCGGGAACTGCCCGTAGTAGCGGTTGACCCCCGATGCCGCGGCGACGACGACGGCCGCCGCGGCGAGCCCCAGCCCGAGCGCCCGGCCGACCGCGGCCGCCCGGGACCGTCGTCTCCCGGTGAGCCGCTGCGCCAGGAGCGCGAGGGCGAGGGCCGTGACGCCGAGGTACACCAGCGCGTCGACGGGCAGCGGGTCGGGGAACGGCCGCCAGATGCGGTCGACGACGACCGCGGTGGCCACGGGCACGAGCAGCGCGACCAGCACGGCGCGCGGGACGCTCCGGCTCCACCACGTCGCGTCCCGGCGCGCGAGCAACGCGACCAGCCCGGCGGCGCCGAGCACCGTCAGCGTCGCCGGGACGGCGCCGGTCAGCACCGACCACCCGAGCACGGCGGAGGTCACGGCCCGGCGACGTTCTCGTGCTGTTCCACGGTGACGGCCATGGCATCCCCCTCGGCGTCCGCGACGCGGATCCGGCTGCCCCGAGCGCTTGCCCGAGGGGAGTCCGGCGCGGCCGACGACGACCCGCGCGGCTCCTGCACCAGGCTCGCGCGGGGGCCGTCCGGGGACCATCGTGCGCACCCCCGGGACGGGGAGAGCACACCCCACTCAGGGCGTAGGGCGTGCACCCCCGTCCCGCGAGGTCCGCGGGCCGGGCGCGGCCGCGCTCAGTCCGCCGCCGTGAACCCCTTCGCCCGGCCCGGGTCCTGCGGCCCCCAGAGCGTGCTGAAGACCTCCCGGCGGACCAGGGGCGCGACCTCCTCGGCGAAGCGCGTCAGCACCTCCTGCTGCTGCGCCCACGGGAGCACCGGGTTCACCGAGACCGACTGGACGTCGTGCCGGTAGGTCTTGTGGTAGTCGAGGATCTTCGCCGCGACCCGCTCCGGGGTCCCGACGAGGGCGGGCCCGTGGGCGACGGCGTCCTCGATCGTGGTGAACGCCATCGTCTTGCCGGCGCGGGCGTCCCCGGCGTGCGCGGCGGCGAGCTTGGCGGCCATGAACTCGTAGAGCGGCCGGTACTGCGTGATCGCCTCCTCGTCGGTGTCGGCGAGGAAGAGGCCGCCGGAGCCGGAGCCGACGTAGCCCAGCGCAGGATCGTGCCCGTGCGCCGCGAGCTGCTCGCGGTAGCGGTCGATCAGGACCAGGTAGTTCTCCCGCGGCTGCAGGGCGTTCGCGGTGAAGATCGGGTCTCCCCACTTCGCGGCGAGATCGACGGCCGCTGTGGAGGTCGCCGAGCCGTGCCAGATCCGGAACGGGCCGTCGAACGGGCGCGGGAACGTCGTCGCGGCCGTCAGATCCGCGTGGTGCGTCCCCTCCCAGGCCACGTCCTCCTCGCGGAGCAGTCGGCGCAGCAGCTCGTAGTTCTCCGTGAGGTACTCGTACTGCTCGCCGATGTCCAGGCCGAAGAGCGGGAAGTGCTTGTCCTCGTTGCCCTTGCCGATCACGATCTCCAGCCGGCCGCCGGAGAGCTGGTCGATCGTCGCGTAGTCCTCGGCGACGCGGACCGGGTCCAGCAGGGACAGCACGGTGACCCCGGTGCTCAGCAGGATCCGTTCGGTGGCGTTGGCGAGGGCGCCGAGCAGGACGGTCGGGGCCGACGACACGAACTCGCCCGCGTGCCGCTCACCCACGGCGTAGGAGTCGAAGCCCAGCCTCTCGACGAGGACGGCGGTCTCCACCACCCGTTCCAGCCGCTCGTGCACCGAGATCAGCTCCCCGGTCACCGGATGCGGGGAGTGGGGGACGATGTCCAGGACCTGGAACCTCATGAGCCCACTCCGGGGATGGCGTCGGCCGGGGGCCGCGCGTCGCCCAGGCCGAGGTGGTCGCGCAGGGTGGTGCCCTCGTACTCGGTGCGGAACGACCCGCGCTCCTGCAGCAGCGGGACCACGGTGTCCGCGAATTCGTCGAGGCCGCCCGGGGTGAGGTGCGGGACGAGCACGAAGCCGTCACTGGCGTCCGCCTGGACGAACTCGTCGAGCGCGTCCGCGACCTTCTCCGGCGTCCCGACGAACGACTGCCGGCCGGTGACCTCGATGATCAACTCCCGGGTCGAGAGGTGCTTGGCCTCGGCCAGCTCGCGCCACTGCCGGGCCGTCGCGATCGGGTCCCGGTACATCCGCACGCTCGCCCGGCCGCGGGCGATGGTGTTCTCCCCGACGAGCGGGTCGGCCTCGGGCAGCGGGCCGTCCGGGTCGTGGTCCGACAGGTCCCGGTTCCAGAGCTGCTCGAGGAACTTGATCGCGGTCTGCCCGCTGACCTGCTGGTGCCGGATGACGTCCGCCTTCTCCTGCGCCTCGGCGTCCGTGTCCCCCAGGACGAACGTGGCCGCCGGGAGGATCTTCAGGTCGCCGGCGGCGCGGCCGTACTTCGCCAGCCGCCCCTTGACGTCCGCGTAGAACTCGCGGCCGGCGTCCAGGGTGCCGTGCCGGGTGAAGATCGCGTCCGCGCTCGACGAGGCGAACTCGCGGCCCTCCTCGGAGTCCCCGGCCTGCAGGATCACCGGACGGGTCTGCGGGCTGCGGGGTACCGAGAACCGGCCCCTGATGTCGAACTGGTCGGACGAGACGTCGAACCGGCCGGCGTCGGGGTCGGCGAGGAAGACGCCGGACTCCTTGTCCGCCACGATCTCGTCCCCGCGCCAGGAGTCGAACAGCGCCCAGGTGGCGGCCAGGAACTCCTTCGCGCGCAGGTAGCGCTTCTCCTGCGGCAGGAACCCGCCGCGGCGGAAGTTCTCGCCGGTGAACTCGTCCCAGGACGTGACGACGTTCCACGCCGCCCGGCCCGCCGACAGGTGGTCCAGCGAGGCGAACTGGCGGGCGATCTCGTACGGCTCGTTGAACGTCGAGTTGATCGTCCCGGCCAGGCCGAGGCGCTCGGTGACGGCGGCGAGCGCGGCCAGCACGGCCATGGTGTCCGGCCGGCCGACGACGTCCAGGTCGTAGATCTGCCCGTTCTGCTCGCGCAGCCGCAGCCCCTCGGCGAGGAACAGGAAGTCGAACTTCGCCCGCTCGGCGGTCTGCGCGAAGTGCACGAACGACCGGAAGTCGATGTGGCTGCCCGCCGCCGGGTCGCTCCAGACGGTGGTGTTGTTGACGCCGGGGAAGTGCGCGGCGAGGTGGATCTGCTTCTTGGCCATGATCGTCGTCCCCTCAGACGGCCGCGTAGCGGTTGGCGGGCCGGGTCAGGCCGAGCAGCCCGCGCAGGGTGTCCGCCTCGTAGGCGGTGCGGAAGGCGCCGCGGCGCTGCAGCTCGGGGACGAGGCCGCGGGTGATCTGCTCCAGGTCGTGGGGGAGGCCGCCGGGCCGCAGCCGGACGCCGCCGAGCCCCGCCTCCCGCCACTCCAGCACCAGGTCGGCCAGCTCGACCGGAGTCCCGACGAAGATCCGCGCGTCGCTGATCAGCTCCCGGCCGAGCAGCGCGTCGAGCCGCGCCTTGCGGTCCGCGGCCGCGGCCGCGTCGTCGTCCAGGAAGACGACGACGTCCCCGAGCACGTGCACAGTCTCGTCCGCCCGGCCGGCGACGGCCTGCTCGGCGCGGACCTCGGCGAGGATCGCGCGGGCGTCCGCGGCGTCCCGCGGGGTGACGAACCCGAGGTCCGCCGAGCGGCCGACGAGCCGGTAGGCCACCGTGCGGTGCGCGAGCGCGGCGACGATCGGCTGGCCCTGCGGCGGCCGCGGGGTGATCGAGGGGCCGCGGACGGAGAAGTGCGGGCCCTCGAAGTCGATGTAGTGCAGCTTCTCCCGGTCCACGAATCGGCCGGTGGCCGCGTCGCGGATCTCGGCGTCGTCCTCCCAGCTGTCCCAGAGCCGGCGCACGACCTCGACGTAGTCCGCGGCCTCGTCGAACAGGTCCGTGATCGGGCCCCCGTCCGTGTCGGCGGAGTCCGCGCGGCCCGGCTCGAAGGGCTCGACCGTCCGGCGGCCGAACAGCGCCGCCTCGTCCGGCCGGCTCGACACCCGGACCCGGACCCCGGCGCGCCCGGTGCTCACCCAGTCCAGCGTCGCGACGGCCTTGGACGCGTGGAACGGCTCGGTGTGGGTGACGACGGCGGTCGGGACGATCCCGACGTGCTCGGTCAGCGGGGCGACCCGAGCCGCGACCAGTACCGCGTCCAGCCGGCCGCGGACCTGGTCGGTGCGGTCGTCCGGCCTGCCGGGGTTCGACGACTGGAGGCCGAAGGAGTCCTCGATCGTCACCAGGTCCAGCAGGCCGCGCTCGGCCTCCTGGACGAGGTCGGTCCAGTACCGGGCGTCGAGGAGCTCGGTAGGTCTGGCCTCGGGCTCACGCCAGGCGGCGGGGTGCCAGCCGGCGCCGTCGAGGGCGACCGCGATATGGAGGGGGGTGAGGGGGAGGGGATTTCGTGGGTCGCTCACGGGCGAGGTCCTTCACGGGAGGATTCGCACACAGCTCTCCCCGGAAGACGGGGACATCGCCGGTGCCGGGCCGGGGCGGTTACGCCGGACAGTGGCCGGGAGGCGAGCCGACGCCGTCGAGCCACAGCCGTGCGACGAGCACAACGGGCATCGGACGTCTCTTTCCGTGAGGCGACGAGGTCCCCACCACAGTAACCAGCAGGGGGGCCGGCAGGGCAGCGTGAAGCACCGCACAGGCAGCCGGGGAATAGATCGACTGCGCTGTGCGGACACTGCCGGACGACGCGACTACGCCTGCGCGGACTCCTCGGCCGGCCGCTGGACCAGCAACGACATCCCCTGGTGCTCCTCCAGCTCGAGGGTGAAGCTCCGCAGGTCGTCGACTGCGGCGATCACCTCGCCGGTGAACATGTCCGACACCTGGGCGCCGGGGGGCAGCTCCACCGAGTGGACGGTGCCGGCGATCGGCTCGTTGGCGAAGTTCAGCACGGTGAGCTGCAGCTGCGCCGGGTCGTCGAGCTGGTGGACGAGCACGAGCATCCCCTTGTGCGAGACGTCCGGGACGTCCACCTGGCGGCTGACGGCGATCCGGTAGTGCGAGCGGACCTTCAGGATCGCCTGCAGCTGGCGCAGGAAGCTGGCCTCGTCCGCGAGCTGGTCCGGGATGGTGCCGTAGAGGCTGCGGCCCCGGGGCATCCCCGCGGCCGACTTCGTCGCCTTGGGATTGACGCCCATCAGGTCGTGCGCGGCGCGATGGATCCAGCGCGTGTCCCCGGTGTCCAGCAGGTCACCGACCTCCTCGGGGGGCAGCGTGAGCATGCCGCAGAGGTCCCAGCCGGAGAGCGCGAAGACCCCCGGCTGCAGCGCGTTGAACATGGCCAGCAGCAGGTGTGCGCGGCGGATCCGGTCGATGTCGTCGATCTCGTCGAGGTCCGTGACCCCCAGTGTGGCCGCGATGACCGTGGCCGTGGTGCAGGCGATGCCGTTGGTGGTGAACACCAGGTTGTACGGGGCGTTCGGACCGGTCAGGTGCTCGCAGAGGTCCCGGCGCACGGAGTCCCCGAGCTCGCCGCCGGTGATCTCCGCGCCCTTGTAGGTGTAGACGTCGTGCTGGTGCCCGGTCGACCAGTGCACGAGCTCGTAGGTGAGCTCGTCGTGGTTCTGCATGGCGTGCACCAGGGACGCCGGGTCCACGCCGAGCTCGAGCGAGGTGCGCAGGGTGAGCCGGAGGAACTCGGTGTCCGCGGTGGCCAGGGCGTGCTGGTAGGCGGGCCAGTTGATGAAGTCGTAGGACAGGTCCGCGCCGGCCTCGGAGGTGACGCGGATGTCGTCGATCGTCAGGTTCAGCTCCTGGAAGGTGAACCCGCCGACCTTGCGGACCATGCTCGCGATGAGGTGATTCGCGGCCTCGGAGAGCGGGTGGCCCTCCGACCAGGCCGGGTTGCCCTCCGACGCGCTCTTCTCGACGCCGAGGAAGCCGTTCGCGTCCAGCCGCAGCGCCCCGGATCCGAGGTCCGCCAGCGAGTGCAGCGCGTCGCCGATGACCATCCGCATCCCGGCGAACGACGGGTCCAGCCAGTTGATCGACGGCTGGCCGTCCTTGAAGTAGTGCAGGTAGACCCAGCGGCGCTCGACGCCGTCGATCCCGACGACCGGGCGGGTCACGCTCCAGTTCGTCTCCTTGACGCCCTCGGCGTAGAAGATCACGCGCTGCAGCGGGCCGATGATGTAGCCGGCCTTGTCCAGCCACTCCTCGCACGCCGCGTCGATGTTGACCGAGTCCTTCCCCGGCGGGACCTCCGGCAGCGCGCTCCAGTCGTCCTGGTCGATCTCGACCATGTGGTAGATGCCGGGGTAGTCCGCGTACTTCATCTCGGCGAGCCGGAAGTCCGCGCCCTTGCCGGTGTGCCCGGGGACGACGTCGTCGATGATCGTGCCGCCCCACCAGGTCGCCGCGCCGCACATGGCCCGGAACTCGGCCTCGGTGCCGAAGGCGGGATCGATCTGGGTGCTGATCCGGTCGAAGTGCCCGTCGACGCTCGGGGTGTACTGCCAGCCGGAGATGCCGCCGGCGCGCTTGACCGGGCCGGTGTGCACGGCCTCGATCCCGATGCTGGAGAAGGCCTCCCACATCGCGTCGTCCGCCATCACGGCGAGGAACGACTCACCCGGCCGGGTGATCAGTGAGAGCGGGTAGGCGGTGAACCAGACCGACGCCGTCTCGACGGCCTGGCGCGGGCCGGGGTTGGCGAACGGGTTCTGCCACATCGAGCCCTGGCCGGAGAACTGCCGGCTGATCTCGTTGGCGTCCGAGAGCATCGACTGGTTGAGCAGCCAGGACACGTAGGCCGGGTTCTCCCCGGTCGCCGGACCGTCCTGGGCCACGGAGTGGCGCGCGAAGGGCGACTTGACGCGGGCGCGGTGCCGGAGGCTGCGGGGACGGGCCGGATGGAAGTGTTCGACGTAGGTGATCTCGCTGGGCTCGTGCGCCTGCTCCTCCTGAGCCTCCGGCGTGTCCGACATCCGCTCTCCCCACGATGATCGTCCCTGGTCAGCCGACCATGCGAGGTGGCGCGCCCCACCGCGCCGGCACCATGATCCCCGGCAAGCTGGGTTACCGGTTCGGCTGATCACCAATCATCGCTTCCACCCGTCGAACGCTCGCATCCGAGGTGGTCCACGTTCTCCCGCGCCGCGGGGGTGCTAAGGGGGTCCGGCGCTCCCTCGGCTCGGAGCTCGCTCGGCTCAGGGCTCCCTCGGCTCAGCGCTCCGCGGACTCCGCCCAGAGGTTGATCCCCGCGTCCACCGCGTGCTCGTCGATCCGCGCGAGCTCGGCGTCGTCGAAGGTGGGGTTCTCGAGCGCGCCGAGGCTGTCGTCGAGCTGCGCGACGCTGCTGGCGCCGATGAGGACCGACGTGACCCGGGGGTCCCGCAGCGCCCAGGCCAGCGCCATCTGCGCGAGCGTCTGGCCGCGGTCCTTCGCCATCGCGTCGAGCGCGCGGACGTGCGCGAGCGACTTCTCGGTGAGCAGGTCGGGGGACAGCGACTTGCCCTGGGCCGCGCGGGAGCCCGTCGGGACGCCGTCGAGGTACTTCGAGGTCAGCATGCCCTGCGCGAGCGGGGAGAAGGCGATGCAGCCGACGCCGGTGTCGCCCAGGACGTCGAGCAGGTCGTCCTCGATCCAGCGGTTGAGCATCGAGTACGACGGCTGGTGAATCAGCAGCGGCGTCCCGAGATCCTTCAGGATCGCGGCGGCCTCGCGGGTGCGCTCGGCGCTGTAGGAGGAGATGCCGGCGTAGAGCGCGCGGCCGGAGCGGACCGCGGTGTCGAGCGCCCCCATCGTCTCCTCGAGCGGCGTGGTGGGGTCGTAGCGGTGGCTGTAGAAGATGTCGACGTACTCGACGCCCATCCGGTCGAGCGACTGGTCGAGGCTCGCGAGCAGGTGCTTCCGCGAACCGCCGCCCTGGCCGTACGGGCCGGGCCACATGTCGTAGCCGGCCTTGGTGGAGAGGACGAGCTCGTCGCGGTACGGCCGGAGGTCCTGGGCGAACAGCGTGCCGAAGTTGCGCTCGGCGCCGCCGTAGGGCGGACCGTAGTTGTTGGCCAGGTCGAAGTGCGTGACGCCGCGGTCGAACGCGCGCCGCAGGATCGCGCGCTGGGTGTCCAGCGGCATGTCGTCGCCGAAGTTGTGCCACAGCCCGAGGGAGATCGCGGGCAGGTCCAGCCCGCTGCGCCCGCAGCGCCGGAAGGTGACGGAGGTCGGCGAGTCGTAGCGGTCGGGGGCGGCGAGGTAGGTCACGCCGCCATCCTGCAGCACACGGTGCCCGTGTGAAGGGCGACCACGGGCCGGTGTCGATCGGGCCGGGTCGCCACCACACGGAAGCATCGGGGCCCACCTCTTGACGCAATCCAAAGGTTGCCATACTGTAGCAATCACTCAGTTGCTACTTGTGGAGGTTGGCATGGGATTCCCCGATCGCATCGAGCGGGTCGTCGAGATCGCCCACCCGCCGGCCAAGGTGTGGGCCGCGCTCACCACGGCCGAGGGCCTGAGCACCTGGTTCGGCAACCAGGCGACGATCGACCTGCGTCCGGGCGGCTCGGCCCAGATGTCCTGGACCGGCGGCCACAAGGCCGACATGCGCGTCGAGCGCGTCGAGGAGCCGACGGTGTTCGGCTTCACCTGGCAGATCTTCGGCCTGCCCGAGGACGACCCGCGTCGCACGTATGTCGAGTTCACGCTCGAGCCGGTCGGTGCGGGGACGCGGCTGACCGTCGTCGAGACCGGCTTCGCCCAGTTGCCGGAGGACGCCCACAGCAAGGCGTACGGCGGCAACACCGAGGGCTGGGCGAGCGAGCTTGGCGAGCTGGTCGACTACCTCGATGCCGCCTGACATCGAGGCGACCGCCGAACAGGTCTTCGTCGCCCTGGCCGACCCGAGCCGGCGCGCCATCCTGGCCGCGCTGGCGTCGGGCGGTCCCGCCACGGCCACGGACCTGGCCGGTCTCCTGCCGATCACGCGGCAGGCGATCGCCAAGCATCTGGCCCTGCTGGCCGAGGCCGGCCTGGTGACGGCCGAACCGGGGGAGCGGCGCCGGGTGCGGTACCGGCTCCGCTCCGCCCCGATGCAGGTGGCGCAGCAGTTCCTGGCCGCGCTGGCCCGCGACTGGGACAGCTCGCTCGACGCGTTGAAGGACCACCTCGATCGATGAGCCCGGCCCTCAACCCACGGGCACGCACATTCCACTCCTACACACGACGCGAAAGGCGAGGAATCATGAGTGACCACGGTTTCACCACCGGCTTCTCGGTGGAGCGAACGACTGCGAAGGAAGCCTTCGACGCCATCAGGAACGTTCGTGGATGGTGGTCGGAAGAGATCGACGGCGGCACCGCCGAGCTCGGTGACGAGTTCACGTATCACTACGAGGACGTTCACCGCTGCACGATCCGGGTGACGGAGGTGGTCCCCGACCGGAGAATCTCCTGGCTCGTGGTGGAGAACCACTTCGACTTCACCGAGGACGAGACCGAGTGGACGGGCACCACGATCAGCTTCGACATCTCCGAGAAGGACGGCCGGACCGAGGTCCGCTTCACGCACGAGGGCCTGGTTCCCGAGTACGAGTGCTTCGACGTTTGTGCCACCTCATGGGGTTTCTACGTCGACGGCAGCCTGCGAAACCTGATCACCACCGGTGAAGGGCAGCCCAACGGCCGCGGTCGCCCGCGCGTTCCCGCCGAAGAAGCCGCAAGTACGACGTTCACGAGCGCATGAGCTCGGACCCGAACCGGAAGGCGGACATCATGATGAAGACACCCCCGATCGTTCCGCTGCGGGAGTGGGAGGCTGCGCGCCGGCAGCTGCTCGTGCAGGAGAAGGAGATGACCCGCGCCCGTGATGCCCTGGCCGCGGAGCGTCGGCGGATGCCGTGGCTGGCCGTCGAGAAGGAGTACGAGTTCGACGGGGCTGAGGGTAGGTCGACACTGCTCGACCTGTTCGAGGGTCGTCGTCAGCTGATCGTCTACCGCGCCTTCTTCGAGCCCGGTGTGTTCGGCTGGCCCGACCATGCTTGCAAGGGTTGTTCACTGGTGGCCGATCAGGTCGCCCACGTCGCCCATCTGAATGCCCGTGACACCACGCTCGCCTTCGTCTCGCGCGCGCCGCAGCCGGACATCGCGCGGGTGAAGGCGCGGATGGGCTGGACGATGCCCTGGTACACCATGACCGACGAGTTCGACACCGACTTCGGTGTGGACGAGTGGCACGGCACGAACGCGTTCCTCCGCGACGGCGACCGCGTGTTCCGCACCTACTTCATCAACAACCGTGGCGACGAGGCATTGGGGAGCACCTGGAGCTACCTCGACATGACCGCCCTCGGGCGGCAGGAGGAGTGGGAGGACTCGCCCGAGGGCTATCCCCGGACGCCGCCGTACGAGTGGTGGAACTGGCACGACGAATACGGCGACGCCGACCCGTCGCAGGGGCGGCTCACACCCGCCGAGGCGGCGGGTCCGTCGTAGCGCGACGTCCGGCGCGCCCCCACCGCAAGCCGGTCCACCTTCCGGGTCGCTGGTCAGTGGCCGTTCGGCGACTCTCGTCGATCAAGGCCAAAAGGGGCGTCAATCGATCACCACGAGCGCCCTTCTGTCCTTGATCGCCCCAGCGGGGCGACCCTCTATCCATGATCGCCGAGCCACACTCCTGGCGGCCGGACAGGCGTTGTCCTTCCGGTCGTCGGCGCGGTTCGCGCGGCCCGGCGGCTCAGCGGCGCTCCACCCGGCCGTGCGGCGAGCTGAGCCGTCAGCCAGCCGAACATCGTCGCCTGGCCGAACCGGGGCGTGAGGGGCTGGCAGTGCTGGTTCGCGCCGTCCTCCCGGGTGAAGCGCACGATCTGATGGGGGCCGGTGAGCAGGGTGGCGAGTTCGACGGACTGGCCCGGCCAGAACTGCTCGTCCTCGGGCTCGGTGATCAACAAAGGGGTGCGGATCTGTCCGGCGACGTCGCGCAGTTGGTATCGGCGGACGGCGGTGAACAGGTCGTAGGGGTCGTCGATGTCGAACGGGCGGGCCCGGAAGGCGAAGGTGCGTGCGGTGTCGGGATCCTGCCCGGCCTGCGACATGTAGTGGTCGAAGACATCCTTCTGCCCGCTGTCGAGGAGCTCGATCATCTCCGGAGGGAGGTAGGCGGTCCACGAGGTGGACACGTCGACGACGCCGGGGTCGGCGACCGCGGCGACGAACCGGTGCTCGAAGGCCAGCGCACGGGGCAGCCAGAACCCGCCCTGGCTGAGGCCGTAGGCCGTGAGTGCGGCGGCGTCGACGTCCGGACGGGCGACGAGCGCGTCGACGACCGGGGTGAGCACGGCCTCCCAGTCCGGCCGGAACGGCACATGGCGCTCGAAGAGCATCGACTGCTGCCCGGGCCCGTCGTAGACGAAGGCGTTCCAGCCGCGGTCCAACGCCTCCGCGGCGCCGCTCGCCCACAGGTCCGCCACCGAGCCGTCGCTGCCGTTGGTCATCACCAGGGTCGGACGCGCGCTGCCGGAGGTGTCCGGGCGCAGCAGGTAGCCGGGGAGGGTGGTGTCCTCGTACGGCACGTCGACCCGGACGAACCGGCCACCGGAGGCGTCGATCATCGCGTCCCAGCAGCGCCGCGAGCTGCGGAAGGTCGGCACGGCGACCGCGTCGGCCTGCTCGGCGGGCAGGCCGTCGACGGCGCCGAGGGCCCGGGAGTAGGCGGCCGACGCGGAGAGGTACGCCCAGGACGCGCCGACCGGATCGGCCGCGACGGTCGCGTCGGCGAGCCGGACGAGCTGATCGGCCCGCTCGGACCATGCGGTGAACCAGCTCTGCCGGTCGCCGTCGACGATCCGCGCGGCGGTGGCGAGCCACATGCCGAGATCCCCGGCGCCGTAGCCGGTGGCCCCGAGGGCGCAGCGGAAGGCGTAGTCGAAGTCGGCATCAGCGAAGAACGGCCGGACGACCCCGGTGGTGACGGTTCGGGTCGGGTCCGCGTTCGGCGCGACGGGCATGAGGCGTTCCCTTCGAAGA
>NZ_JAODNI010000194.1 GCF_025465255.1 Pseudonocardia sp.
TCTTCGAAGGCGCACGAGCGCTGTTCGACTGGGGCCCGCCCCCACCCCCATCGTTACAAATCCCCCAAGACGTCGCCGCCACCATGACCGGCGCACACCAACCCGAGTCGGCGTGACACAACATGACAGTATTCGAACGACAGTTCCGTGATCTGATGGCGGGCGTCTGCTCCCCCGTCACGATCGTGACCACGTACCGAGATAGCCAGCCGCACGGAACGACAGTCAGCGCCTTTGCCTCCCTGTCCCTGGATCCACCAATGGTGAGCATCGCACTGGACAAGCGCTCGAGCCTCCTAGCGAGTGTGCTCGCGACGCGCAGATTCGGGGTCAACGTCCTCAGCCAGGACCAAGACAACTTGGCGATGCTCTTCGCTCGCCGTAGCGCTGATCGGTTTTCCGCTGCGGAATGGCACCTCGATCAAGGCCTCCCGCGGCTGCCGGGGGCGGCCGGCTGGATGGTATGCGAGTTGGCGCAGGAAGTCCGTGGCGGCGATCACCTGCTGCTGCTCGGCGTAGTCACGCAAGCCACTCCAGTCGAGGTTGCCCCGCTCGTCTACGGCCACCGTATGTTCGGCACCCATTCCGCTTTCGCCGAACGGCTTCCCCGCGCCGGGGACCAGCACGCGGCAACTCCCGCTCGCTGAGGGGGACCGGGACTCCATGAGTGCACGGCGGCGCATTGACCGCAGGCTCAGCGGACGCACAGCGCGGCGCGCTCGGGCAGTTGGGTCAAATCCGCGGCATCTCACATTCCCAGGCCCGTTAAGTTTGCAGGACCCACCCAAGGAGGTTTCATGACTAGCCAGACAGTCGACTTCAGCCCGTTCGCACCTGATGTCATCGAAGATCCCTATCCCTTCTATGAAGTCTTGCGTCGAGAATCGCCAGTACACAACGTCGGAGGCGCAGGCCTGTGGGTCCTGAGCCGATATGACGACAACGTGTTCGCCCTGCGTAACCCCGAAGTGTTTAGCTCCACCATCATCTCGGACACGTTTTCGGGCGAGTATAACCCGATCCCGGATCATGACGGTGTCATGATGCTGAGCTCCGATCCGCCCGAACACACGCGGCTGCGCCGGCTGATGGCCTCCGCCTTCACCCCGAAGTCCATTGCTGCACTGCGTAGCTCAATCGCTGAGTATGTAGACGAAGCTATTGAACGGGTCAGCCCGCTGAGCGAGTTCGACTTCGTGCAGGAGATCGCTCAGCCGCTTCCCGTGAAGACCTTCTTCACGTTGATGGGAGTGCCTGAATCGCTACATGCGCAGTGTAAGGCATTCACGGACGTGGAGTCAGAGATTGCCTCGACGATTGCGTCTGGTGAACCGCTCGATTCCGAGTGGGTAGCTCGAATGAAGAAATCGCAACAGGACTACGGCACCTTTCTCTGCGATCTCATCGATCAACGTCGCGCCGAGCCCGGGGACGACCTCGTCTCCGCACTAGTGGCGGCCTCGGACGCAGGCGACAAGCTGACCGAGATTGAAGTGCGCAAGATGCTGCAGTTGCTCAACGCGGCCGGAACGGAGAGTACACAAAAGTTCATTTCGAACATGCTGCTCACGTTCCTGCGGCATCCGGAGCAGTACCAGATGCTACGGACGAATCGCGAACTCATTCCGAACGCAGTACAAGAGGCCCTCCGCTATGATGGCTCAGGGCTCCACATGCCCCGTCTGGTCCTGCACGATGTCGAGTTGTCAGGCGTCACCCTGCCGAAGGGGGCAGTCTGCCTGTTGTCCTTCGGCTCGGCTAACCACGACGAGTCTAAGTTCTCCGATCGTCCCGAGCACTTCGACATCACTCGAGACACCACCGGGAGCCTCGGGCATTTAGCCTTCGGCCACGGTATTCACCGCTGCCTGGGCGCAAACCTCGCAACGCTTGAAGCCACGGTTGTGCTAGAAAAGCTCCTCGAGCACTACTCCGGCTTCTCCTGGAACCCGGACGCAGCCGTGCGTGACACGAAGAACTTCTTCATCCGCGGCCTGCGAAATCTTCCAATCTCACCGGTAGTCGCCTAACCCGGCTGTTGCACTGAGCCTTTGCCAACCTGATCATGCGCTGGCGATCATGAGGGTTTGAACTGCGGCGACGAGTTCGGCGGCGCGGCTCGGGCAGGAACGGATCTTGCGCAGGATGCGCCAGTTCTTCAGTTCGGCGTTGACCCGCTCACCTGGGCCGCGCCGGCGGGCGTGGGCGGCGTTGACCTCCTTCTGCACCCGGGAAAGCCGCCGCCGCTGCGGAACCGCCACCGTCGGGCCGGCGCCTTGGTAGGCGGTGTCGGCGACCGCGGGGATGTCGGCGCCGGTGATCGCGTCGATGATGCCGTGCTCGCGGGCGGCGCCTATGTCGTGTCGGGCGCCGGGCAGGGGCGGCGAGATCCGCACCAGCCGGCCGATCGGGTCGGCGATGACCTGCACATCCAGGCCGTGGGCCTTGTGTTTGCCGGAGTAGAACCCCCGGTCCCGGCCCGAGGCCATGGCGACCCGGTCGATCCGCAGCAGGGTGCCGTCGCCGATCACGAACGCGTTCCGGCGGGCGACCTCGATCGTTTGGGCCAGGGTGGGTGCCATCGCGGCGAGCAGCGCGAGCGCCTCGCGCAGGTATCGGTAGACCGTCGAGGTGCCGATCTTGAACCCGCGGGCCAGGTCGGCGTAGGTCTCGCCCTTGCGTAGGTAGGCCACCACGAGCAGGGCTTGGCGGCCGGCGGAGAGTTTGCGCCAGCGGGTCGCTCGCTGGTTGCGGTGCGCGCGCAGGGCGTCGGTGAGCAGGTTCAGCGCGCGGCTGGACACGGTCATCCCGGACGGGTAGGACAGCACGTGAAGCTCCTGGTTGGCCGGTTTGATCTCAGCAATCGCCCGTCTACCAGGAGCTTCACCTGTTCGTGGGCACGCCACGCCGAACACCCGCTGACCAGCCCGTCCGTCAGGTTGGCAAAGGCTCAGTGTCGATAGTTGCCCCGTAACACCAGCACGCCACGCAGGACGACAGATCCACGGGTTGGCGCGGTGCAGGAACGCCCTCGTCGGTTGACAGATTACCGGCGGGGGCACGCCGGCGGCCTCTCGCGACCGCGGACGTGCGGCGGGCGCTGCGCCGTTCCTCCCGGATCGTATCGGGGGACGACCGAGAAGACCTCGAGGTCGGGCGGTGCTTCTTCGGCCCGGAACGTGCGACGGCGCGCACCGAGTACCGGTCTCTGTCGATCTTGGCCAGGGCCGGTCCGGAGACCAGTCTCGGTGGACTCGCGTCTGAGGCCTGTTCGGTCCCGTAATGATCGTCACCGATGATCTCTCGAGTCGAGGCGCTCCCTCCATCAGCCGAAACGCCCCCTCCGCCGCCGTGGGCCTCGATCGGTCCTCTCGATTGGTTGCGATAGCTAACGAGATGGTCGTACGGTCGAGATGTCACAGGCAGGTGACCGCTAGTTGCCGGTGTGTAACCGGGCGACACGGGGGAGGCAAACGCTATGTGTGGCATCGCAGGACAGTGCGACTTCCGGGGCGACCTCGAGCGCGAGCGGACTCGCGTGCAGCCGATGGTCGACACCATGGCCTGCCGGGGCCCGGACGACCAGGGGCTGTGGACGAGCCGGCACGCCGCGCTCGGCCACCGCCGGCTGGCGATCATTGACGTGCCCGGCGGACGGCAGCCGATGACCGTTGAGGAGAACGGCGAGACGCTGGCGACGATCGTCTACAGCGGCGAGGTCTACAACTTCACCGAACTGCGCGCCGAGCTGCAGGGGCGCGGCCACACGTTCCGGACCGACAGTGACACCGAGGTGGTGCTGCACGGCTACCTCGAGTGGGGCGAGGACGTCGTCGATCGCCTCAACGGCATGTTCGCGTTCGCGCTGTGGGATGCCCGGCGCGAGGAGCTGTTCCTGGTCCGGGACCGCATGGGCGTCAAGCCGCTGTACTACTACCCGACCCCCGACGGCGTGCTGTTCGGCTCCGAGCCCAAGGCGATCCTGGCCCATCCGTCGGCGCCAGCCACGCTCGACACCGACGGCCTGCGCGAACTGCTCGCCCACGTGAAGACCCCTGGCCACGGGATCTACAAGGGCATGCACGAGGTCCGCCCGGGTTCGCTGGTCCGGGTGAACCGCGATGGCCTCACCATCCGGCGTTACTGGAAGCTGGAGGCCATCGAGCACACCGACGACCGGGACACCACGGTGGCTCACGTCCGTGAGCTGCTCGACGACATCGTCTCCCGCCAGCTGATCTCCGATGTGCCGCTGTGCTCGCTGCTCTCCGGGGGCCTGGACTCCAGCGCCGTGACCGCGCTGGCCGCGCAGAAGCTCGCCGCCGCCGGCGCCGGGCCGGTGCGCTCGTTCTCGGTCGGGTTCGTCGGCTACGAGGAGAACTTCAGCGCCGACCCGATGCGTGATACCCCGGACGGCCCGTACGTCCGTGAGCTCGCCGAACACGTCGGCGCGAACCACAGCGACATCACCCTGTCCAACGACGACCTGATGGACCCCGACGCCCGGGCCGCGGTGCTCCGGGCCCGGGACCTGCCGGTGAGCATCGGGGACATGGATACCTCCCTGTATCTGCTGTTCAAGGCGATCCGGGGTCGTTCTACGGTGGCCCTGTCGGGCGAGTCGGCCGATGAGGTCTTCGGCGGGTACCGCTGGTTCCACGACCCGCAGGCGGTCAATGCCGACACCTTCCCGTGGATGGCGGTGCCGGGTCGCAGCCCGCTCGACGAGAGCGGCAGCCTGTTCGAGCCGGGCCTGCTGCAGAAGCTGGACCTGCCCGGGTACCGAGACGCCTCCTACCGCGACGCGCTCGCGGAGGTGCCGCACGTCGGCGGTGTCTCGGCGCAGGAGCGCCGGATGCGGGAGGTCTGCTACCTGCACCTCACCCGGTTCGTGCAGATCCTGCTCGACCGCAAGGACCGGATGAGCATGGCCAGCGGGCTCGAGGTCCGGGTGCCGTTCTGCGACCACCGTCTGGTGCAGTACGTGTTCAACACCCCGTGGGCGCTCAAGACGTTCGACGGCCGGGAGAAGAGCCTGCTGCGGGCCGCGACCCGCGATGTGCTCCCGAAGTCGATCGTCGAGCGGGTCAAGAGCCCGTACCCGTCCACCCAGGACCCCGGTTACGAGCGGATGCTGCGCGACCAGCTCGCCAAGCTGCTGGTGGCCGAGGACTCGCCGGTCCTGCCGCTCATCAACCGGGAGACCGCACGGGCGCTGACCGAGCAGGAGGTCGGCTCCCGGAGCCTCGAGTCGGCTCGCGCGAAGATCGAGAACGTGCTGCAGCTCGACGCCTGGCTGCGCCGCTACCAGCCGACCCTCGACATCGCCGCCTGAGCGAGCCGGGTGGTGCTCCGGGACCCCGCCGAGGATCCCGGAGCACCGCCGAGGCCCGATACGGCTACAGCTATGGAACCGGCGATCGCGCCAGCCGGTCCGGTCCCGGCATGAGCCGGCCCGTGCGGGTTGTCGCTGGGATGTCACGTTGCTGCGCTCAGTTCTCGCTCAGCGAGAGCGCTTGACCGGGGCAGATGTGCACGGCTTGCCGCACGTGTTCCAGGGACGGAGACCCGGGTCGCGCAGGTCGACTCGTCACGAGTGACTGATCTGTTACGTCCGTGCAGGACAAGCGGTCAAAGCTCGCGAAACCCGTACATGGCTCTGCGGGCTTTTCGTCTGCGTCCTGGTGAGCGCCTGGGCGACCTCGGCGATGTCGTCCTGAGGCACCACCGGCGGTGGCCGCCGGCGACCAGGCCACGTGACGTCCCCCGGTGAGGAACTCCTCGTTTGACGCCGGCGAACGCGGGTACCAGGGGCCTCGTTACTGTCGTCGGTCCAGGAGACAGAGGCGTAGCGAGATGCAGAAAGGGAAGGAGCAGCAGGGCACCGGGCCGGAACGGAGAGGAAACGCCGTCGCGCATGGCCCGCGTCGTGCCGTCGCCACCCTGAGGACCCTGGGCCCTGGGCTGGTAGCCGGGGCCGCAGACATCGATCCGACGACCGTGGCCACGATGGCGGTCGTCGGTGCCACCACGATCTACGCGTTGTCGTGGCTGGCCTGGCTGCTGTTCCCCATACTGGCCATCGTGCTGGTCATCGCCACGCGCGTCGGAGCCATTACCGGACGTAATCTGCAGGAGGCCGTCAAGGACCGGTACGGGCCTGTTCCACAATGGGTCCTGCTTGGATCGATCGTGGGCGTCAACGTCCTCACCCTCGCCGCAGACATCCACGCCGGCGCAGCAGCACTGGGTTTGCTGTTCCATCGGGAGAGCAACTGGTTCCTGGTCCTCTTCGGCGGTGCGGCGCTGGCGTTGGTGTTGTGGGGTACCTACGACGAGGTCGAACGAGTGCTGAAGTACGTGCTGTTGGTCCTGCTCGCCTATCCGATCGCGGCGGTACTCGCCCATCCCTACTGGAGCCGGGTGCTCCGGGACACCTTCATCCCCCATTTCTCGATGAACAGGGAGTACGTCACTGGTGCGGTGGCGATGCTGGGCACCGCCATTACCGGGTACGTGTACGTGTGGCAGACGGTGCAGATCGCCGAGGAACAGCCCAGCGAAGGGCTGCGGAAGACCCGGCAGCTCGACGCCATCGTCGGCACGTTCTTCTCCGTGGCGATCATCTGGTTCATCCTGATAGCCACCGGTGCCACGCTCGGCGTGCAGCACCGACCGGTCGACACCGCCGAGGACGCGGCTCAGGCGCTGGCACCCGTCGCGGGCTCGTATGCAAGTTCCGTGTTCGGGGTGGGGCTGCTGGGATCCGCGCTGATCGCCGTGCCGGTGCTGATGATCACGACAGGCTACGTGGTGGGCGGGCAGCTGGACGTGCGTAGGGGGCTGTCGGAGCCGATCAGGAACGCACCCGCGTTCTACGGTGTGATCACGGCATCGACCGTGCTGGCGGTCCTGCTCAGCGCAATCGGGATCTCGCCGATCCGGCTGCTGTTCCTGGCCAGCATCGTCGCCGGGGTCGCCACGCCCATCGGTCTGACTGCACTGATGCTCGTGACGAGCGACCGGAGACTGATGGGTGACCGAGCTGTGAGCGGCCCGCTGCGGGTCGCCGGCTGGGGCATCACCGCAATCGTCACGTTCCTCAGCCTCCTCTACCTGGCCCAGCAGATCACCGCCGGTGGCAGCTGACCCAGCGCGACCAGCAGGTAGCCGCGAGATGGGGACAACCCACCGCGGGCTGCCGCTGACCGTCCGGTTCATCCAGGCGACTCGCTGCGCCTGGCTGTCACAATGCTGATTATCGGATATCCGATAGCGTCAGACGGTAGTGCCTCGGCCGGGTGCTTGGGCCCAGGCTTCCGCCTGCCAGCCGACGATCGCTCGCCGGGCCGGCCCGAATGAATCCGGCGCCGTTGCTCCGTTCCTCGGGGTCCAGGATAGAGACTTGCTCATCGGCCGAGGTTGGCCTCGTCGCCGGGCGAGTCGGCCCCCGGCGTGCACCGCACCGGGTGATGAGGCCGACCGACCGGACCCGAGGGGGCGGCAATGGCACTGGAGAAGACGCTTGGCAGGCCGATCCGCTGGGAAGTTGAGGACCGCCAGGAGCGGACCGTGGTCGTCGGGCTACTGGCCGATCCCGGGCTTCCTACCGAGATCGCGGAGCAGCTCGCCGAGGAGCTGCCGAACACGCTGGCCGACCAGCCGCGGGACGGGATGCGCTACACGTTCACCGTGGTCTCAGAGACGCTGCGGCGCCGCGGGGACGCCCGCGGGGAGCGGCTGATCGACCTGACCGCCGAGCGCCGCAGGCGGGAAGGCTGGGACTTCGCGATCGTCCTGACCGACCTGCCGGTGCACAAGGACGGCCGGCCCCTCGTGGCCGAACTGAGCCGGGACGAGGCAGTGGCGGTGCTCGGCGTTCCCGCGTTGAAGGTGCTACGCCCGGCGGAACAGGCCCGCGACATCGTCGCCGGGCTGATCCTCGAATGGGCGGCCGGAGATACCGCCGACGAGCCCCTGCAGCGACTCGAGGATCGGGTGCCGAGCCTGCATCGGGTCGAGCCCGACGACGATGACATCGACCTGCGGCTGACCAGTTCGGCCGGACAGCTGCAGATGCTGGCGGGGATGGTGCGGGTGAACCGGCCGTGGCGGCTGGTGCTCGGGTTGCGTGGTGCGCTGGCCGCGGCCCTGGCCACCGCGGCCTTCGGACTGGTGTCCAGCCCGGTCTGGCAGGTCAGCGGGGCCATGAGCACGATCCGGCTGTGGATCGCCACGGCGGTCTCCCTCGCCGCGATCATGAGCTGGCTGTTGTTGAACCACGGACTGTGGCAGCACCCGAGGCGCCCCGACCCGCGGGAGCGCCGTCGGATCCGTCTCTACAACGCAGCGACGCTGCTGACTCTCGCGATCGGCCTTCTGGTGTCATACGTGGTGCTGCTCGCCGGAAATTTCCTGACCGGCTGGTTCGTGGTGGTCCCGCAGGTGTTCTCCAGCGCGATCGGACGGCCGGTGAGCTTCGCCGACTACTTCCGGCTCGCCTGGCTGGTCTCCTCGCTGGCCACCATCGGCGGGGCCCTCGGATCCGGCCTGGAGTCGACCGACACGGTGCGCAGTGCGACCTGGGGTACCCGATACCGGAAGAACTCCTGAGCCGCCCCCCGGAATGCGGGTGGCTCCAGCGGAGCGAAGACATTTGCGGCCATCTTTGTCATAGCAATCCGAGTCTCAGCTAGCGCGCATGGTCTCCAGTGCACGGAGCCAGATGCCGTTCTTCGTCTGGACCAGGCCCAGCTGGCGAGGGTCGGCACAGACGCCGCTAAGCCGGTGAGCATCGAAGAGGTCAGCGTCATCGAATACCTCACCGCAGCCGGCGAAACCAACCCGGGCGCAACAGTGTGCCCGATCGGCACCGACCCACTCGCGCCCGCAGCAGGTCCCTCGCACGAACTCCACGGTTGCGAGGGTACGTGCCTGCCACGACCGAGTTACCAGCTAGAAGGGCGAGTCGTCGTCAACGGGCTCGTCGTATGACGGGAAGCCATACTCCACTGCCCAGTCCTCCGCGTCCTCGCGTGCAGCTTGCTGCAGTGGCCCCGCAGACCTGAGTTCCAGCCCGAGCTTCGGTCCCGGAACTCGACGCCCCGAGGTTTCCACACGCCGCTGGGCGGCGCGGTGCCCGCCTCGTCTCAGGCGGTGGGCTCGAGGACGAAGACCGGGATTTGCCGGTCGGTCTTGCGCTGGTAGTCGGCGTAGTCGGGGTAGGCGGCGACGGCGCGCTCCCACCAGGTGGCCTTTTCCCCACCGGTGACCTCGCGGGCCACGTAGTCGCGACGCTCCGGGCCGTCCTGCAGCTCGACGTGCGGGTCGGCCGCGACGTTGTTGTACCAGGTCGGGTTCCTCGGAGCCCCGCCCAGCGACGCGACGACCGCGTAGGAACCGTCGTGCTCGACGCGCATGAGCGGAGACTTACGAAGCTTGCCCGACTTCGCCCCCACCGTCGTCAAGATGATCACGGGCCTCCCACCCATCGTGGTGCCCTTCGTGCCGCCGGAGCTCTCGTACTCCTCGACCTGGTCGCGGACCCACTGCGCGGGACTCGGTTCGTACTCACCGTTCAAAGGCATGTGTCCATGAAACACCCGCGCGCAGCCCCGCACCCACGAAGGGGGCCCGCTGCGGCGGGCCCCCTTGTCCTCGTAGCCCTGGCCACGTCGGCGCGTGTCCGCGGCGGAACTGTCGGACACGGCCTTACCGTCGCCGGGTGCCTGAGGAAACCACCGAGAAGGAGCAGCCGCGCCTGCAGCGGATGCTCGACGCGAAGATCAGCGAGGACAGGGCCCTCCACTACCTGCGCAACGAGTGGGTCCGGTCCGACGGACAGGTGATCAACGAGCCCGACACCGTGGTCGAGAAGTTCGTCATCGCCCCTCCCCCGGTCACCGAGAACGTGAACGACCACCCTGGCGAACCCGCCTGAGAGCAGATCTCCTCGACGGACTCGACCGTCCCGCAGTTCGCGCTTACGCGGATGCCCGCACACGAACGCGCCCGGCCGACCGTAAGGTCGAACCGGGCGCGTTGCAGCGGATCAGCTGGCGGTCAGCCGGTGAAGAGGCCGATCACCTCGCCGAACGGGACCCGTTAGGCGAGCCCGACGCCGGTCACCAGCCACAGAACGATCACGATCCTGCGGTAGACCTCCCGCCCCGGGGCCATCAGGCCGCGCAGGCGGCCGTGGAGGGCACACCGGCAAGGGCCGTTGACCCACCTGGATCCGCCGCACGGGTTGTTCCGCGGCGAGCGGACCGGGCGCGCCTCCGCCTGGGTGAGGGCGTGGTGACTCTGCACCCCGGCCGCGGCTTCCCGGTCGATGCCCCGCCTGCCCGGCCCGACAGGGGTGAGATCACCGCTGCGGTCGCGGAGCTCGGGTGCGGTTCGGCGGAGTGATCTCACGCCGGTCGGGCGAGCGCGGGCCCGCGCCGGCGCCCGGGGCGCGGGCGAGTCACGCCTCACCACAGCGGTGGGGCCACCCCGGAACCGATCCCCTCGCGGTCCCGGGGCGCCTCGACTCCCTACAGGAGCGCTCATGTCCCAGCCCACGATCCCGCAGCTCACCGCCCGCCACGCCACCCTCGCCGACCTGGTGGAGGTGCTGCGCGGGCAGCACGCCGCGAAGCTCGACGTCGTCACCGCCGCGGCCAACCTGCACGCCGCCGATGGGCGGGTGCTCGTGGCCGGCGCCGCCCACGAGCTCACCCTGGACGGGGTCACCCGCACCGACGCCCGGCTGCTGCCCACCACCGCCGCGGACAACCAGATCGCGAAGAAGCTCGACATCCCGCCGCCGTACCTGCGCCGGGTGAGGGAAAACCACCTGGGCCTCTACGACGCCAACGTCAACGGCTGGCTCGCCCACGACCCGCAGCGCCGGTTCCTCGTCCCCGGCCTGGCCGCCGGGGAGGGGGAGAGCGGGGTGATGCGGGCGCTGCTGTCGGATCAGTTCCGCATCGTGGACAACCTCGACGTGTTGATGTCCGCGCTCGACGGCATCCGGCAGGCCGGCGCGCAGGTCGACATCACCTCCGCGGATCTGACCGAGACCCGGATGTATGTCAAGGTCCGCTCCTCCGAGATCGCCGAGTACGCCCCGGACCTGCTGGCCAACTACACCAGCCCGTTCTCCGGGGCCCGGGGCGCGGACAACCCGCTGGTCTGGGCCGGGTTCGTCATCTCCAACTCCGAGACCGGCAACGGCAGCTTCAAGATCTCCCCGCAGCTCACCGTGGAGATCTGCAACAACGGGATGACGCTGACCGAGCACGTGCTCAAGGAGGTCCACCTGGGCGGGCGCCTGCCCGAGGGGCAGATCCGCTGGTCCGAGGACACCGCGCGGGTCGCGCTGGATTTGGTCATCAAGCAGGCCCGCGACGCGGTCGCGACGTTCCTGGACCGCGAGTTCGTGAAGGCCCGGATCGCCGAGATCACCGCCGCCGCCGGGGTCGAGGTCACCACGCCGACCGAGACCCTGGAGCACGTGGCCAAGGCGCTGCGGTTCACCGGCGAGCAGCAGGACACGATCTTCAACCACTTCATCTCCGGTGGGGACCGCACCGCCGGCGGGGTCCTGCACGCGGTCACCTCCGCCGCACAGCTGATCACCAACGCCGACGCGGCCTACGAGATGGAAGCCCAGGGCCTGCGGGCGATGAGCCTCGCCGCGGCCCACGCCAACCGCGGCTGACCCCCAGAAGGGGCGGCGCCACCACGGCGCCACCCCTCCCCGCGCGGCCTGCCAGCTCTCCGCTTCGGTCCAGGAGGACACCATGACCAGCTCTGCGCACACCGACCAGCCCACCAACTCCACGACCACCGGCGCCGCGTACGTGGCGGCGCTCCTCGA
>NZ_JAODNI010000230.1 GCF_025465255.1 Pseudonocardia sp.
TGACCGCGCTGGTCAGTGCCTACATGGCGGCGCCGCACGTGATCCGGCACGGCACCCCGGCGCAACAGGACCGCTGCCTCGCCCCGTTGGCGGCCGGCGAGGCGGTGGCCGCGATCGCGGTGACCGAACCGGGCACCGGCTCCGACGTCGCACGCGTGGGCACCACCGCCCGGCGCACCGAGGACGGCGGGCTGCTCAACGGCCGCAAGATGTTCATCACCAACGCCGGGCTGGCCGACCTGATAATCGGGGCGGCCCGTACCGGGGATGCCGGCCGAGGTGGGCTGACGCTGTTCCTGGCCGGCCGCGGCACCGACGGGCTGAGCCTGGGCAGGCCGCGGGCGAAGATGGGCGGGCACTCCTCGGACACCCGCGAGGTGCTGCTGGACGACGTCGCGCTGCCCGCCGATGCGGTGTTGGGTACCGAGAACCGGGGCTTCTACCAGATCATGGAGGCGTTCCAGCTGGAGCGCGTCGCGCTGGCCGCGATGGGCATCGGGCACGCCGCCGAATGCCTGGACCTGGCCCGCGAGTACGCCGGGCAGCGCGAGGCGTTCGGTGAGCCGCTGACCCACCTGCAGACGATCCGGCACCGGCTCGCCGCGATGGAGGTGGAGCTGGAGGCCGCCCGGTTGATCACGTACCAGGCGGCGGCCCGGCTCGACGCCGGTCATCCGGAGGCGGCCCGCTCGGTGGCCAGGGCGAAGTACCTCGCCGCGATCTCCGCCAACCGGATCGTGGACGACGCGGTGCAGCTGTTCGGCGGCGCCGGTTTCGTCGAGGAGTCACCCGTCGCCCGGCACTACCGCGACGTCCGCATCCTGCGCATCGGCGGCGGTACCGACGAGATCCAGCTGGAGATACTGACCAGGGGCATGGCTTGACCAGGGGAGATGTGTGAGTACCGAGGCGATCAGTACGAACGGGGCGCCCGGGATCGAGGACGTCGAGCGGGCCGCGGAGCGCGCGTTGAAAGGTGGCGACCCGGCGCGCTGGCCGGACAAGCTGCCGGTGCGCGACCGGCTGGCCGTGCTGTTCGACCCCGGCACGTTCGTCGAGGACGGGCTGCTGGCCACCTCGGCCGCCGCCGACCACCTGCCGGCCGACGGGGTGATCACCGGGATCGGCCGGGTGTACGGGCGGCCGGTCGCGGTGATCGCGCACGACTTCACCGTCAAGGCCGGCTCCTGGGGTGAGCTGACCTGCGAGAAGCAGATCCGGATCCTGGAGCGCGCGGACCGTGACCTGCTGCCGGTGGTCTACCTGGTGGACTCCGCCGGCGGCCGGCTGACCGACCAGATGGGCTTCTTCCCCGGTCGCCGGGGCGCGTCGGCGATCTTCAACCTGCAGGTCAGGCTGTCCGGGCGGGTGCCGCAGCTGTGTTGCCTGCACGGTCCGTCGGCGGCCGGCGGGGCGTACATGCCGGCGTTCTGCGACTGGGTCGGCATGGTCAACGGCAACGCCTCGATGTACCTGGCCAGCCCGAGGGTCGCGGAGAAGGTGACCGGCGAGCGCACCACGCTGGAGGCCATGGGCGGCGCGATGATGCACGCCGAGGTCTCCGGCTGCGGCGACGAGGTGTTCGACGAGGACTGGGAGGCCGTCGCCGCCGCCCGGCTGCTGCTGTCCTACCTGCCGGACGACTTCCGCGCCGCGCCGGCCCGGGTCGAGGCGGTCGAGCCCGAGCAGCCCGAGTGGCCGGACGGCCTGGTGCCGGTCGACCCCAACGTCAGCTACGACGTGCGGGACGTGGTGGACCGCCTCGTCGACGGCGGCACGTTCTTCGAGATCAAGGCGCGCTGGGCGCAGGAGCTGGTCACCGGGCTGGCCCGCCTCGACGGCCGGGTCATCGGCATCGTGGCCAACCAGCCCAAGGTGCGCAGCGGGGCGATCTTCGTCGACTCGGCGGACAAGGCGGCCAAGTTCATCTCGCTGTGCGACGCGTTCAACATCCCGCTGGTGTTCCTGCAGGACGTTCCCGGCTTCATGGTCGGCGTCGAGGTGGAGCGCCAGGGCATCATCCGGCACGGCGCGAAGAGGATCGCCGCGTTGGCCTCCGCCGAGGTGCCCAAGTACTCGGTGGTGCTGCGCAAGGCCTACGCGGCCGGTTTCTACGCGATGTGTGCCCCCGGCTTCGAGCCGCGCGCGACCCTGGCGCTGCCCACCGCGACGATCGGCCCGATGTCCGCCGGGGCGTCGGTCAACGCGGTGTACGCCAACAAGATCGCCGCCATCACCGACGAGGACGAGCGCGCCGCGTTCGTCGCCGCCCGCACGGCGGAGCAGCAGGCGGACATCAACCTGCTGCGGATGGGCAGCGACCTCGTCGTCGACGCCGTGGTCGAGCCCGGACGCCTGCGCGCGGAGCTCATCGCCCGGATGGTCGACGCCGACCACTGGACCCGGGAGACGGGCCGCCGCCACCACCTGATCAGCCCGGTCTGACAGACAGCCCGACGAAGTCGAGAGGACGACGATGTCCGACGCTCACGACAGCCTCGCCCAGCTCATCCGGACCCCGCTGCGCCCGTTGCGGGCGAACTGGGTCGTCCCCGACCGGGTCGAGGCACTGCATGAAGCCCGCGCCTTCGACGAGCCTGACGACTACTGGGAGTGGGTCGCCCGGCAGCAGCGCTGGTCCACGCCCTGGCAGAGCGTGCGCAGCGGCGGCATGACCGACACCCGGTACTTCGAGGGCGGCCGGATCAACGTCGCGGACAACTGCGTGGACCGCTGGGCCGAGGACCCGGCGACGGCCGACCACCCGGCCGTCGTGTGGGAGGGCGAGCCGGGGGACTCTCGCACGCTGACCTACGCGGAGCTCTCCGACGAGGTCTCGCGGCTCGCGGCCGGGTTGCTCGCGCTCGACGTGCGCAAGGGTGACGTGGTCGCCGTCTACATGCCCAACCTCGTCGAGGCTTTCACCACCATCCACGCCTGCAACCGGATCGGCGCGATCTACACGGTGCTGTTCTCCGGGTTCGGCGAGGAGGCGGTCGCCTCGCGGCTCGAGGCCGCGCGCGCCTCGGTCGTCGTCGTCGCGGACGCCATCTACCGGCGCACCAAGCCGGTTCCGCTGCTGGAGACGCTGCGGGCCGCCGTCCGCCGGGCGCCCACGGTGCGGCTGACGGTCGTGGTGGACCGGACGGGGAACGACGTGCCGCTCGTCGAGGGCGAGCGCGCCTACGCCGAGGTGCTCGCGGAGGGCCGGGCCGGCACCCCGGCCGTTCCGCTCGACCCGAACGAGCCTTCGTTCCTGATCTTCACCAGTGGCACCGAGTCCCGGCCCAAGGGGGTCGTGCACAGCGTGGGCGGGTTCCTCCTCGGCACCTGGGCCAACGCGCACTGGCAGGCCGGCCGCGAGGACGGCGACGTCTACTGGGTGGCCGCGGACGTGGGCTGGCTGACCTTCCCGATCCAGGCCGTCGTCGGCGGGCTGGCCTGCGGGATGACCATCGCCTGCTACGAGGGGGCTCTCGACACCCCGACGCCGGCCCGGTTCTACGAGATCTGCGAGAAGCACCGGATCACCAAGATCCTCGCGGCCCCGACGCTGATCCGGATGCTGCGCAAGTTCGGCGGCGACCTCGCCGCCGCCCACCCGCTGCCCGACCTGAAGCTGATCACGGCGCAGGGCGAGCCGTTCGATGCGGACACGTTCGACTGGGCCACCGAGACGTACGGCGTCCCGATCGTGAACGCCTACGGCCAGACCGAGACCGGCTCGACCTGGGCCTACCCGGTCTACGGCGTCGAGCCGATCAAGGCCGGGTCGGTCGGCACCGCCGTGCCGGGGCACTCGTTCGAGATCGTCGACGACGAGGGCGAGCGGGTCCCGCCCGGCGTCAAGGGGAACCTGCTGCTCACCAGCCCGTTCCCGACGCTGGCCCGCACGGTCTGGGACGACCACGACCGCTACCTGTCGACCTACTTCGGCCGGTTCCCGGGCCGCTACGCCACGAATGACGAGGCGGTGCTCGACGGCGACGGCCACCTGTGGGTGCTCGGCCGCGCCGATGACGTGATCAACGTGGCGGCGCACCGGATCTCGACCATGGAGATCGAGGCGGTGGTGACCGCCCACCCGTCGGTGGTCGAGGCCGCTGTCGTCGGCGTGCCCGACGAGACCAAGGGGACCGTGCCGGTAGCCTTCGTGACCCTCGGCTCCGGGGCAACCGTCGATACGGTGCGTGAGGAGATCGCGGCGCGGGTGATCGGGGAGATGGGTGGGTACGCCCGGCTCGCGGCGATCCACGTGACCCCCGCGATGCCGAAGACCCGGACCGGCAAGACGATGCGCCGGCTGCTCCGGGACGTGGTCGTCAACGGCGCGGCGACCGGAGACGTCAGCGCGATGGAGGACCCGTCCGCGCTGGAGGCCGTGACGGCGGTGGTCCGGGGTTGAGCGGGATGGACGGGGTGGCGGCGCGGACGGACGCCGAGGGGCGGCCGGTGTCGGGACGGTGGTTCGAGGAGCTCGAGGCGGGGACGGTCGTCACGCACGTGACCCGGCGGACGGTCACCGAGACGGACAACGTGCTGTTCACGACGATGACGATGAACCCGGCACCGCTGCACCTCGACGCGGACTACGCCGCGCACACGGAGTTCGGGAAACCCCTGGTCAACAGCATGTTCACCCTCGCGCTGGTGGTCGGGTTGTCGGTGCCGGAGCTGACGCTGGGCACGATCGTCGCCCAGCTGGGGATCGACGAGGCGCGGTTCCCCACGCCGGTGTTCGCGGGCGACACGATCCGGGCGGTCACCGAGGTCGTCGAGGCCCGCGCGTCGCGGTCGCGGCCCGAGCAGGGCCTCGTCGTGTTCGAGCACCGCGCCTACAACCAGCGTGACGAGCTGGTGTGCACCGCCCGCCGGACGGGCCTGATGCATCGCCGGCCGGCCGGCTCGTGACCGGGTTCGCCCCGCGCAGCCTGCTGTTCGTGCCGGCCACGCGCCTCGACATGCTCGCGAAGGTCGCGCGGATGTGCCCGGACGCCGTCGTCGCGGACCTGGAGGACGCCGTCGCGCCGGGCGAGAAGGACGAGGCCCGACGGGCCGTCCTCGCCGCGTTGGCCGCCGAACGGCCGGGGGCCGGGACCGTGCTGGTCCGGATCAACGGGGCCGGCACCCCGTGGCACGCGGACGACCTGGCCGCGGCAGCGGGCGCTGCCGTGGACGGGGTCGTCCTGCCCAAGTACGAGCACCCGGACCAGCTCCGCGCGGTGCGGTCGGCGCTGCCGGCGGGCGCCCGGGTCGTCGTCGGGCTGGAGAGCGTGCGCGGGGTCGCGGACAGCCGTGCGCTACTGGCCGAAGGCCCCGACGCCGCGTACTTCGGGGCCGAGGACTACATCGCGGACATCGGCGGTCGCCGCACGCCGGGCAGCACCGAGGTCCTGTATGCGCGCAGCGAGGTGTGCCTCGCCGCGCACCTGGCGGGAGCCCCGGCGCTGGACCAGGCCGTCGTCGCCGTCCGGGACGCGGAGCACTTCCGGTTCGACGCCGGGGTCGGCCGGGACCTCGGGTACCGGGGGAAGATCTGCCTGCACCCGACGCAGGTCGCGGTCGCGCACGACGTCTTCACCCCCTCGGCGGACGAGGTGGCCCACGCCCGGGACGTGCTGCGCGCGGCCGAGGCCGGGGTCGGCGTCGTCGACGGGCAGATGGTCGACGCCGCGCACATCGCGATGGCCCGCACGGTCCTGGCGCGGATCGGGTCCGAGGAGGATTCGTGCGGGTCGGGCTGATGCTGCCGCCGCAGCTCGACCTCGGGCAGGTCGTGCCGTCGGCCCGGCGCGCCGAGTTGCTGGGGTACGACTTCCTCGCCTGCGGCGAGCACGTCCTCTTCCACGTGCCTTACATGATCAGTCCGGACCAGCGGGAGTACGCGGACGCCGGCGCGGAGACGGTGATCTTCTCCCCGGCGTGCCCGGACGGGGAGCTGGAACGGATGGCGGCACTCTTCGCCGAGGAGGTCGCGCCGGCTCTCCGACGCCGGGCGTGATCTTGTCCCGGCGTTCGGCGAGCCACAGGCTTGTGCCGAATCGTCGCTCGCCGCGACTCCGCGGCACCCGCGTCCCGAGCTGATCGGGCGGCGTCACGGGTCCCTCCGACCCAGGGCTCACGCGGCGACGAGGACCGTCCAGCCGCCCCCTGCCGCTGGCACGAGGACGACGAGGCTCCCGGCCGGCGCAGCCCGTACCGCGGCCCGTGCCTCGGTCACGGCGGTGGAGGTGGCGACCGTGAAGGACGTCGTCGCCCCGGCGGTGTCGGTCACCGTCACGGCGCTACCCGCGGATGCCCCCTCCGCGGGCGTGGCGGTGGCGAGCCGGAGGACCTTGCGGCCGTTGATCGCCGCCAGACCGCCGGGCACCGGCAGGCCGTCCGCACTCACGCGGGCGGACGTGACGGTGACGGTGCCGCCCGGCAACGTAACGGTCTTCGGGCGAGCGGGTGATGCGCTCGTCGTGCTGCTCGACGGCGCCGGCGGGGCGGACGACACGGGCGTGGCCGAGCTCGTGGGTGGCGCTGAGCTCGTGAGTGGGGCGGGCGTCGTGGGCGGAGGCGTGGGGGTCTGAGAAGTGACCGGCGGCGGCGTCGTCGGGACGACGGCTGCGGGCGGCGCGGCGGGAGCGGACGAGGTCGTGGTCGGGGAGGTCGTACTCGCGGAGGTCGGAGGCGCGGATTCGGCGGATCCAGACGGTGCCTGCGATGACGGGGCTGCCACGGCGGACGAACCGGGCACGGCCGAGGCGAGGCCCGGAACCGACGAGGACGCCGCCGGGGCCTCGGGCGCCGCGGCCGAGGAGCCGGGTGCGACCGCAGCGGCCCCGGAAGAATCGGGCGACGTGGCCGGGCTCGTCGCCGACTGCGCGATCGACAGCGCCGCGGTATCCGACTGGGGCGGCTCCGGAACCGTCGGGTTCGGCACCTCGGTCGGGGCGGGGGCGACCGGCGCCTCGAAGATCTCCGGAGCAGGCGGCGCGGGGAGGGGCTCGGGCACCACGGGCAGCGGCCCGGTATCGGGTGCGCCGCTGGTGGCGGGCCGGGTGGCGCCCAGGTAGTCGTCGCCCGTCCAGCGGTAGTAGGCGACCTGCACCGGCTTCCCGAAGGTCGGCGCATTCACCATCTTGCCGTTCCCGATGTACATGCCGACGTGGTGAACCTTGGCCGGAACCCCGTAGTACACCAGGTCACCGGGCTGCAACCCCGCCGTGGCGGGCACGTGCGGGCCCTCGTAGTACTGCGTGTGGGCGGTGCGGGGGAGGTCGATCCCGGCGACGTCGTAGGCGAAGTGGGTCAGCCCCGAGCAGTCGAACCCGGCGTCGCCCTCGGTGGGCCCGTCACCGCCCCACACGTACGGCAGTCCGATCTGGGCCATCGCCGCGGCGATGGCCGTGGTGGCGCGACGGTCCGGCAGTCCCGTCGTGAAGGAGACCGGCACCGGATCGACGACCGGTGCCGGGGGCTGCGGCTGGGTGCTCGCCGGAAGGACGGAGCCGGCGGTCGTGGAGTACGGGGCGGCGGTGGTGGTGTTCGTGAGCGTCACGGCAGGCTGCGCGAGCAGGCCGAGCTCCCCGGCGCGCCCGCCGTAGACGGCGGCGATCGGGCCGGAGGCCGCGGTGAGAACCGTCACGCCCACCACGGCGACCACGGCGCCGCCCGCGGTGAGCGGGCGCAGCTGCCGGGTGGGGGCCGGGCGCCGGGGTCTCATCGCCGGTCCCGGCGAAGGTCTGCGTCGGCCATGCCCGGTGATTCGCCCCGGCCGGCCGGCGCGTTAGCACCGCCGCAGGTCAGGCGGTGCCCAGCCTGGCCGCGAGCTCGGCCGCCTCCCGGTGCGCCGCGGCGAGCTCGTCGCGGCTCCGGTCCCGCTGATCCGCGAGCGCGGGCACGGTCTCCGCGAGGGTCAGGCTCGTGGTGATCACCGCGACGTCCATGCCCAGCGCCGTTCCGAGGACGATCCTCAGCATCGGGACCGCATGGTCCCGGCCCTCGGTGGGCGTCCCGGGTTCGTAGGACGCACCCCGGCTGCTGACGACGACGGTGGGCCTGCCCTCGAGCGGCCGGCTGTCCGCCGTCAACGGCTCGGCCGCGCGCGCCGGATCCCCGCCCCGGGAGCAGGATGGGGGGAGTCGATCAGGAGGAGCGTGAGTTCGATGCCGGGGACCGACCGGCCCCTCGAGGGCCTGCACGTGGTGGAGTGCGCGAGCTTCGTCGCCGGGCCGACGGGCGGGATGACGCTCGCGCAGCTCGGTGCGGACGTCGTGAGGATCGACCCGGTGGGCGGCGGCAGCGACCATCTGCGCTGGCCCGTGGCCCGGGACGGGGAGAGCTACTACTGGGCGTCGCTGAACAAGGGCAAGCGCTCCGTCGCCGTCGACATGCGCTCCGACGAGGGCCGCGAGCTGGTCACCGCGCTGATCGCCGCTCCGGGCGAGGACCGCGGGGTGCTGATCGACAACGTCGTCGGGCGGCGCTGGATGTCCCACGAGGCGCTGGTCGCGAAGCGCCCGGACCTGATCCACCTGCGGGTGCAGGGGTACCCGGACGGGCGTCCGGCCGTCGACTACACGGTGAACGCGGAGGTCGGGATCCCGCAGATCACCGGCACCGAGGAGGGCGGGGCGCCGGTCAACCACGTCCTGCCGGCCTGGGATCTCGTCACCGGCCTGAGCGTCTCGACGGGCGTGCTCGCGGCCCTGCACAAGCGGGCGCGGACGGGCGAGGGAGCGTTCATCGAGCTGGCCCTGTCGGACGTCGCGCTGGCCGGCGTCGCGAACCTCGGCTGGCTGTCCGAGGCGGAGGAGCGCGGTCACGAGCGGCCGCGGCACGGCAACCACGTGTACGGCAGCTTCGGGGTGGACTTCGCGACCTCCGACGGGCAGCGGGTCATGGTCGTCGCGCTGACCGAGGGGCAGTGGTCCGCGCTGCGGAAGGTGACCGGCACCGAGGAGGTCTTCGCGGCGCTGGAGGCGGCGCTGGACGCCGACCTCACCCAGGAGTCCGAGCGCTACCGGCTTCGGGAGACGATCGCGGCGATCCTGCGGCCGTGGTTCTCGGCGCGGGACCTCAAGCAGGTCAGCGACGAGCTCGACGCCGCCCGGGTGCTGTGGGGTCGCTACCAGGGGATGACCGACGTCGTCGCCGCGCACCGGACCGGCACGCACCCGATCCTCGCGGACATGGCGCTGCCCGGCTCCGGGGACGCCGCGATCACCGCGCGCTCACCCCTGCGCTTCGACGGCGAGCACGGGCCGGCGGGCCGGGTCCCGTCGCTCGGCCGGGACACCGAGGAGGTCCTCGCGGAGATCCTCGGGCTCGGGCACGCGGAGATCGGCGGGCTGCAGCGACGCGGGGTCATCGCGGCGTCCTGAGCGGGGAAGCCCAGGCCGGCGCCTCGCGCCCGTTGCGCCCGGATGTCCTCCGACGTGCCACGACGGGCCGGTGGCGGGGCGCTGGGGGGAAGGGCGCCGCACCACCGGCCCGTCGAGTTCGGGACGGGGTGGAAGGTCAGATCTCGTGTGCGCTGTCGTAGCCGAAGTCCGCGTCCGGGTCGAGCTCGCGACGCAGGATCTGCGCAGGTACGGAGACCGTACGACGGCGACGCGTGGTCATCGGCGTGCCCAGGGCGATCTTCATCTCGTGGGCGAGGTCGTATCCGTAGTCACCGCTGACGTCCTGGTCCATCGACATCGTTGTCTCCTTCACGTGTACCCCGACAGAAACACGCTCCGTGACCGGTGACATCCGGACGGTGCTCACACATCATCGCCCGATAGGCGAGGTTCGGACAAGAACGTTCAACCTGCTGGATGCGCGGACGCCACAAGAGGGTGAACAGACCCCTGTGGGGGAGACCGGTCGGGTAGGAGGATGGCACCGGTCGACCCGCGCCGGTCACGCGCTGCGGTCGCGGCCCCGTACGGGTGTCCGGGTGTCCCAAGCAGGGAACCCGCGCGGTGCGGCCGCCGGTGAGGTGCGCGCGGTCACGGTCGGTTCCCAGGTCCGGGACGGGGGTCGGGCATGCGTCGACGATCGGGGGGCCGCCGGGCCCTGGCCGCCCTCGTGCTGCTCGCGGCGTGCGGGCCCGCGGTGGCCGTGACGCGGCGCGACGTGCCCCAGGCCCCGCCCTCGTTCCTCGTGCAGGCTGCGGCCATGCCCGCCTACGCCCTACCCCCTACCCGGGCGGCTCCTTCCGGGCCCGCGCCCGACGAGCTCGCCGGGCTGACGAGCCGGGACGTCCCGCAGACCCTGAACGGCACCTTCGACGTCGTCCCCGGCACCGTCCCCGGCACCGTCCCCGCGCCCGGCGTCGGCCCGGTGACGACGGTCCGGGTGGAGACCGAGCAGGGCCTTCCCGTGGATGCGCAGCGCTTCGCCGGGTTCGTCATGGACACGCTCGACGATCCGCACGGCTGGGGCGCGGGCGGCCGGATGAGCTTCGTGCGGACCGGCTCCGACGACGCGACGATCCAGGTGCTCCTCGCCAGCCCGGACACGTTGGACCGGCTCTGCAGCCCGATCGACACCACCGGCGAGCTCTCCTGCCGCTCCGGCGCCCGCGCGGTCCTCAACTTCTACCGCTGGGTGAACGGACAGGAGGACTACGCCGGCAACACCACCGGCTACCGGCGCTACCTGGTCAACCACGAGGTCGGGCACGTGCTCGGGCACGGCCACGAGCCGTGCCCCGGCGCCGGCATGCCCGCGCCGGTGATGCAGCAGCAGACGCTGGGGTTGAACGGGTGCACGCAGAACCCGTGGCCGTACCCCTGATCGCGGTACGGTCCCGGAGTGGCCGATCTGAAACCGCGCAGCAAGGACGTCACCGAGGGCCTGGAGGCCACCGCGGCACGCGGGATGCTCCGGGCGGTCGGCCTCTCCGACTCCGACTGGGAGAAGCCCCAGATCGGCGTGGCGTCGTCCTGGAACGAGATCACCCCGTGCAACCTCTCCCTGGACCGGCTCGCGTCCGCGGTCAAGGAGGGCGTGCACGCCGCGGAGGGGTTCCCGCTGCAGTTCGGGACGATCTCGGTGTCCGACGGGATCTCGATGGGCCACGAGGGCATGCACTTCTCGCTGGTCTCGCGCGAGGTGATCGCGGACTCCGTCGAGACGGTGATGGGCGCGGAACGCCTCGACGGATCCGTACTGCTGGCGGGCTGTGACAAGTCGCTGCCCGGGATGCTGATGGCCGCCGCCCGCCTCGATCTCGCGTCGGTGTTCCTCTACGCGGGCTCGATCATGCCGGGCAAGGCCAAGCTGTCCGACGGCACCGAGCGCGAGGTCACGCTGATCGACGCGTTCGAGGCCGTCGGGGCGTGCGCGCGCGGCCTGATGAGCCGTGAGGACGTGGACTCGATCGAGCGGGCCGTCTGCCCGACCGAGGGCGCCTGCGGCGGCATGTACACGGCGAACACCATGGCCAGCGCGGCCGAGGCGCTCGGGATGTCGCTGCCGGGTTCGGCCGCGCCGCCGGCCGTCGACCGTCGCCGCGACGGGTACGCGCGCCGCTCCGGGGAGGCCGTCGTCGAGCTGTTGCGGCTGGGCATCACGGCGCGCGACATCATGACGAAGAAGGCGTTCGAGAACGCGATCGCGGTCGTCATGGCCCTCGGCGGCTCGACGAACGCGGTGCTGCACCTGCTGGCCATCGCGCACGAGGCCGAGGTGGAGCTGACGCTGGAGGACTTCGTCCGGGTCGGCGCGAAGGTCCCGCACCTCGGCGACCTCAAGCCGTTCGGCCGGCACGTCATGTACGACGTGGACCGGATCGGCGGCATCCCGGTCGTCATGAAGCTGCTGCTGGACGCCGGTCTCATGCACGGCGACACCATGACCGTCACCGGCCGGACCATGGCCGAGAACCTGGCCGAGCTGAACGCGCCCGCCCCGGACGGCGCCGTGATCCGCGCGCTGTCCGACCCGATCCACCCCACCGGGGGCATCACCATCCTGCGCGGTTCCCTGGCGCCCGAGGGTGCCGTCGTGAAGTCCGCCGGGTTCGACGAGGCCGTCTTCGAGGGCACGGCCCGCGTGTTCGACGGCGAGCGGCTCGCGATGGACGCCCTGGCCGACGGCACGATCACCGCCGGGGACGTCGTCGTCATCCGCTACGAGGGCCCCAAGGGCGGCCCGGGCATGCGGGAGATGCTGGCGATCACCGGCGCGATCAAGGGCGCCGGCCTGGGCAAGGACGTCCTGCTGCTGACCGACGGCCGGTTCTCCGGCGGGACGACCGGGCTGTGCGTCGGGCACGTCGCCCCGGAGGCGGTGGACGGCGGCCCGGTCGCGTTCGTGCGGGACGGCGACCGGATCCGCCTGGACGTCTCCCAGGGCCTGCTCGACGTGCTCGTGGACCCGGCCGAGCTCGAGGCCCGCCGCGAGGGCTGGGCCCCGAAGCAGCACGGATACACCCGCGGCGTGCTGGCGAAGTACGCCAAGCTCGTCGGCTCGGCCAGCGTGGGAGCGGTCTGCGGCTGATCCGGCCTTCGGCAGGAGTGGCCTTCCTGCCGGTCGGTGGTCCGCCGGCAGGGCCCAGGGCGCCGTTCACCGCACACGAGTGCCCGAGACCGATCGACCGTTCGTCGATGCGACGGTGCGGCCGAGGTCGAACTAGCGTGCGACGGCATGAGCGTTCGCGTTCCCGTCGGCGGGGGTCCGACGTCCGTCCACCTCCCGTTCACCGGATGGCCACGGTGAGCGTCGGGCGGCGCGCCCGGCGCCTCCGCGAGAGGGTCGGGAGGACTCGTGTCCGCATTCACCGCGCGCTGGAGCTTCCCGCTCAGGTCGAAGCGCTCGATCGGCATCTGACGGCGATCGGCTCGGTGGTGCGGGCCGCGCACGAGGACGTGGACGACCTGCGGTCCCGCCTCGACGCGGTGACGGCGACGGTCGACGTGACCCGCGCCCGGACCGCGGAGCTGCAGGACTCCGTGCATCTCGTGGCCCGCCGGACGGCGTTGTGGCGCAGCCGTACCCGGGTCCTGTTCCTGGTCCACGTGCTGGGCTCGTGGAGCTCGTGCCGCGCGGTGGTGGACGCGATGGCCGCCAGCGCGGACTTCGCCCCGATCGTCGCGTCGATCCCGCACCGGTTCCTGGGCTCCGCCGGCCTCGTCGGCGAGGAGGACGTGCACCGGGGCCTGCTCGAGGAGGGCGTTCCGCATCTGCGCTTCGCGGGCGGCGACGACGGCGACATCCTGCAGATGATCAAGGCCATAGAGCCCGACGTGATCTTCCGCCAGTCGCAGTGGGACGCCGACCTCCCCGACGAGCTCGCCACCGAACGGCTCGGCTTCGCCCGGACCTGCCTCGTCCCGTACGAGACGATGAACATCGTCGAGAACGTGCCGGACGCGAGGACGCGCAACACCGCCGTCGACAGCGCCTACCACCGGGCGGCGTGGCTGGTGTTCTGCGCCAACGAGGCGGTCCTCGAGACCGCCGTCCGGGACGGCGCCCGCAACGGGGGCCAGTTCCGCGTCGTCGGGCATCCGAAGGCGGACCACCTCCGGTCCGCGGTACCGCGGTGGCCGGTCGGCTCGGCGCCCGACGACGACGGGCCGGGTCGGATCGTCTGGTCCGCCCACCACACGATCGCGCAGGGCTGGACGGACTTCGGCCTCTTCCACCTCGTCGCGGACGAGATGCTCGCCTGGGCCCGGGAGTCGGACGACACCGAGTTCGTGTTCATGCCCCATCCGGCGCTGCTGCCGCTGCCGGACTCCGACGTCTCCCCGATCAGCCGCGCGCAGTTCGACCGGTGGATGCGGACGTGGCGGGAACTGCCGAACACCGCCGTGCTGACGGAGGCGGACTACGGCCCGACACTCGCGGCGTCGGACCTGATGGTGACCGACGGCCTGTCGATGCTGGTGGAGTACCAGTTGTTCGAGAAGCCGGTCCTCTTCCTCGAGCGCGAGGGCCATCGGCCGTTCAACACCGTCGGCGAGCAGGTCGTCGCCGGGGTCCACCCGGTGTCGCGCGTCGACGACGTGCGCCGGCTGGCGGAGAAGTTCCTCGGCGGCGAACCCGACCCGCTGCGGTTGCGGCAGCGGGACATCGTGCAGCGGCTGTTCGGCGAAGGGGACAGCGCGGCACGGATCCTCGACGCTCTGCGTCGCGAGCTCGCCCGAGAGCGGGGCGACGTCGAGGAGCGCTCGCGGACCTGACGGGGTCAGCCGGGCAGCCCCGCGGCGGCCAGCAGCTCCGAGGCCGTGTGCCCCCCGGGGCGTTCCCCGGCCGCGGCCATCGTGGTGATGGTCTCGAGCAGGAGGCTGTTCAGCGGGGTGGGGACGCCGTACTTCTCGCCGAGCGCCACGAACTCCCCGTTGATGTACTCCGCCTCGACCGAGCCGGCGCCGCGTTGCAGGCTCTGCCACGTCGAGCCGCCGGCCCGTTCGTGCCCGTCGACGGCCTGGACCGCCATCCCCGCCACCCGCCGCTCGCGGGACTCCTCGGTGGACACGTACGCGATGCCGGCCGCGTGCAGACACGCGCGGCCCTCGGCGCGGGCGGCCTTGACCAGGGCACGAAGGTCCGGGTCGGCGAGCCCGCAGACCGCCTCGGGCACGTTCTCCAGGTTGACCACCAGCTTCCACCACTTCCACCGCATGATCGCGGCGTCCGGGCGGGAGGCGAACCCGGCTGCGGTGAGGTCCGCCGCCACCGCGGCGCTCAGCTCGTCCGTGCCCTCGGGATAGACGCCGATGTCGAGGCGCCCGGGGACCGGGCCGGAGTAGGCGACCACGCGGCCCGGCTCGAGGTGCTCGGTCGGCATCATCACGCACACGCCCAGGACGTGGGCGAAGCGCTCGGACGCGAGCCGCTCGTTCTCCACGCCGTTCTGCACGCACACCACCGGGACGCCCGGGGCCGCACGCTGCAGCTCGTCGAGCAGCGGCGGGGTGTCCTGGGTCTTGGTGCAGAGCAGGGCGACGTCGCCGTCGCGCCAGTCCACCTCGGTGACCGTCGCGACCGCCGGAACCCGCACGGACCGGGAGCGCTCCGGCTCGTCCAGGCGCAGGCCGCGCTCGCGGATCGCCGCGAGGTGCGCGCCCCGGGCGACGAGCACCACGTCCCGGCCGGCCTCGTGCAGCCGGACCCCGATCGTGCCGCCGACGGCACCCGCACCGATCACCACGTATCGCACCCCGCGACCTTAGGCTCAGCCGCGCCGATACCGAGGAGCCCCTGGAGTGAACGTGAGCAGGATCCCGGGCCGCACGCCCGACGAGCTGGACCCCGACGAACGGGCGGTGTACGACGCCGTCGCCGGGGGCCCGCGCGCCGCCGGACCGCAGCTCTTCCCGATCACCGACGACGACGGCGCCCTGCGCGGACCGTTCGGCGCGATGCTGCTGCAGCCCGCCCTGGGCGACGCGCTGCAGCGGCTCGGCACGGCCGTCCGGTACCGCGGGATCCTCACCGACCGCTGCCGGGAGCTGGTGATCCTGAAGGTCGCCGCGCACTGGGAGAGCGGCTTCGAGCAGCGGGCGCACGAGCTGATCGCCGCGCGGGCGGGGTTCACCGAGGCCGAGCTGCGCACGCTCGCGGAAGGCGGGGTCCCTGCGCTCGACGATCCGGCGGAGGCCGCGGTGGAACGTGCGGCGGACCTGCTGCTCGCCGGCGGACGGCTCCCGGACGAGACCTACGGGGAGCTCCGCGAGGCGCTGTCCGAGGCGGAGCTGTTCGAGATCGCCACAGTCGTCGGCTACTACGCCACCCTCGCGCTGCAGATGCGGCTCTTCGCCGTCGACTAGCCGAACGCGGAGCCGACCCCGCGGGTCAGCCTTCGCCGAGCCAGCCGTACGCCGTCTGCGGGGAGATCCCGAGCGCCCGGGCCATGGCGCGGATCTCCAGGCCCTGCTCCCGGCCGGCGGTGAGCAGCGCGCGTTGGCGGGCGCGCAGCTCGTCGATCCGGGTGGCGACGTCGGTCATCTCGCCGAGCAGTGCCTCGGCCTCCGGCGTGGAACCCGCGCGGGAGCGACCGGCGCCGGGCCGCGGGAACGCCCGGACCTCGTCGGCGTCCCAGAGCCTGCGGCGCTGCGCGTCGACGTCCGGGAGCGGCTTCGGCGCCTGGCCGCGGGACACGTAGCCGAGCCACGTCGTCGGCTTCACGCCCCACGCCTCGGCGCACTGCGCACTCGTCCAGACCTCGCCCACACCGGCACTCTCGCACGCGTGGGTGCCGGCTGCGGCGGGTACCTGCCCGCCATCATGCAGACGTTCCTGCCCTACCCGGACTTCGCCGCCAGCGCCGCCACGCTCGACGACCGGCGCCTGGGCAAGCAGCGCGTCGAGGCCCTGCAGGTCCTCCGGGCGCTCGTCCGGGAGGGCTACGGGTGGCAACACCATCCCGCAGTACGGATGTGGCGCGGCTTCCCGGAGGCGGTGGCGGCGTACGGGCTCGCGGTCTGCGCGGAGTGGTCGGGCCGCGGCAAGGCGGACACCGTCGCGGACTCGATCACCGCCGATCTCGCCGCCGCAGGCCTGCCCGCGCCCCGGTCGCAGGCCGAGCTCGAGGAGGACGGCCTGCTCCCGAAGTGGCTCGGCGACGACCGCCTGCACCGCAGCCACCGGGAGGCCCTGGCGGCGAAGCTGCCCGAGCACTACGCGCCCCGGTTCCCCGACGACGACCCGGGCGGGGAGTATTTCTGGCCGATCTGACGCCTACGCTCGGGGCGTGACGTCGACTTCGGTGACCCGGGCGCCGGAGGGGAGCGACCTGGCTCTTCTGCAGGCCTACGAACCCGTCGTCCGCTACACCGAGGGCGAGCTGTTCCTGCCGATCGCCGTCGAGCCCTACGTGGCGCAGTGCAGCCTGTGGTCCACCGGCGACACCCCGCTCGTCCCGGCCGGCGAGCTGACCCTCGACGGCCTTTGCGAGGCCGGTCGGCGCTACCGCGAGCGGCCGCTCCACCTGCGTTTCGTCCAGGAGCCGATGCGCGCCCGGGAGCTGCGGAGGTGGCACGCGGAGGAGCGCTCGCGGCTGCGCGGCACCGCCCGGTTCGCGACGGTCGGCGTCATCGCCCGGCTGATCGACGCGCTGCTGCGGATCTCGCTGCTCGTGCGCGGCAAGGTGCCCGGCGGGCTGGTCGCCGCGGCCGAGCGGACGACCCGCGAGCACCTCGACGACGGGCAGTGCCCCTACTACGGCCGGGTGGTGCGCGAGGGCGGCTACACCGTCCTGCAGTACTGGTACTTCTACGCCTGCAACGACTGGCGCACGACGTTCCACGGCGTCAACGACCACGAGGCGGACTGGGAGATGGTGTCGGTCTACCTCGCGCCCGGACCCGACGGGTCCGACCGGCCCGCCTGGGTGGCCTTCTCCTCGCACGACTACGCGGGCGACGACCTCCGCCGCCGCTGGGACGACCCGGACCTGCAGCGCGAGGGCGACCATCCGGTCGTCTTCGCGGGCGCGGGCTCGCACTCCGGCGCGTTCATCCCCGGGGACTACGTCGTGTCCGTCGCGATTCCCGCGCTGCGCCGGGTGATCGACCTCCTGGAACGCGGGCGGCGGCGGCTCGCGCCGTGGGCGCCCGAGCCCGGGACCGGCGGGTTCGGCATCCCGTACGTCGACTACGCCCGCGGCGACGGACACGTCGTCGGGCCGGGGCATCCGCGGACGTGGCGGCCCGTGCTCGTCGACGACGACACCGGATGGGTTCGGGACTTCCGCGGCCTGTGGGGCCTGGACACCCGGGACAGCTTCGGCGGGGAGCGCGCGCCGGCGGGGCCGCGCTACGAGCGCAACGGGGCCGTCCGGTCGTCGTGGGCGGACCCCCTCGGCTGGGCCGGGCTGCAGAAGGTCCCGCCGACCGAGGGCGAGGAACGGGCGATGCTCGCCGAGCGGGTCAAGGAGCTCACCGAGCGCCTCGCCGAGATCGACCGGGACGTCGAGACCGAACGCGGAGCGCTGCGCGGCCTGCACGCACAGGTCCGGTCGCTGAACGCGCGCCAGGACACCCGGGCGCTGGGCCGCGAACGGGCCGGCGAGCTGGAGCGACGGCAGCGGGAGCTCGCCGCGGCCACCGCGGACCGGGCCCGGCTCGCCGAGGAACGCGCCGCGCACCGCGAGTTCCTCGGCCGCCCCGGCCCGCCCACCCCGCCCGACGCGCACCTGCGGCACAAGCCCCTGCCCCACGTCGTCGCCCAGGACCGGCGCACCAGGTACCTGCGGGTGTGGGCCGCGATCAGCGCGCCGCTGCTCATCCTCGCGACCGGCGTGGTGCTCACCAGGCCGGCGCCGTTCCTGCTGCTCGGGTTCGCCGGATTCCTCGTGCTGTTCGTCGGCGTGGAGGCCGTGCTGCGCCGCCGGGTGCTCGCCTACCTGGCGGGGCTGACGGTGCTGGTCCTCGCGGCGGTGGTGGTCGTGGTGGTCTTCTTCGGGCTCGTCCAGAACGCGCAGTGGGTGCTCGCCGGGGTCCTCACCCTGACCGCCCTGATGCTGCTGGCCGGGAACCTGCGCGAGTTCCGCTCCCGCTGACGCACGGATGCACGGGCCGACGCACACGCTGGAACGTGTGCGTCGGCCCGTGAGCGCGTCCGTCAGCGGCTACCAGATGCGGACGCGGGCGCCCGGCTCCGTGAACAGGGCGTCCGTCTCCTTGACGTCGAAGGCCTCGTGGAAGGCGTCGAGGTTCGTGACGACGGCGTTGCAGCGCAGGTCCGGCGGCGAGTGCGGGTCGATGGCGAGGCGGCGGATCGCCTCGGCGTCGCGGGTGACCGCACGCCACACCTGCGCCCAGCCGAAGAACACCCGCTGCAGCCCGGTGAGCCCGTCGATCACCGGCGGCTCCGCGGCCCCCATGGCGATCGTGTAGGCCTTGAGCGCGATGGTCAGGCCACCCAGGTCACCGATGTTCTCGCCGACCGTCAGCGCGCCGTTGACCTTGTGGTCCGGCAGGCCGGCCGGGGACAGCGCGTCGTACTGGGCGATCAGGGCCTTCGAGCGGTGGTCGAACTCGGCCCGGTCCGCGGCATCCCACCAGTCCGTGAGGTTGCCGTCGCCGTCGTAGCGCGAGCCCTGGTCGTCGAAGCCGTGGCCGATCTCGTGCCCGATCACCGCGCCGATGCCGCCGTAGTTGGCCGCGTCGTCCGCCTCCGGGTCGAAGAACGGCGGCTGCAGGATCGCGGCGGGGAAGACGATCTCGTTCATCCGCGGGTGGTAGTAGGCGTTGACCGTCTGCGGGGTCATCAGCCACTCGTCGCGGTCGACCGGCCTGCCGATCTTCGCGAACTCGAAGTCCGTCCGCCAGACGCCGGCGCGCAGGACGTTGCCGAGCAGGTCGTCGGCGCGGACGTCGAGGGCGGAGTAGTCCTTCCAGACGTCCGGGTAGCCGATCTTCGGCGTGAACCGGTCCAGCTTGGCGAGCGCCCGGTCCCGGGTCTCCGGGCCCATCCAGTCCAGTGAGGAGATGCTCTGCCGGTAGGCCTCGACGAGGTTCGCGACGAGCGTGACCATGCGCTCCTTCGACGACGCCGGGAAGTGCCGCTCGACGTAGAGCCGCCCGACCGCCTCGCCCACCGAGCCCTCGACGAGCCCGACCCCGCGCTTCCAGCGGTCCCGCAGGGACGGCGTGCCGGAGAGGGTGCGGCCGTAGAACGCGAAGTCCTCCTCGACGACCGCCTCGTTCAGGTAGTCCGCGGTGGCCGACGCGGTGCGGATCGCCAGCCAGGCCCGCCACTGCTCGATCGGGCGCTCGGTCCAGAGCTTCGCGGCCGCGGCGACGAAGCTCGGCTGCCGGACCACGACCTCGTCGAACGAGCCGGCCAGGGCGCCGAGCGCCGCCAGCCACGGGTCCCAGTCGAATCCCGGCGCGAGCTCGCGCAGCTCGGCGAGCTCCATCAGGGTGTAGGTCTTCTCCGCGTCCCGGTTGGTGACGCGGTCCCAGGACTCGGCGGCGAGCGCGGTCTCCAGGTCCATCACCGTGGCGGCGAGCCCGGCGGGATCCGGCAGGCCGACGAGCCCGGCGAGCTTCTCCAGGTGCTCGACGTACGCCGCGCGGATCTCGGCCGAGGCCTCGTCGCGGTAGTACGACTCGTCCGGCAGGCCGAGGCCGGACTGCGAGAGGTGCACCAGGTAGCGCGTGGAGTCCTTGGCGTCCGTGCTGACGAACGCGCCGAACAGGGAGACGCGGCCCTCGCGCTGGCGCAGCCCCAGGATCGACGCGAGCGCGGCCCGGTCCGGGGCGGCGTCCACGTCGTCGAGGAGCGGACGCAGGGGGGAGACGCCGAGCGCCTCCACCCGCTCGACGTCCATGAACGAGGCGTAGAGGTCGCCGATCTTCTGCGCGTCGCTGCCGGGGGCGGCCTCGGTCGCGGCGGCGCGCTCGATGATGGCGCGGACGTCGTCCTCCGCGCGGTCGCGCAGGACACGGAAGGCGCCGTCCTGGGAGCGGTCGTCGGGGATCTCGTAGGTGCGCAGCCAGGCGCCGTTGACGTGCGTGAACAGGTCGTCCTGCGGGCGCACCCCCGGGTCGATCCACTGGAGGTCGAGGCCGGAGGGTTTGGGCTCGGACGTGGCTGTCCCGGCCTGGGACGAGAGGGTCATGCCTCATCTTGCCTCGCGCGAGGGCGCGCGGGCCACGGGGTGGTGGCCGAGCACTCGCCGCCCCGACCCGGCAGGGCGGACGACGGCCGGTTGTGTCGGTGGCCCCGGGTAGCTTCCGTCCAGGTGACGTGCTGAACGTGGCGATCCGCTGACAATCCGTGACCCCGACGCCTGGTGTCGATCATCGGTATGCGGTCGACGGAGGGGGTCCGATGGCGAGTGGCGATCGCGGGCGCGCCGAGATCGTCGGCTTCTGGCGTGCGGTCGAGATGTTCTCCCCGCAACAGGTCGAGAAGGTGGACGACGAGCGGAAGGTCTTCCGGGTCGCAGCGGGCGCGCCGTTGCCGTGGACGGACGGGCACCGCGTGGCCGGGGTCCGGCTCAAGCCGCACCTGACCTGGCGGCACACGGTCTACCTGGGGTGCTACCGCCTCGAGCGGGTCACCGCGGCGCTGAACGAGGCCTACGGCGAGGACCCGCAGAGCTACGACGGCCGCCTGGACCAGGAGAGCGCGCTCGCCGCGTTCCATGTGGGCGCGGACGGGATCTTCCTCGGTCGCTCGCCGATCCTGTCCGCGTGCGCCTGGGCGACGGGCCGGTTGCTGAAAGGCGGCTCGCTCGCCGTCGAGGCCTTCGAGAGCGCCCAGCGGAGCCTGGCGGAGCGGCTCGGCGAGCTCTTCGTCCCGCTCACCGCTGCCGACGACGCAGGTCCGCGGCCTGCGCTCGACGTCGAGGCGCTGACGGCGGCCAGAGACATGATCACTGGAATGCTCGGCGTCACAGGCGCGCTCGACGCCGTCGAGATCCGGGTCCAGAGCACGGAGATCTCGCGACGCCGGCCGGAAGAGGTGGCCGACGACTTCCTCAACAGCTTCATCGTCGGTGACCTCGCCCGGGTGGCCGGGAACGTGCGGAGCGGCCGGTACGGCGTCGCCCTGCGTTCCTATCTCTCCGGGGAACAGCCGGCGCGGCGGGTCGACGTCCGGGAGCACCCCGAGCACTCCCTGACCGCGACGCGGCCCCAGGCGACGCCGCTCGGACGTTGGCCGTCGAACCCCCGGCATTCCCTGGCGTTGAGCCAGCAGTCTGCGGTGAACCAGATCATGGCAGCGTCGGGGGACTCCGGCATCTACGCCGTCAACGGACCGCCGGGCACCGGCAAGACCACGATGCTGCGCGATCTCGTCGCCGGTCTCGTCGTGCGCCGCGCCGAGGCTCTCGCCTCTCTGCAGGACCCGTCCGAGGCGTTCACCGGGCGGCGAGCGTGGAAGACCCGCGAGAAGGTGCTGCACGTGAACGTGTGGCGGTCGGACCTCGTCGGCCACGAGATCGTGGTGGCGTCGTCTAACAACGGGGCGGTGGAGAACGTCTCCCTGGAGATCCCGGGCCGGAAGGCGATCGACGACCGCTGGCTCGGCGAGATCGATCATTTCGGGGATCTCGCCACCGCCCTGCTGCGTGCGGCGAAAGGGAGGGGATCGGAGCCCGCGGGGTCGGCCACGCCGGGTGCGCCGCAGCGACCCGAGGCCTGGGCGCTGGTGGCCGCGATGCTCGGGAACAAGAAGAACCGCGACCGGTTCACCACGAACGCCTGGTTCGGAAGCGGCGAGGAGGACGCCCCGCCCACCCTGCGCGATGAGCTGGACGAGAGGGCGGCCAGGGTCCCCGGGACCTCGTGGCCGGAGTGCGTCGCCCGGTTCCGGCGCGCCGTCGCTGTGGCGGCGGAGGGGCGTGATCAGCGAGCTGCCGCCCACGATGCGCCGGCCGTGCTCGCCCGCGGGCACCGCGCCCGGGAACAGGCCGTGGGGGAGGGGAACGACGCGGCTCGGGAGGCCTCTCTGATCGAGGAGCGGCTACGGCACCTCGAGGCGGAGGCGGCCCGGGCGGAGCGGGACGTCCACGTGCACCGGGAGGCGAGGTCGGCGCACCATGCATTCCGGCCGGGCTTCCTGTGGTCGCTGTTCGACCGCCGGAGGCTGCGCTCCTGGTCGGCCGACGACGAAACCCACGCTGACCGTATCCGGGAGGCGGAGGCCGGGCAGCGGCGGCTGCACGCCGAGCGCGACGAACTGGACCGGGCGCTCGAGGTCTCCCGCGAGGCGCAGATCTCGGCAGCCGGTAGACGCGCCGACGCAGACCGGACGGTCCGCGAGCAGGAGGCTGTGCTGTACGCCGCCCGGGAGGCCTGGGGCGAGGCGGTACCTGGTCCCGACTGGCGGACCGACGAACGCCGTCGCGAACTCCGCGCACCGTGGTCCGATCCGGACTGGAACGGGGCGCGCAGCGAGGTCTTCCTGGCCGCGCTGCGGCTGCACCACGACTTCCTCACCCACCAGGCCTCCGCGATGCGGCAGAACCTCGGTGCCGCGGTCGACGTCCTCTCCGGCTCCGCCCCCCGCGACCTCGACGAGGACGTGGCGCGGGCGGCCTGGCAGAGCCTGTTCTTCGTCATCCCCGTGGTGTCGACGACGTTCGCCTCCATCGGGCGGATGTTCTCGCACCTCACGGCGGAATCGCTGGGCTGGCTGTTCGTCGACGAGGCGGGACAGGCCACGCCGCAGAACGCGGTGGGGGCGTTGTGGCGGTGCCGTCGGGCCGTGGTCGTGGGCGATCCGTTGCAGCTCGAGCCGGTGGTGACACTGCCCTTCCGCGCTCAGCAGTCGCTGCGTCGTGACGCCGGCGTCGCCGAACGCTGGCTTCCCGTAGGGAACTCGGTGCAGACGCTGGCCGACGCGCTGATGTCGGTCGGGACATATCTGCCCGACGGATACGGGGGACGTCGGTGGGTCGGCGCGCCGCTGCGCGTGCACCGGCGCTGTGACGACCCGATGTTCACCGTCGTCAACCGGATCGCCTACGACGGCCTGATGCTCTCGGCGGTCGGCCCCCGCGACGAGCTCACCTTGCCGAAGGGCGGGCGGGCGCTACCGGACACGAAGTGGCTGCACGTTGCCGGCCAGGCAGCCGAACGACACTGGATACCGGCCGAGGGCGAATGCCTGCGCACGATGCTCTGCTACCTGGCCGACCATGACTACGACATGTCCCAGGTGATGGTGATCGGGCCGTTCCGGGACGTCGCGCGCGGATCGACGCGGATCTTCCGCCAGTTCCCCGGCGTGCGGGGCGGAACCATCCACACGGCGCAGGGCAAGGAGTCCGACGTCGTCGTGCTGATACTCGGTAGCGATCCGGGCAGCCCGCGAGCGCGGCAGTGGGCAGCATCGGCGCCGAATCTGCTGAACGTCGCGATCAGCCGGGCCCGACGGCGGCTCTATGTGATCGGCAACCGGGACGCGTGGCAGGCACAGCCCTACTTCGCGGACCTCGCGCACCTGCTGCCGGTCCGGGAGCAGTAGCTGCGGGCGGGGGAACCGTGAGCCGCCCCGCCGTCCTCCTACGACGCCAGCTCCGACGACGTCCCGTCCTACAGGGACCTACTACGGTGACGAGTTCGCCGAGGCCTGTTCGGAGGAGGACGACGTCCCCCTCCGAACACCTGGCGAGGCGGTGCGGGAGGAGGCGGCCGAGTGGGCGGACAGACCCGGGTTGAGAGCCCACCGGCATGTCCAGAGCGTGTCCGCGGGTGGTGGGCGATCGTGACCTTCCGTCGTGCGGTATCCACTTGTGTGTGACCGAACCTCTCGAATCCGGTGTCTACGAGACCTTGCGGACACCGCGGTTGGAGCGGCAGCTCGAACAGGTCGCCGAGCTGGTGCCGCGCTTCGCGAAGGTCGACGACGCCGACCAGGCGCACGTGCTGGCCCGTCACGTCGCGGCCGTGGTGCGGCGGGCGCTGCTCGACCAGCCGGACGCGGATAGCCGTCAGGCCCTGGTCAACGACCTGCTGGCAAGCGTTGCCGCGCACGACGAGCAGCTGGCGGGGGAGATCCAGCACCTCGTGGTGCTCAGCCGGGAGATCGCGCCCGGGGTGCACAAGCTGGAGCGGCCCGTCACCCCACTGTCCTCGGCGGCGCTGCTCACCAACACCCGGGGCGAACCCTCGCTCTCGGCGGAGCTGCGCTCCGAGCTGATGTCCGCGGACAGCGTGGACCTGCTGTGCGCGTTCATTCGCTGGCACGGGATCCGGGTGCTGGCCGACGAGCTGGATCTCCTGCACGAGCGGGGCGTCCCGTTCCGGGTGATCACCACGACCTACATGGGCGCGACCGAGCAGCGCGCGATCGACGAGCTCGTCCGCCGCTACGGCGCCGAGATGAAGATCAGTTACGCGAGCCAGTCGACCCGGTTGCACGCGAAGGCCTGGCTGTTCCGCCGCCGGTCGGGCTTCCACACCGCGTTCGTCGGCAGCAGCAACCTGTCCAGGTCCGCACTGGTCGAGGGGCTGGAGTGGAACGTGCGGCTGTCGTCGGTGGCGACGCCGGACCTGATCCGCAAGTTCGTCAGCACCTTCGACAGCTACTGGGCCGAACCCGGGTTCGTGTCCTACGACCCGGACGACGAGGCCGACGCCGCGCGCCTGCGCGAGGCTCTCGAGAAGAGCGCGATGCCCGGGGCGTTCCCACCGGCCGGAGGCGTCCCCGCGGGCACCGGGGTCGAGGTCCAGCCGTTCCCGCACCAGGCGCAGATCCTCGAAGCGCTCGAAGCCGAACGAACCATCCACGACCGGCACCGGAACCTCGTCGTGGCCGCGACCGGCACCGGCAAGACCGTCGTCGCGGCGCTGGACTACGCCCGGCTGCGGGAGACGCTGCCGAGCAGCCGGCTGCTCTTCGTCGCGCATCGCAGGGAGATCCTCGAACAGTCCCGCCGTACCTACCGGGCGGTCCTCGCCGACGGCACGTTCGGTGAGACCTACGTCGGCGGCGACCGTCCGGAGCGGTGGACCCACGTCTTCGCCAGCGTCCAGTCCCTCGCCGCGTACGGTGTGGACAGGATCCCGGCCGACCACTTCGACGTGGTGGTCGTCGACGAGTTCCACCACGCCGAGGCCGCGACCTACCGGCGGCTGCTGGACCACCTGAAGCCCCGCGAGCTGCTCGGCCTCACCGCAACCCCCGAGCGCAGCGACGGCGTCGACGTGCGCGCCCAGTTCGACGGACGGAGCGCCTTCGAGCTGCGGCTGTGGGATGCCCTGAGCGCCGACCTGCTCGTGCCGTTCCACTACTTCGGCATTGCCGACGACGTCGATCTCACCGGCGTCGAGTGGAAGCGCGGCGCGTACGACGTCGCGTCGCTCGACGCCGTCTACACCGGCAACGACGCGCGGGCGGCCAAGGTCGTCCGCGAGACCAAGGACAAGGTCACCGACGTCCGGCAGATGCGCGCGCTCGGCTTCTGCGTCTCCGTGGCGCACGCGCACTACATGGCCGAGGTCTTCACCCGCGCCGGCATCCCGAGCCTCGCCGTGTCCGGGCAGACCCCGCTCGAGGAGCGCGAGGCCACGCTGCGCCGGCTCGAGAAGCGCGAGGTCAACTGCCTCTTCGCCGTCGACCTGTTCAACGAGGGCCTCGACCTCCCGCAGGTCGACACCGTGCTCCTGCTCCGCCCGACCCAGAGCTCGACGGTCTTCCTCCAGCAGCTCGGCCGCGGCCTGCGCCGGGCCGAGGGCAAGGCGGTCCTGACGGTGCTCGACTTCATCGGCCAGCACCGCCGGGAGTTCCGCTTCGACGTCCGGTACCGCGCCCTGACCGGCAGCACCCGCAAGGGCCTCCTCGACGACGTCGCCCAGGGCTTCCCGTTCCTCCCTTCCGGATCCGCGCTGGTCCTGGACCGCGTCGCGCAGCGGATCGTGCTGGACAACGTCCGCCAGCAGCTCAACCTGACCCGTAAGGACCTGATCCACGACGTCCGGTCCCACGGCGACCTGCCACTGGCCGGCTACCTGCGTGAGTCCGGACGGGAGCTGTCCGAGGTCTACAGGAAGCTCGGCTCCTGGACGGGCCTGCGCCGCGACGCCGGCCTGCCCACCGCGGAGCCCGGACCGTCGGAGACCGCGCTGCTGAAGCGGGTCGGGACGCTCGCCCACGTCGACGACCCCGAGCGTGCCGCGGTCTACGCCACACTGGCCGACCCGCACGGGCCCGCCTACGCGAAGCTGACCGAGCGCGAGCAGTGGATCGCCCGGATGCTCTTCTTCCAGCTCTGGCCCGAGCGCGGCGGCTTCGAGTCCTACGACGACGGATTCGCCCACCTCAGGCTCCACCCGGCGGTCTGCGCGGAGATCCGGGAGCTGACGGCGTACTCGCTGGATCGGGCCCGGCACGTGCCCAAGCCGCTGGGCGAGGGGCTGCAGCACGTGCCGCTGCGCAGCCACGCCCACTACCGGCGCGAGGAGATCCTGGCGGCGCTGAACTGGGCGTCGACGACGCGCAAGGCCTACGGCCACGCGCAGGGCGTCGCGTGGGCGCCGGAGGTGCGGACGGACGCGCTCCTGGTGAACCTCCGCAAGACGGAGCGCGACTTCTCGCCGAGCACCATGTACCGGGACTTCGCCCTCGGCCCGGACCTCTTCCACTGGGAATCGCAGAACGCCACCTCTCTGGCCTCCGAGACGGGCCGGCGGTACCTGAACCACCGCGCGATGGGCACGCACGTGGCGCTGTTCGTGCGGGAGGCGCCCACGGACGATCTCGGCCCGGCGCCGTTCCTCTGCCTGGGGCTCTGCGACTACGTGGAGCACGAGGGGGAGAGGCCGATCGCGATCACCTGGAAGCTCCGCCGGGAGATGCCGGGCGAGACGTTCCGGGTCGCGAGCGTCGTCGCTTCCTGACCGCCTCCGCGCCGCGCGGCCGGATCGCTGGCACGATCACCCCATGGCGGTGGAGAACGACACGCTCGTCGCGCTCGGCGAGAACCTGATCAGCCAGGTCGTGAAGCTCGGGATCAACGGCGCGGGCCCGTTCAAGGGTTCGGTCGAGGTCGCCGAGGAACACCTCGCCACCTCGCCGGACGATCCCGAGCGCGCGATCCGGCGGCTGATCGCGACCCACACCCGGCTCGCCGCGGCGTCCGGGTTCGTGACGGGCCTGGGTGGCGTCGCGACCCTGCCCGTCGCCATCCCGGCCGCCCTCGCCGGGCTCTACATCCTCTCCGGGCGGATGGCCGCCGGCATCGCGCACCTGCGCGGGTACGACGTGGACTCCGAGGAGGTCCGCAGTGCCGTCCTCGTGTCGCTGCTCGGCAGCAGCGGCACCGAGGTTCTGAAGAAGGCCGGCATCGAGATCGGCCGGCAGTCGACGACGGCGGCGTTCGCGCGCATCCCCGGACGGGCCCTGATCGAGATCAACAAACGGGCCGGTTTCCGGCTCGTCACCAAGGCGGGGCAGAAGGGCGTGGTCAACCTGGGCAAGCTCGTCCCCCTGGTCGGCGGCCCCGTCGGCGCGGCGGTCGACGGCATCGGCTGCCGCACGATCGCCGCCTACGCGGTGCGCCTCTTCCCGCCGCTGCCCGCGCGGACGGGTTTCGTGGTCGACGCCCCGGACGCGATCGACGCCGAGGTGCTCCGCATCGACGTCGATCCGCGGTGACGCCTGGACCGTGCGGCCGCCGCTGACCCTCAGCCGCCTTCGGGTGGCTGGTGTAGCGCGAACGGCGCCCCGAACGGGTCCACGACGACGCTCATCCGGCCGAAGGGCGTGTCCTCCGGACCCATCATCACCTGCCCGCCGCGCTCCTGTACCGCCGCGACGGCCGCGTCGACGCTCTCGACTCCGAAGTAGACGATCCAGTGCCCGGGCGTTCCGTCGGGTGCGCCCATCATCCCGCCCATCCCGCCGAGCGGATCCCCGCCCCGGTGGAACGTGCCGTACTCGTCGAGCGGCAGGCCGGGCACCGGCTCGTAGGTGTAGCCGAAGAGCGCGGTGTAGAACTCGCGGGCCCGGGCGACGTCCTGGAGCCGGGCGTCCTCCCAGACCAGGGACCCCGGCTCGTTGTAGATCTCGACACCGTTCTGGCCCTGCGCCTGCCACAGGCCGAAGGCGCATCCCGTCGGGTCCAGGACGACCGCCATCCGGCCGTTGCCGGGGATGTCCATCGGCCCGGCGAGGACGGTGCCCCCGTTGTCCGCGGCGAGCTTCGCGATGGCGTCCGCGTCCTCGGTCGCCATGTAGAGCGTCCAGACGCTCGGCTGGCCCTCCTGCATGACGGGGCCGATCCCGGCCGCGGCCCGACCGTTGCGCTGGCAGACCTGGAAGTGTCCGAACTCCTCGCCGCTGTCGACGAACGACCAGCCGACGACGGCGCCGTAGAACTCCGTGGCCCTGGCCAGATCGGGTACGGCCAGGTCCACCCAGCAGGGCGTTCCGGTGGGCCAGGGGGTGTCGTGGAAGGGCATCGCGGCCTCCGCGGTGGACGACTCGGGTGATGGTGCGACGAGAGTGGCACCGACCCCCGACAAAAGTCGGCGGCCGATCGGTGGCCGGTCGGATCACGACGCCGTTCAGGGCTCCACGAACTCCGCCCGCACCCCCAGCAGCCGCACCGGCTTCGCCGGGTCGAACCACCCCAGCACCTCCGCGGCCGCCGCCCCCAGGACCGCGGCGTCCCGGGTCGCCTCCGGCAGCGTGATGCTGCGGGTCCTGGTCAGGAACGGGGCGTAGCGCACCTTCACCCCCACCCGGGCGACGTCCCGGCCCTCCTCGAGGACGTCGTCCGCCACGCGCTGGGCCAGGGCGGAGACCTCCTCCCGGACCCGCGACCAGTCGTCGAGGTTCTCCCGGAAGGTCGTCTCGCGGCTACGGGAGCGCGGGACGTACGGCGTGCCCTCGACCTCGGTCCGGCCCATGCCGCGGCCGAGCGAGACGTAGTAGGGCCCCATCCGCGGCCCGAGGGTCCGCCCGACGGCCGTGGGGGAGGCCTCGGCGAGCTGGGTGACGGTGTGCAACCCCAGGTCGGCGAGCTTGCGGGCCGTCTTGACGCCGATCCCGGACAGCGCCTCGGTGGGGGAGTCGCCGAGCGTCGAGAACCAGTTGTGCGCGGTCAGCCGGTGGATCCCGCCCGGCTTGGCGAAGCCCGTGGCCATCTTGGCGCGCAGCGTGTTGTCGCCGATCCCGACCGCGCAGGACAGCCGGGTCCGCTCCTTCACCTCGGCCCGGACCGCGAACGCCAGCTCCTCAGGCGATTCGTACCCCGCGCCGTCCCAGCCCAGGAACGCCTCGTCCCAGCCGATCACCTCGACGACCACCGGGAACTCCCGCAGCACGGCCGTCACCTCGGCGGATGCGGCCTCGTAGGTCGGGTTGTCCGCGGGCAGCAGGACCGCGTCCGGGCACCTGCGCACGGCCAGCCGCAGGGGCATACCCGATCGCACGCCGTACTCCCGCGCCTCGTAGCTCGCCGTCGCCACGACCGCCCGGTCCGTGGGGTCCGCGGAGCCGCCGACGATCACCGGGCGGCCGGCGAGCTCCGGGTGCCGGAGCTGCTCGACCGCCGCGAGGAACTGGTCGAGATCGACGTGGAGCACCCAGCGGGACACGCGGACAGTCTCCCTGCTCACGCACGGCCATGTGGGACCCCGGAAACGTGACTCTGCGTGTTCTGGGGGTCGACAATGACACGATCGTGGGACCCCCACGCCCAGCCGTAACAGGAGAGGATCGTCCGGACGATCCACAAGCAACGGACTCGTGGAGGCGACAGTGGACGAGAGCTACGCAGGACCGGCGGACGACGTCTCGCCCGGCCCGATCGGACCCGAGGGTGTCGTGGACGCGAACGGCGTCGTGCGCCGCGTGGACGCGGGGGTCCGGGACGTCGCCCGGGCGAAGGTGCTGCTCAAGTACGCCCGTCTGCTGCCGGCCGGCCGCCCGGTCTTCTGCAAGCCGAGCCGCGCCGAGCTGGAGGGCGCGGCACCGCGCCGGCAGGGCCGCGGAGCCGATGGCAAGGTCATCTACTCGGACCGGGACGCCGCCGAGGCCGCCGCCCGCGAGCTCGAGGAGCTCGGTGCCCGCCCGCAGCGCGCCTACGTCTGCAAGCGTTCGCGGCACGGCCACTTCCACCTGACGACGGACCTCGTCGCCGAGCGTCACCGCGCGTACCTCGAATCGCGTATCCCGCGCCAGCAGACCCCCGCGACGCGCGCCCTGCCGACCGCGATCCCGCAGCAGCGCGGCGTCCGCCCGGCCATCCCCGAGCAGCGGGACCGCCGCTCCGCCTGACCACTGCCGCGACGACTCCGTCCCGCCCCCGCACGCCTCTCGCGTGCGGGGGCGGCGTCGTCTCCGAAGGGTCCTTTTCCGGCTTTCCGCTGTCGGGCGTCCGGCCGATCGGTTACGGTCGTTGTGTCCGTCGTCACGTGACGGCCGTCACGGCCGCACGGACCCTCGTCAAGCACCCGAGGAGACCCCCGCCCGTGAATCCCCACCGGCTGCAGGACCGCATCGACTCCCTCGCCTCGTCCCTCGACGCCTCCCAGCAGGCCCGGCTCGACGCCCACCGGCATACCGCCGAGGACTGCCGCACCCGCATCGGAGACCTGCGCACCGAGCTCCGCCGGGCGCTGAGCGGCCTCGACGGCCCGCGCACGGCCTTGGAGGTCATGTGCGAGCTGGACGCCCTCGAACGCGTCCAGCAGCGCATCGACAGCCGGCTCTCCGACCTCTGCGACGAGCTCTCCGGCGGCGCGCCCGTCGTTCGCTACGGAGACGCCGCGCCCCTCTGACCACCCTTGGATACAAGCTTGCATCTCAGCGCGTAGCCTTCCCGCGTGACCGACGCGGAGGAGAAGGCGCCCCCGGCTGCGGACCGGGCGTACGCGCTGACCAAGGAACTCGTGCTCACCGGGGCGCTGCCCGGCGGGCACCTCTTCAGCGAGGGCGAGATCGCGGACCGGCTCGGCGTGAGCCGGACCCCGGTGCGCGAGGCGTTCCTGCGGCTGCAGGCCGAGGACCTGCTGCAGCTGATCCCGAAGCGGGGCGCGGTCGTGGTGCCGGTGCCGCCCGGCGAGGCCGAGGACGTGCTCGACGCCCGGGAGGCCGTCGAGATCGCCGCCGTCCGTCGGCTGCTGCGCCGGCCGGAGCTCGTCCCGGCCGCCGTCGAGGCGCTGCGGGAGGCGCTGCGCGTCCAGCAGGAGCGGGCGGACGTGGCGGACCTGCACGGCGTAGCCGAGGCCGACGAGGCCTTCCACAGGACGCTGGTCGCCGCCGGGCGCAACACGTTGACCATGCGCTTCTACGCCACCCTCGCGGACCGGCAGCGGCGGATGAGCGTCGACGCACTCGGTCCGGTCCCCGATCAGATCCCCGTGGTGCTGCGCGAGCACGCGGAGCTGATCGGGATCGTCGAGCGGGGCGACGAGGCCGCGTTCGCCCTCGCCCTGCGCGCCCACCTGGACGGGACCCACCGGCGGTGAGCGGCAGGTGGAAGGCCGTCGCGGCGGCGATGTTCTGCTGCGGCTGGGGTGGCAACCAGTTCACCCCGCTGCTGGTGATGTACCGGGAGGCGGGCTGGTCCGTCCTCACCGTCGACGCGCTGCTGGGTGCCTACGTCCTCGGGCTGGTCCCGGGTCTGCTACTGGCGGGCGGCCTCTCCGACCGCCACGGCCGCAAGCCCGTCATGCTCGCCGGCACGGTGTTGTCGCTGGTCGCGAGCCTGCTGCTGGCGCTCGGCGCGCTCGGCGCGGGGTGGATCGCGGTGGGCAGGTTCGTGACCGGCGTCGGGGTGGCGGTCGCGATGGCCGTCGGCTCGACGTGGGTGAAGGAGCTCTCCGAGCTCGGCGCGGACGCCGGCCCGGGCGCCGGTGCCCGCCGGGCGGCGCTGTGGCTGACGCTCGGGTTCGCGCTGGGTGCGGGCGTGGCCGGGGTGCTGGCCCAGTGGGGTCCGCGGGTGTGGGCAGGGGGGCCGATGGCGTTCCCGTACCTCGTCCACGTCGTGCTGACGGCCGTCGCGCTCCCGTTCCTGACGCGCGCTCCGGAGACCCGCATCGCCGCCGCCGGCGGTGGGCGTCTCACCGGCGTCCGGCACCCGCGGTTCCGCCGGGTGATCATGCCCATGGCGCCGTGGGTCTTCGGCGCCTCGGGCGTGGCCTACGCGATCCTGCCGCAGCTCGTGGGGGACCGGCTGGGGACGTGGGGGCTGGCCTACTCGACGTTGGTGACGGTCTGCACGCTCGGCGCCGGCGCGCTGGTCCAACCCCTGGCCAAACGCCTGGACCGGACGACGAGCGCCCGCGCCGTCGTCGTCTCCATGGTCGTGATGTCCGTGGGGCTGGCGGTGAGCGCGGTGGCTGCGGAGGTCCGCTCGCCGTGGCTCGCGCTCGGGGCCGCGACCGTGCTCGGCGCCGCCTACGGAATCGCCGTCGTCTCGGGGTTGCTGGAGCTGCAGCGCCTCGCGCGGCCGGACGAGCTCGCCGGGCTGACCGGTGCCTACTACGCGCTGGCCTACGTCGGCTTCCTCGTCCCGTCGTTGCTCGCGGTGCTCAGCGGGGTCGCGAGCTACCCGGTCCTGCTCGGCTGTCTGGCGCTCGTCGCGCTCACCGGGACCGCCGTGATCGTCCGGCACTCGCACGCCCACCTGCCGTCGGCGAGCGTTTCGGTGTAGACGTCACGTCCACGGGTGCGCGGTTCCGTGATTCGATGCGGGTGCATGACGTGGTCGACGACGACGAGGGAGTCCCGTAGTGCGCGCAGTCCAGGTGGTCCGGCTCGAGGGTCCGGGTGCGGTCGAGGTCGGCGAGGTCGCGGACCCGACCCGCGGTGACGGACAGGTGCTCGTCGAGGTGAAGGCGGCCGGGGTGAACTTCCCGGACCTGCTGCTCACCAAGGGCCTGTACCAGTACAAGCCGGAGCCGCCGTTCGTCCTCGGGGGCGAGGGCGCGGGCGTGGTGCGCGAGGCCCCGGACGGCTCGGAGTTCACGGCCGGGGACCGGGTGGCGTTCAGCAGCGCGATCGGCGCGTTCGCCGGGCTCGTCGCCGTGGACCAGGGGAACGTGTTCCCGCTGCCGGGCAACGTGTCCTTCGAGGCGGGCGCGTGCCTCCCGATGAACTACCTGACCATGGGGTTCGCACTGATCACCCGGGGCCGGCTGCAGAAGGGAGAGACCGTCCTGGTGCAGGGCGCCGCGGGCGGGATCGGCACGGCGACCATCGAGCTCGCCGCGGCCCTGGGCGCCCGGGTCATCTCCGTCGTCTCGACGCCCGAGAAGGCCGAGTTCGTGAAGTCGGTCGGCTCGCACGAGGCCGTCCTGGCGGACGGGTTCAAGGACGCGGTCAAGGAGCTGACCGGCGGCAAGGGCGTCGACATGGTCGTCGACCCGGTCGGCGGGGACCGCTTCACCGACTCGCTGCGCTCCCTCGCCCCGCTCGGGCGGCTGCTCGTGATCGGCTTCACCGCCGGGGACATCCCGACGGTGAAGGTCAACCGCCTGCTGCTCAACAACATCGACGTCCGGGGCGTCGGCTGGGGCGCCTACGCGATGCCGCGCCCGGGCTACACGCGCGCCGAGTGGGACCGGCTGATCCCGTTCCTCGAGGCGGGCTCGGTGAACCCGCCGGTCAGCGGCACCTTCCCGCTGGAGCGGGCGGGCGAGGCCGTCGCGCAGCTGGACACCCGGACGGTGCTGGGCAAGGTCGTCGTCACGCCCTGACGCCGGCGTCCCCCGCTCCTGCTCCGGGATCGTCGAGCAGGAGCCGGGTCCAGGCGTCCGCGATCCACGCGCTGAACCGCGCCGGGCTCCAGCCGCGCTCGTGCCCTAGGAACTAGCTCCGCTGCAGGTCCGCCTGGGGTTCCTCCGCGGGCGGACCCGCCTGCGGCACCGCCGGCATCCGGTGCGGGGCCGCGAGCCACGCGGCCGCCGCCTGCCCGAGGTCGCCACCGCGGGCACGCAGCCGCTTCGCCGCTGTCAGGCCGACGGAACCGGTGCGCGCGAGCGCGTGCAGCGCCAGCCGGCGGTGCACCGGGTCGTCCGTCCGGGCGAGGAAGCGGGTGAGCTCGCGGGCGGCGACGGGGGCCTCGCGCGCGGCGACCCACGCGCCCAGCTCCGCCTCCGCGACGGCCGCGCGGACCGTCGACATCCGCACGCACACGTACTCGATGTCCTCGTCCGCGAGCTCGCCCGGCAGCGGCGCGTGCAGGCCCTGGTCCACGAGCGTCTCGTGCACCGCCCACAGGCCCATCGGGGTGAGCGAGACCAGCGTCGGGTCCGGGTCGTCCCGGCCGGCCAGGTCCACCAGGTCGTCGAGCTCGTCGGAGTCCAGGGTCTCGCCCAGCTCGACCGCGCCCAGCAGTTCGAGGGCGTCCAGCAGGGCCGTCACGTCGCGGCGCCAGAGGCGCTGCTCGACGTCACCGGCCAGGTCGTCGACGACGCAGCCGCACTCGGTGTTGACCGCCTCGCGGACCAGCCGGTGGAACAGCTCGACGGGGACCGGGCCGCCCCCGGCGGCGTAGAGCTCCAGCCAGAGGATCGGGAACGCGTCCGCCAGGGACATGCCGAACAGCGACGGCGCACCGAAGACGTCCGTGCCGCCGAGGTGGTCCCCGAGGCGGCCGACCGAGCCGAACACCCGTCGCCACAGCTCGATGGGCCGGTTCAGCACCGGGGCGGCGCTCTTCACCGGGACCAGGCGGCCGTGCACCGTGCGGACCAGCCGCGCCGCCTTCGCCCAGTGCAGCATCAACGAGGTCTCGGGCAGGTCGTCACTCGTGCGCGCGGAGTCCCGGTAGAGCTGGTCCAGGCCGAGCTCGTCGGCCAGGGAGAGGGCGTCGGCGAGCACCAGGCGTCCCTCGCGGGTGAGCCGGCGCTGCACGCGCACCCAGCGGGTGAGCCTGCGCAGCAGGTCCAGCGCGACGCTCTCCTCCGCCGCCGCCACCATCGAGGCGGCGCTGGGCAGCAGGACGGGCGGCAGCTCGGGCGCCGGCTCGGGCTCGGGGGAGGAGCTCTCCTCGCGCCGGGTGATCTCGGCGAGCGCGCCGTGGTCGATGTCCACCTCGCCCGAGCGGGCGCAGTTCAGGAACCGCTGCACCGCGCCCGGGTCCGCGGGGTCAACGCCGTGGCGGCGCAGCTGTACGCCCCAGAACTTGCCGAGGTCGTAGTTCCGCTCGTCCGCGATCCCGTCGTGCAGCGCGGGGGTGCTGTCCACGACCTGGGCGTGCAGAGCGGCCGGCGACGCAGAGCGGTTGTCCAGCCCGTCGCAGGCGGCGAGGAAGTCGATCAGCGCGTGGAACGCCGTCGGGACCTCCTCGGCGTCCAGCACGGTGACGTGCCGGGGGAACCACATGCCGAGGGCGTCGGCGACGTGGGCACGGGTCCATCGACCCAGCCTGCGGTCCAGGCCGTACTTGTAGTCCAGGGCGGCCGCGACGAGAAACACGTCGGCGTCGACCCGCTGTCGGCGGGCCCAGGTGAGGAAGGCCTCCAGGAGGCGGTCCCTCGCGCCGGCGTACCCCTGGTCGTCCCCTGGGGCGAACACGAGACGCATCGTCGTCCACCTTGGCAGGCTCCTCCCGCACGCGCGCAAGGGGGCCCCACAACACCGCCGACCGGAGGATGCGATCATCCGGCCCCTGACGGCAGGAAAGCCACTCTCCCGCCGGGATCCGGCGGGAAAGTGGCTCTCCTGCCACTCGGGTCCTACGTCTGGGACGTGTTCCGCCTGCCGTCGCCCGGGAGGACGGTGTGGCCGCGGGCGTTCGCCTCGTCCGCGCCCTCGTCCATGGTCAGCGGCTTCACGTTGAGGACGAAGTCCCCGTCGTGCTCCTTCATTCCGTACTCGACGGCCTGCTCGATGGCCTCCTGCGAGCGGTCGTCGCGGCGGATCAGCGGATCGTTGCGGAGGTCCTTGTAGAGGGCCACGCACAGCAGCACCATGATGATCACGAACGGCAGCGCCATGATGATCGTGATGTTCTGGATGCCGGCCAGCGCGTCCTTGCCGCCGATCAGCAGCATCACCGCCGCGATCGCGCCCATGACCGTGCCCCAGAAGATCACGATGCCGCGGCTGGGCTCGATCGAGCCCTTCTGCGACAGCGTGCCCATGACGACCGAGGCGGCGTCGGCACCCGAGACGAAGAAGATCGCCACGAGCAGCATCGCCACGACGCTGAGGACCGAGCCGAGCGGGAAGGACTGCAGGAGGCCGAAGAGCTGCTCCTCGGTGCCGGCCGACGCCAGATCGTTGCCCGCCTGCTGCTGCGCGATCGCCGCGCCGCCGAAGATCGCGAACCAGATCAGGCTGACCGTGCTCGGGATCAGGATGACGCCGGTGATGAACTGCTTGATCGTGCGGCCCCTGCTGATCCGGGCGATGAACATGCCGACGAACGGCGTCCAGGAGATCCACCAGGCCCAGTAGAAGACCGTCCAGCTCTGCAGCCACTCCGCGGTGGGCGCCCCGTCGGCCCCGGTGCGCGCGGCCATCGACGCGAGGTCGGCGAAGTAGTGGCCGATCGCGCCGGGCACCAGGTTGAGGATGAGGATCGTCGGACCGGCGACGAAGACGAAGAACGCCAGCACGGCCGCCAGCACCATGTTGATGTTCGACAGCCACTGGATGCCCTTGGCGACACCGCTGACCGCCGACGCGATGAAGGCCACCGTCAGCACGGCGATGATCGCGACCAGCAGACCGGTGGTGGGGTTGTCGAGCCAGCCGCCCGCCTTGAGCCCACCGCCGATCTGCAGTGCTCCGAGGCCGAGGGACGCCGCCGAGCCGAACAGGGTCGCGAAGATCGCGAAGATGTCGATCGCCTTGCCGAACGGGCCCTCCGTGCGCCGGGTGCCGAGCAGCGGGGCGAACGCGGCGGAGATGAGCTGGCTACGGCCCTTGCGGAAGGTGCCGTAGGCGATGGCCAGCCCGACGACGGCGTAGATCGCCCAGGGATGGAGCGTCCAGTGGAACAGGGTGGTCGCCATGGCCGTGTCGAGGGCCTCCGACGTGCCCGGGAGCGCGGTGCCCGGCGGGGGATCGGTGAAGAACGCCAACGGCTCCGCGACACCGAAGAACATCAGGCCGATGCCCATGCCCGCGGAGAACATCATGGCGACCCAGGAGCTGGTCCGGAACTCCGGCCGCTCGTCGTCACGGCCCAGCGGGATCTTGCCGTAGCGGCTGACCGCCAGCCACAGGGCGAAGACCACGAAGCCGCTGGCCGTCAGGATGAAGAACCAGCCCGCGCCGCTCATGACGCCGCTGAGCGCGGCCGAGGAGACGTTGCTCAGCGAGTCGGTCCCGAAGACGCCCCAGGCGATGAACGCGACGACGAGCACGGCGGCGAGGCCGAAGACGATCCGGTCGGTCGGCTTGCGCTGCTCGGCCTCGCTCACGGCTCCCTCGGCGGGCCCGGACGGCTCCGGTGGATCCGACGAGGCCGGGCCGGTGGTGGGTTCCTTGAGACTCATGCGGCGTTCCCGCCGGAGCGGGCGTCCCCCTCACGTCGATCGGGGCCTACGGGCGAATACGCACGTCGGACCGGGTTGTCCGTTGGCCCCGTCACCTTCGGCCCCGTTCCGGGCGTCGTCAACCGGGGGCCCCGCTTGTTTCGCGCCTCGCATCGGGTTGCGCAGCGGGACGAGCTGCAGAAACACCCACCTGACCTGCGCCGATGGGAGCTGGGTCAGGCTCCGGATCGTTACCCGAACGTCACGGCGTGTGCCAACCGCGCTCGTCCACCCCTCCCGGGACGGGTGCCGCGGGGTCGTACGGGGTGCGCGTGAAGACGAAGGTCGCGAGGTTCAGCGAGTCCTCGCCGAGGCGCAGGGTCTCGCCCGAGAAATAGCCGTCGAGGCCCACCCACGTGCCGTCCGGGCGCGCCCGGAACCGCGACGAGCGGCCCGGCCGCCCGAGACCGCCGAGATGCAGCATCCCTCCCGCGATCGCGCGCAGGACGTAGGGCGACGGGCCCCAATACCACGGTCCGAGGAGCTCCAGCGGGACCGCGGTCCCGCTCGGCGACCAGGCGTCGACGACGCGGGGCTCGGCGTACCGGACGTCCGCGAGGAGCTGCGACGGCAGGGCGCTGTCGAGGCCGGACGTCACGTTCGCCAGGGCCAGGGCAGCGGTGCCCTCCTCGCGGTCCGCCCAGAGGCCGGCGAGGAACCCCGGCATCGAGCCGCCGTGCCCGACCAGAGTCACACCGGACTGACCTTCCTGGCTCAGGCGCTGGACCTGGACCCCCAGCCCGTACGACGACCAGCCGGGGGAGGAGAAGTCGATCCCGGCAGGGTGGGTCATCTCCTCGACCGTGTCGGGGGAGAGCACACCGTCGGAGTCGCCGAGCAGGAATGCACCCAGCCGGCCGAGGTCCGTCGCGGTCGCCCAGAGCTGCCCGGCCGGCGCCATGACGCCCCCGTGGTGCTCCGGCTCGACCTGCAGCACGTCCGCCCAGGGGTGCACCGCGTAGCCCTGGGCCGCGCGGCCGTCGGGGCGGGGCGTCGTGCGGGTCATGCCGAGGGGGAGGAGCACCTCGTCCCGCGCAACCTCGTCCCAGGACCGGCCGCGGGACCGCGCGACCAGCTCGCCGAGCAGGCCGAAGCCGAGGTTGGAGTAGTGGAAGCGGCGTGCCGCGGGCAGCACCCGGTCGGAGTCGGTCAGGCCGAGCTCGTCCAGCGACCCGCCGGGTGTCCGCTCCCACCAGAGGCCGGGGCTCTCGGACCCGGCCCCGCCGAGGTGGGAGAGCAGCTGCCCGAGGGTGCGCTCGCCGAGCGGGGTGCCGGGGAGGTGCTGGTCGAGCCGGTCGTCGAGGTCGAGGATGCCCTCGTCCCGCAGCCGGAGCAGGGTGATCGCCGCGACGGTCTTGGAGATGGACCCCAGCCGGTACTGGACGTCCGTGTGCGGCTCGCCGACGTCACCCCGGCCCGTCGACCACACCAGCGCACCGTCCCGCACGACCCCCGCGACCAGCGAGGGGCACCGCCCGTCGCGCTGGGCACGGGCGACGCGGGCGAGCAGGGTGCGTTCGGTCGACGGCAGCAGGGGAGCCATTCCGGAACGGTAAGGGCTCGTGCGCGGAAACCGTCGCCAGGGCAACGGTTTCCGCGTACATGCGGCGCAGCCGCTAGATCACGATGTCCGCGTACGACGTCAGCGGGCGGGAGCGACCGTCGTCGAGGGCGATGCCGTGAATACGCGATCCGGTTCTCGGTGTCGCTCAGCTCCCCCTGCAGCTCGGCGAAGTTCCGCCCCGCCTGCAGCTGCGGGTAGGCCTCCGCCACGGCGAAGAGGCTCCTCAGCGCGTTGGTCAGCTCGTTCTCGGCGGCGGCCTGCTGCGCCGGGCCGGTCGCGTTCATCGCCGCGGTGCGGGCGGCGGTCACGGACTCGAAGGTCCCGGGCTCGTGCGCGGCGTCCCCCTGACCGTCTCGACGAGGTTCGGGACGAGGTCGTGGCGGCGCCGCAGCTGGACGTCGATCAGGGTCTTCATGGAGGGCTCCGGACGCCGGCACCGAGGCGGCTCCCCCGAACGCCGTCCACCGTCCACGACGGCGGCGCGCGGAGCATGACGCGGCCGGTCAGGGGCCCGCGAGACCCTTCAGCAGCGGGGCGATCCGGTATTCGACGAGGGTCCGCATGACGAGCGCGGTCGTCGTCCGCTCCACGCCGTCGATCGCCAGCAGCCGGCCCGCGATCCGGTACAGCTCGTCGGCGTCCTGCGCGACGCACTGCACGAGGAGATCCCCCTCCCCGGTCATGCCGAGCACCTCGAGCACCTCGGGGACGGCCGCCAGCGCGTCCGCGACGGGGGTGAGCATCCGCTGGAGCACGGTCACCGTCACGTAGGCGGTGAGCGGGTAACCGAGAGCGGCCGGGGAGACGCGTCGCTCGAAGGTCGTGAGCACCCCGCGCTCCTCGAGGCGGGCGAGCCGGGCCTGCACGGTGTTGCGGGACAGGCCCGTCCGCTCGGCCAGCGCGAGCACGGTGGCGCGCGGGTTCTCGCCGAGCGCCAGGAGCAACCGGGCGTCCAGCTCGTCGATGGTGGTGCGCATCCTGCCCGCCTTCTCCCGATCGCGATCGCGTCTCGTGGGCATTCTGCACGGTCTCGCGGCGCCCGCTTGTGCACTCGTACGCTCGGTGGTGGGGTGTCCGGGCAGGTTGCGCACTGATGGGGAGGTCGTGATGGGACTCGACGACGAGCGGCTAGGCGTGCTGCGGGAGATCGAGCAGCGCGTGCTGTGGCTCTCGACCGCCATCATCGACCACGCGAACCGGGTCCGGCCGAACCCGACCGGGCTGAAGGTCGGCGGGCACCAGGCGTCGAGCGCGTCGCTGGTCACGATCATGACCGCGCTGTGGTTCGAGCACCTGCGCTCCGGGGACCGCGTCTCGGTCAAGCCGCACGCGTCGCCCGTCCTGCACGCGATCAACCACCTGCTCGACGAGCTGGACGAGTCCTACCTGACGACGCTGCGCGAGTTCGGTGGGCTGCAGAGCTACCCGTCGCGCTCGAAGGACCCCGATCCCGTCGACTACTCGACGGGCTCGGTCGGCATCGGCGCGACCGCCCCGATCTGGGGCGCGCTGGCCCGGCGCTACGTGACGACGCTCGGCGAGTCCGTCGGCACCGGACGGCAGTACTCGCTGGTCGGGGACGCGGAGCTGGACGAGGGCGCGGTCTGGGAGGCGATCCTGGACCCGATGGTCAACGACCTGGGCGAGGTCTGTTGGATCGTCGACCTGAACCGCCAGTCGCTGGACCGGGTCGTCCCGAACATCGGCGCGACGCGGCTGCAGGGCATGTTCGCCGCGGCCGGCTGGCAGGTGCTGACCGTCAAGTACGGGCGGCTGCTGCACGAGCTCTTCGAACGGCCCGGCGGCGACGCGCTGCGCCGGCGGATCGACGAGATGCCCAACCCCGAGTACCAGCGGCTCCTGCGCTGCACGCCCGGGCAGATCCGGGACCGTCTTCCGGACTCCGACGAGCTGCAGGCCCTCGTGGACTCCCTCGACGACGAGATGCTGCACGCGGCCGTCCGGAACCTCGGCGGACACGACATGCGCGCCGTCGGGGACGCCTTCGAGGCCATCGACGACACCCGGCCGACCGTGATCTTCGCGTACACGGTGAAGGGCAACGGGCTGGCGTCGGAGGGGCACCCCCAGAACCACTCGTCGCTGCTCTCGGCGGAGCAGATGGGGGAGCTGGCGGAGCGGGTCGGGATGAGCCTCGACGCGCCGTGGGTCGCGTTCGACGAGGCGACGCCGGCGGGCAAGCTCTGCGGCGAGGTCGCGACGAGGCTGCGGCGCGCGGATCCCGCGCCCGTCCCGGTGCCGGCGCTGCCCACCGACATCGGCCGGACGCCGTCGGGAAAGGCGACCACGCAGGCCGCGCTCGGGCGCGCGCTCCTGGACCTGACCCGTTCCGCGCCCGAGGCCGCCCGGCGGGTGGTGACGCTCTGCCCGGACGTCTCGTCGTCGACCAACCTCGGCGGCTGGGTCAACAAGGTGGGCGTCTGGTCCCCGGCGGAACGCAAGGACTGGTTCGACGACGACCCCGAGACGATCCTGCACTGGCGCGAGAAGCCGACCGGGCAGCACCTGGAGCTCGGGATCGCCGAGGGCAACCTGGTCGGGGCGCTGGGCGAGCTCGGCGCGACGTGGTCGCGGTGGGGCCAGCCGCTGCTGCCGATCGGGGTGCTCTACGACCCGTTCGTCGAGCGCGCGCTCGAGCCCTGGTCGTTCGGGATCTACGCCGGCGGGCAGTCGATCCTGGTCGGGACGCCGTCCGGGGTGTCGCTCGCGCCGGAGGGCGGGGCGCACCAGTCGATCACCACGCCGTCCGTGGGCCTGGAGCAGCCGGGCTGCATCACCTATGAGCCCGCGTTCGCGATCGACACCGAGTGGACATTGCTGGCGTCGCTCGGGCGGCTCGGCAAGCCGGACGGGACCTCGGCGTACCTGCGGCTCTCGACCCGCCCGATCGACCAGTCCCTCGCCGCGGTGCCGGCTGATCCCGCCGCCCGCGAGCGCCGCCGCAAGCAGGTGGTGGCGGGCGCGTACCCGATCCGGCGGTCCTCGTCGGACGGGCCGGCCGTGACGATCGCGGCGATGGGTGCCGTGGTGCCCGAGGCGTTGGCGGCGGCGGAGCGGCTGGAGGCGCAGGGCACGGCCGTCGACGTCGTGTGCGTGACGAGCCCGGGCCTGCTGTTCGACGCCGTGCAGGCCCGCGCCGGCAGGGGTTCGGCCGACACCTGGATCCTCGACGCGGCGTTCCCCGGACGCCGGGCCGCACCGCTGGTCACCGTCCTCGACGGCCACCCGCACACCCTCGCGTTCCTGGCCGGCATCAACCAGGTGCGGGCGACGCACCTCGGCGTCACGACGTTCGGCCAGTCCGGCGACCTCGAGTCCGTCTACCGCCACCACGGCCTCGACGCGGACGCGATCCTCTCCGCCGCCCTCGATCTCCGCTGACAGCGATGATGTGCGGCGGGCCTCAGCCCGATGAGGGCCCCACGAGTCGGCGCGCTGTCTGCCGCTACTCGGCGGCCCTCGGCCGCGTCGACGAGCTGCTCGGGAGCCGCGTCCTCGGCCCCGGCGAGTCGAGCTCTGAGGCCCCGCGAGCCGCGGACGCCGCCTTCGCCGCGGAGGCCAACGAGCTCGCTGCGCGCGCCGCCGGCCCCGTACGCCGCCCACGAACGCGTCGTGCCCCGTTCACGTCGGCGCCCGCCTAGGGGCGGAACGCCGCGAGCGAGGGCAGCCCGTTGCCCTGCCGGTCGAACATGGTGAGGTTGCCGAACGGGTTGTCCTCGCCGTCGGCCCAGCCCACGCCGGGCAGCCAAGCCGGCTCCCACGCCACGAAGCCCAGGCCGCGACTGCCGGGAACCTGTTGCAGGACCCCTCGCAGTGCCTCGAAGTACGCGGCCTGTCCCTGCGGCGTCGCCGGGAACCGGTCCCCGTCCGGGAGCTGGTCGGCGCGGGCCGCGTGGTAGGTGACCCCGTCGCCGGTGGGCAGCACCCAGGGGTAGGACGTCTCGACGACCACGATGTCCCTGCCGTACCGGATCGCGAGGTCACCGAGGGTCTGCTGCAGCGACACGAGAGGCCCGTGCCAGAACGGGTAGTAGGACAACCCGATGAGGTCGAAGTCCACCCCCGCCTCCACGATGTGGTCGAAGAAGTAGCGTGCTCCGCCCTGGTCGCCACCCCGATCGATATGGATCACCGTGTGGAGCGGGCCGGTCGCCGCCTCGCGCGCGCCGTCCAGCCCGGCGCGAAGCAGTTGGATGAAGCCGTCCCAGTGCTCGTGCCGGTCGCCGTAGACCTGCCCCAGCGGCCACAACATCCCGCAGGTCACCTCGTTGCCGATCTGCACCGTCTGCACGGGGGTGCCCTGCTCGGCGAACGCGGCGACCGCCCCGCGGGTGTAGGACCGCACCGTGGCGGTCAGCTCACTCAGGTCCTGCGACGCCCAGGACGTCGGAGTGGCCTGGTTGAACCGGTCGGCCCAGAAGTCGGAGTAGTGCAGGTCGAGCAACACCCCCTGGCCCGACGCATGCGCGCGACGGGCGAGCGTGAGCGCCGAGCCGAGGTCGCTGTATCCCCTGGGCGGATCCACCCAGGCCCGCACCCGGACGAGGTTCGCACCGCGCGCAGCCAGCAGCCGTTCGACCGGCTGGTCCGGACCGCCGTCCCGGAACGTGCTGCCCGTGGCCTCCTGCTGCAGGAGGAACGAGAGGTCGGCGCCCCGGATCGCGGGCAGGGTCGGGCCGGCGGACGCGAAGGGCGTTCCCCCAGGGGTCGTCCCCGTGCACGCCGGGACGAGCGCCGCCGGCGGCAGCAGGGACATGGCCGACAACAGTCGTCGCCGCGACAGCACACGCGGCTGGGGATCCGACCGGGCGTCACCCCGGGTCATGGCGGCGACCCGCGGTGCGGTTCCACGCTCGGCCCGCGGCCTGGTGCGGGGCCGCCGCCCGCGGGAGACTCGAGGGGCGTCACCCGCGTGACGATCGTGCATCTGTCCGTCCGAGCGGATCGAGGTCCGTCCTGAGCGAGTCCCGGAGCCTGCGGGTCCGAGGAGCGGATCTGTCGTTCACGCTGCTCGAGGAGAGGGTCGGGAACACCACCAGAGACGACGGGCCGGACGAACCGGTCGAGCGGATCATCGCGCGGCACGGCGCGAACCACGTCCGGCTGAGGATCTGGGTGGACCCGATCCCGGGCTGGAGCGACCTCGGCTCCGCTCTGGTACTGGCGCGGCGGGCGCGGGAGGCCGGCCTGCATCTCCTCGTCGACCTGCACTACTCCGACACCTGGGCCGACCCGGCGAACCAGAGCATCCCGGCGGCGTGGCGGGGCCAGCCGCTCGGCACCCTCGCGGAGTCCGTGCGCAGCTACACGCGCGACGTCGTCGCGCGGTTCGCCGAACAGGGCACACCGGTGAGCATGCTCCAAATCGGCAACGAGATCGCCGGCGGATTCCTGTGGCCGATCGGGCGGATCGGGCATCCGGACGGCGATTCCTGGTCCGGGTTCACGACGCTGCTGCGCGCCGGGATCACGGGCGCCCTCGCCGGCGCGCTGGACGCCCACCGACCCACGATCATGATCCACACAGAGTGCGGTGGCGACAACGTCAGAGCCCGCCGGTTCTACGACCGGCTCCTCGCCGAGGACATCCGCTTCGACGTCATCGGCCTGTCCTACTACCCGTTCTGGCACGGCCCGCTCGCCGGTCTGCAGAGCAACGTCGCGAGTCTCGCCGCGCGGTACGACAAGGACATCGTCATCGCCGAGACCTCCTACCCGTGGACGTTGGAAAATCCGCGCGGCCAGCCCGATCGGTTCTGCACGGGCGAGGAACAGTTGCCGGACGCCGAGACGTACCCGGCCACGGCGGACGGGCAGGCGGCGTACTTCGAGGCGCTCCGCGCGGTCCTGCAGCAGGTCCCCGGCGGCCGGGGCCTCGGGTTCTTCGTGTGGGAACCCGCCTGGCTCGACGGGGTCGGTTGGGGGCCGGGCTCTCCCAACCCGTACGCCAACCTCACGTTGTTCGACGATCACGGCTGCGCGCTGCCCGCTCTGCGGACCTTCCGGCCCCCGAGCCGTGAGTGGTGATCAGCTACGTCGACGGTCCAGGAGCTCACGCTGTCAGGGCCTCCACGATGAGTCCCGCCGAGCTCATCGCGGTCACAGTCACGAGAACCGTCAACGAGAGAACCGTGATGAGCGCCCGGCCGCGGGCCTGCAGCGTCTGCAGAAGCGGCACTCCGGACCGAGTGACGGAGTACACGTCATGGGCCAGGAGAACGACGAGCATCAACCAGAACAGCACTGCGCCCTTGAGCGCAAAGAACAGGTACCCCTGCGATGGTCCTCCGCCGTAGACACCGAGGTAGAACCAGCACGCGCCCAGCGGTAACCCGACGAGTGCGACGTATGGCACGAGGACGGAGAGGGGAAAGCGAGGAATCCCCTTCGCGCCCATGCCCTTCACCGTGATCATGTACGGCTTCCTGACGCGGAACACCACTTGGATGAACGCGCTGAGCACGACCACCCATCGTGCCAGATGCAGGAGGACGCCCCGCCAGGAAAGCCTGAGATTCTGCGGGAACTGCCATTGGCGGCTCCAGAACCATGTCGCGCTCGCCGCAAACGACACCGGAAGGATGTGGGCAAGGAATGCCCAGTAGTTCACGTTCGCGATCGGGTCGTCCAACACCAGGGTGATGAGTGGGGCAGTGAAGAGCACCAGCATCGACAACGACCAGAAGGTGTACCAGGTCTGCACGAAGAGGAACTGCAGGCCTCGGCGAGGCGTGTACTCGCGGATCAGTCGGGGTGTGTGCGAGAACAGTACCTGGATCATCGAGTATGCCCATGCGAACTGCTGGGCGAGGTAGGTCTTGAAGTCCTCGGGCCCGTCACCCGTCGCCAGGATCTCCGGCATGTAGACGCCTTCGTAGCCTTCCGCCGCGAGACACACCGTATCGAGATGATCCTCGGCGCGGGTGGGCTGGAAGCCGCCGATCGATTGAATCGCCTTCACGTCGTAGGTGCAGTGGCTACCGATGATGAAGGGGGTGCGACTGAAGCCGAAGAAGCCCATCTGCAGCGGACCCTGGAGGACGAGCTCCTGTTCGGACGAGCCACGGGCGGTCCACTGCTCGTGGTTGCCGTAGACGCTCGGGGCCTGTACCCATGCGACGGCCGGGTCGACGAAATAGCCGAGGACCTGATCCAGGTAGGCAGGAACCGGCTCGTGATCGATGTCGAGCTGGGTGAAGTGCGAGTACGCTCCACCGAAGGCGTCGAGCCAGCTGTTCACGTTGCCGGCTTTGGTCTTCGCGGCGAAGGGGGCCTGCGGTTGGTTCCACGCGAGGACCTGCTCCGCGCCCCATGTGGCCACGTCGTGCCGAGAGAAGTAGTTGAGCCCGAGCTCGGCCGCGAGCTTTGCGATCTCGGGTGAGTGCTCCTTGTCGACCAGAATCCAGCTGTCGTGCGGATAGCGGATTCGCTTCATCGCAAGCATCTGGCGCTTCACGATCTCGACGGACTCGGCCCCCGGAACCGTGAGACTGATCACTGCGACCCGTTGGAGGATGCCCTTCTCATGGGCTCGTGCCACGCCGACGGGCACTGGATGACGCATCCGACCGAGGAAGAACAGGTACGCCGACGGCAAGAGCGTGAACACGTAGAACATGGCCAGCGAGAGGATGACGAAGAGCGTCACATCCCCGACATTTCCCGCCTGCGTCCACCAGATCCAGTAGTAGGCGTTCAATATCACCCAGATGGCGACGATGATCCGGTACCACCGCTGCTGGCCCCGATTCATCACCTTCTCGAGTTTAATGCGATCGTGAAGTGGGACTGTGACTTCTGTCGTTGACACGGATTCTACTTTCCTCGGTCAGAGCAATCGGCATGCAAGGGCGGGCTCGTCCTGCGCGGCGATACGTTCGTGTCGGTCTCAGTGGTGGGAGCGGCCGAGTGCGCGCACGGTCCAACCGGCCCGGCGCCACTGCGGCACGTCGAGCGCGTTGCGTCCGTCGAGGATCCGCGGTGTGCGTACGACTGCGGTGAGCTGTGCCGG
>NZ_JAODNI010000150.1 GCF_025465255.1 Pseudonocardia sp.
CTCGCGCGGCACCCCCCGGGCGGCCAGCGCCGCGGTCCGGCCGGCCGTCTCCTCGGCCTCCCACCCGCGCAGCAGGGACGGCAGCCGCGGCAGCAGGGCCCGCACCGGGGCGGCGAAGCGGTCCGTCTCCCCGCGCACCGCTAACGGCCGCGAGCGGTTGGCCAGCAGCCACCGTGTCGCACCGTCGAGCAGCCGGCGCGACTCGAGCACGAGCTCGTCGGTCAGCGCGGTGGGCACGGCCACCGGGAGCGCGGCGATCTCGGCCCAGAGCGCCGGCAGGTCGAACACCGCGGTCGCCACCCGGTACGCGCGGGCCGCATCCGTGGGGGTCGCCGCGGCGTCCTCGGCCAGCCGGTGGGCGAAGGTGATGCCGCCGCCGTCGACCATCTCGTTGACCAGCGAGGTCGTCACGATCTCGCGGCGCAGCGGGTGGGCGGCCACGGCGCCGGGGAACCGCTCGGCCAGCGCCGAGGGCAGGAGACCGGCCAGCCGGTCGGTGAACTCGGGGAGATCGGGCAGGTCGCTGCCGAGGATCGCCGCCTTCAGGTCGAGCTTGGTGTGCGCGAGCAGGACGGCCAGCTCGGGCGAGCTGAGGCCCTCCCCCGCCCGCTGCCGCTCCGCGATCTCCTCCGGGTCCGGCAGCACCTCCAGGGCCCGGTCCAGTCCGCGGCGCCGCACCAGGTCGGCGATCATCCGCCCGTGCACCGCGAGCATCTCGGGGGCGTGCGACCGGGCGACCCCGAGCGCCGCGTTCTGCGCCCGGTTGTCCGCGAGGACCAGCTCGGCGACCTCGTCGGTCATCTCCGCCAGCAGTGCGTCCCGGCCCGCGCGGTCGAGCCCGCCCGCCGCCACCCGCCGGTCCAGCAGGATCTTGATGTTGACCTCGTGGTCCGAGCAGTCCACCCCGGCGGAGTTGTCGATCGCGTCGGTGTTGAGCCGGCCGCCGGACCGGGCGAACTCGATGCGCCCGCGCTGCGTGAGGCCAAGGTTGCCGCCCTCGCCGACGAGCTTGACCCGCAGGTCCCGGCCGTCGACCCGGATCGCGTCGGCGGCCTTGTCCCCGGCATCGGCATGGCTTTCGCCGCTCGCCTTGACGTAGGTGCCGATCCCGCCGTTCCACAGCAGGTCCACCGGCGCGAGCAGGATGGCCCGGATGAGCTCCGGCGGGCTCGCCACGGTGGTCCCGTCGGCCAGGCCGAGCGCCGCCCGCATCTCCGGCCCCACCGGGACGGCCTTCGCCGTGCGCAGCCACACCCCGCCGCCCGGGCTGATCGCGCTCCGGTCGTAGTCGTCCCAGGAGGACCGGGGCAGGCCGAAGAGCCGGCGGCGCTCCGCGAAGCCCACCGCCGGGTCGGGGTCCGGGTCGACGAAGACGTGCCGGTGGTCGAACGCCGCGACCAGCCGCACGTGGTCCGACAGCAGCATCCCGTTGCCGAACACGTCGCCGGACATGTCCCCCACGCCGACCACCGTCACGTCCTGGATCTGCGGGTCCACGCCGAGCTCGCGGAAGTGCCGCCGCACGCTCTCCCACGCGCCCCGGGCGGTGATCCCCATCGCCTTGTGGTCGTAGCCGACCGACCCGCCGGAGGCGAAGGCGTCGCCCAGCCAGAAGCCGTACCCGGCGGCGACGTCGTTGGCCACGTCGGAGAACCGGGCGGTGCCCTTGTCCGCGGCGACGACGAGGTAGGCGTCGTCGCCGTCGTGCCGCGCGACCCGGGGCGGCGGGACGGTCACGACGGCACCGTCGTCGCCGGTCACCAGGTTGTCCGTCACGTCGAGCAGCCCTGAGATGAACGTGCGGTAGCAGGCCTCCACCTCGCCCGGCCCGGGGGCGGGAGCGGTGACCACGAACCCGCCCTTCGCCCCCACCGGCACGATCACCGCGTTCTTCACCGCCTGCGCCTTGACCAGGCCCAGGACCTCGGTGCGGTAGTCCTGCGGCCGGTCGGACCAGCGCAGGCCGCCGCGGGCGACCGGGCCGAACCGCAGGTGCACGCCCTCCACCCGGGGTGAGTACACGAAGATCTCCGCCCACGGCCGCGGCGCCGGCATGTCCGGCACCGCCGCGGAATCGATCTTGAACGAGAGGTGCGGCCGGTCCTGGTAGGCGTTGGTCCGCAGGGTCGCCCGGACCAGCGCGAGCTGGCCGCGCAGGATCCGGTCCGCGTCGAGGCCCGCGACCTCGTCGATCAGGGCCTCCACGCCGCGACGCGCCTCGGCCGACCGTTCCGCGCGCCCGGCGGGCGCGAGCGCCGGGTCGAACCTGGCCCGGAACAGGTCCACCAGCCCGCGGGACGCGGCCGGGTGGGCCACCAGGATGTCCGCGACGTACTCGGCCCCGAACGGCCCGCCGAGCTGCGCGGCGTAGTGGGCGTAGGCCCGCAGCACCGCCGCGTCGCGCCAGCCGAGTCCGGCGCCCGGGACCAGGGCGTTGAACCGGTCCGCCGCCGCCTCCCCTTGCCACATCGCGCGGAAGGCGGCGCAGAACCGCTCCCGAGTGCCGCGCCCGGCCATCGCCCGGGTCGTCCCGGCGTCCGCCGCCAGCCCGAAGTCGTAGATCCAGCAGCTGCTCCCGTCCGGCCGGACGATCTCGAACGGCCGCTCGTCGACCACCTCGACACCGAGGCTCTGCAGGGCCGGCAGCACCGCGGACAGGGACACGCCCGGCCCGGCCCGGAACAGGCGGAAGCGCAGCTCGTCGCCACCGGGGCCGCCCTCGGCCGACAGCTCGACGTGGGGCTCGTCGCCGAGATCCCGGATCCGGCGCAGGTCGAGCAGGGCCTGGACCGGGTCCACGGCGTCCTTGTAGCTCTGCGGGACCCCGGCCAGGTGGTCGGCGAGGTCGTCGGCCGCGGCGCCCGCGGCGTCGAGCACCCAGTCGTCCCAGGTGAGGATGGCCGCCGCGAGCTGCGCCTGCAGCCGGGCGGGATCCGGGGCGCGCACGGCCGGGTCGACCTGGACCGTGAAGTGGACCAGCGCGGGGCCGCCCTCGCCGAGCTCCACGGTGTCATCGACGCGCCACCCGTCGAGCTCGCGCAGGAGCACCTTCTGCATCGCCGACCGGGCCTGCGCGGAGTACCGGTCCTGGGGGAGGTAGACCAGGCAGGAGAAGAACCGGCCGTAGGGCTCCCGGCGCAGGAACAGGCGCAGCCGCCGCGGGTGGTCGAGGTCCAGCGCGCCGACCGCGGTCTCGTGGATCTCCCGCGCGGAGACCCAGAACAGCTCCTCGCGCGGGTGGCGGGAGATCACGTCGAGCATGCGCTGGCCGGACCACGACTCCAGCGGGACGCCCGCACGCCGGACGGCCGCGCGCACCCGCCGCTCGAGCACCGGGGTGTCCAGCACGTTCTCGTGCAGCGCGGTCGCCGTGAACAGCCCCACGAACCGGTGTTCGCCGGTGGTCCGCCCACCGGCGTCGACGATCGGGATCGCCAGGTCGTAGGGGTGGTCCGGGCGCAGCACCCGGCTCGGCGCGGCGGCCCGGGTCAGGACGACGGCGGCGCCCCCGCCCGCGCCGGGCGCGTGCACGAGCCCGTCGGCCCCGTCCCGCCGCAGCACGCCCAGGCCGGACCCGGGCACCGGACGAAACCGCCGCGACGCGCCCGGGTCGATCTCGTGGCGCCGGTACCCCAGGAACAGGAAGTGCCCGTCCGCCAGCCAGTGCAGCAGGCGGGCGACGTCCCGCCGCTCGTCCGGGTCACCGGTGCTCGGGTCGGGCGCCCCGGCCAGGTCGGCGGCCACCGCCGACACGCTCGCGGCGATCCGCTCGCCGTCCTCCGCGAGGTCCCCGACGGCGTCGAGCACCTCGCGCAGCTCGGCCCCGAGCTCGGCGTTCTCCTCGTCCGAGATCGGGTCCAGCTCGAGCCGGACCCACGCCTCGACCAGGGCGTCCGGCGGCCGGTCCTCCGGGGCCACGGTCGGCAGGACCTCGGCCGCCGCGCCGTCCGCCGGGCGGCGCACGACGACCATCGCGTGGACGACGCGCCGGATCTGCGGGCCCACCCGGCCGACCCCGGCGAGCACGGACCGGACGAGGTGCGGCACGTCGGCGCCGACCAGGTCGACGACGGCACCGCCACCGGCCCCGGAGCTGATGTCGACGAGCCACTCGTCGGGACGGCGGTGTGCGGCGAGCCGGCGGTGTGCGCGGGCCGCGTCGGCGAGGGCAGGCCACGAGCCGTCCCGGTCCCCCGACCCGCCGGCGGCCTGCCGGGCGTAGAGCAGGCACAGCTCCGCGAACCGCGGGTCGAGCCCGCCCGCGGCGGCGGCGTCGGATCCGGTGCGCGTCATCGCCCTCCCCGGGAAGCGTCGACGACGGGGCCCGGCCACCCTAGCGAGGTTCCTCCCGCCCGGTGAGCCCTTCGTGCACGTGAGAAGCGGTTCCGTCACCGCCCCGGGGCGAACCAGCCCGGGTCCCGGCCGCTGACGCCGAGCGCCTTCGTGAACGCCGGCGCCGTCTCGCCGACGGGGACCTCGGGGCCGATCCACCCGGCGTCACGCCCCATGGCGGCCATTCCGGTCATGGACTCCAGCGCGACCGCGCCGAGCTCCTCCGGCACGTCGCAGGGCTGCCCGGTCGCGACGGCGACGTCCCACGCGTGGACGAGGAACTCGCCGGTCATCATCGCGCCGATCGCGGCGACGGCGAGGTCGATGCTCCGGGCGAGATGACTGCTCTGATCCATCCCGCGAGCCTGCCGCGGTACCGGCCGGCGGCATTGTAGGAACGCGACACCTATCCTGGATCGCGTGCCGAGCACCGCCGCGACCCAGGTCGATCGGGCCCTCGAGGTCCTCTCCGGCCGTCCGCTCGTCGCGCTGACCGGCGCGGGCATGAGCACGGACTCCGGCATCCCGGACTACCGCGGCCCCGGTTCGCCGCTGCGCCGCCCGATGACCTACGGCGAGTTCGTCTCCGGCGGGGTCGCGCAGCGCCGCTACTGGGCGCGCAGCCACGTCGGGTGGGCCCGGATGCGCCGCGCGGTGCCGAACCCCGGGCACGTCGCCCTGGCCGCCCTCGAACGCGCCGGGACGCTGCGCGGCCTGATCACCCAGAACGTCGACGGCCTGCACGGCACCGCCGGGAGCCGCGAGCTGATCGACCTGCACGGCCGGATCGCGGACGTGGTCTGCCTGGGCTGCAGTCGGATCAGCCCGCGCGACGTGCTGCAGGCGCGCCTCGAGGAGCTCAACCCGGGCTTCGTGGACTCGGTCGGCGCGGAGATCGAGACCGCCCCGGACGGCGACGTGCTGCTGGAGGCGACGGACGGCTTCCGCCTCGCCGCGTGCGAGGCCTGCGCCGGCGCCCTCAAGCCGGACGTCGTGTTCTTCGGCGAGAACGTGCCGAAGGAGCGGGTGGCGCGGGCCTACGCCATGGTCGACGCGCTCGCCCCCGTCGACGGTGCGCTGCTCGTCGCCGGGTCCTCGCTGACCGTCATGTCCGGGCTGCGGTTCGTCAAGCGGGCCGCGAAGGCCGGCGTGCCCGTCGTGATCGTCAACCGCGGCGCGACCCGCGGGGACCCGCTCGCCACCGTGCTCGTCGACGAGGGGTGTTCCGAGGTCCTGTCCACCCTGGCCGGTGTGGCCCCGGGGCCGACGTACCGCGAGCCGGCGGCCCCGGCGATCGGTCAGTGGCGGGACCTGGCGCCCTGACGGGAGCGGGCCACGGCCGCGAGACCGAGCCCGACCAGGCGGTCCACCCCGGCCGCAGCGAACCAGCACACGGGCAGCACCACCGCGAGCGCGAGCAGCACCTGGAACGGGAACGCGAGCTGGGTCACCCACAGCTCCACCGAGTCCCACCAGTCCGCGACCGCCCGCCACACGGCCCACACGGTATCCGGCCGCGGTCCGGGCTAGATTCCGGGACATGTTCGCCGTCTACGCCGCAGAGCCCAATGCCGACGCTCCGCTCGACTCGCTGACCGTCGGGGAGCGTCCCGATCCCGAGGCCCCCGAGGGCTGGGTCAAGGTCAAGGTCAGTGCCGCCAGCCTCAACATGCACGACATCTGGACGCTGCGAGGCGTCGGGATCAAGCCCGAGCAGTTCCCGATGATCCTCGGCTGCGACGGCGCCGGGACGCTGGAGGACGGCACCGAGGTCGTCCTGCACTCGATCATCGGCGATCCGGACTGGACCGGGGACGAGACCCTCGACCCCAAGCGCACCCTGCTCACCGAGAAGTACCAGGGCGCCATGGCGGACACGATCGTCGTGCCCGCGCGCAACGCCGTGCCCAAGCCGGACGGGCTCACGGCCGTCCAGGCCTCCGTCATGGGCACCGCGTGGCTCACCGCCTACCGGATGCTGTTCACCAAGTCCGGCCTCAAGCCCGGCCAGTCGATGCTGGTGCAGGGCGCCTCCGGTGGCGTGTCGACGGCGCTCGTGCAGCTGGGCAAGGCCGCCGGGATGCAGGTGTGGGTCACCGGCCGCAGCGAGGAGAAGCGCGCACTCGCCGAGAAGCTGGGCGCGCACCGGGCGTTCGAGTCCGGGGCGCGGCTGCCCGGCAAGGTCGACGCCGTGTTCGAGTCCGTCGGGGAAGCCACGTGGAAGCACTCCATGCGCGCGGTGCGCCCGGGCGGCGCGATCATCGTCTGTGGCTCGACGAGCGGCCCGAACCCGGGCGCGGACCTGCAGCGGTTGTTCTTCCTCCAGCTGCGCGTCGAGGGCTCCACGATGGGCACGCGCCAGGAGCTCGCCGATCTCCTCTCCTTCGTCGCCGCCGCCGGGATCACCCCCGAGATCGGGCTCGAAGTTCCCATGGAGCAGGCCGAGGAGGCCTTCCGTACGATGCTGGAGGGTGGGACCGCGGGCAAGATCGTTCTCACTCACTGAAACCGTACGCTCACAGGTATGGGGTGAGGTTCGGCCTTTTTCCTGCACACAGCGGAAATCGGCCCAGACTTTCAGTACAGTCGGTCACCGTGTCCGAACCAGTCAGTCGTCAGGCGCCGGGTCGCGGGGTTCCCCCGTTGATCCCGGCGCCGCGCGTCCCCGGCCTCGTCGAGCTCCTCGACCGCGTGGAACGAGCCGTCGCCACGGCGCTCACCCCAGTCACCTCGGCAGAGGGAGTCAGCCGTGACGGCTGGCGGGTCCTGCTGATGCTCGCCCGCGGCGGTGGCCGCAGCATGGGGGAGATCGCCACGCACACCGCGCTCCCCGCGCCGACCGCCACCCGCGTCGTCGACCGTCTGGTGGCCCAGCACCTGGCGTACCGCCAGGGCGATCCGGTGGACCGAAGACGGGTGCTCGTCCACCTGGCCGCGGACGGCCGGGCAGTGGTCGAGCGGGTGTGCGGGGCGATCGAGCGTCGCGTCGGGACCGTCCTCGGCAATGCCCGCACCCCGGAGCGAAGCCAGCTGGCCGATCTGCTCGAGCAACTGGCGACCCCCGCCGACCAGCCCGTCTGACTCCCCCGCACCACCCCGGTAGCGCTCCCCGCCTCCCCGTGCCCTCGAGCCGTAGCTCCCCGGTTCAGCAGTGAGCCGCCCCTACTTCTTCGGCTTGTCCCCGGCCGCGTCCGTCGAGAGCGCCGCCACGAAGGCCTCCTGCGGGACGTCGACCCGGCCGATCGTCTTCATCCGCTTCTTGCCCTCCTTCTGCTTCTCCAGCAGCTTGCGCTTACGGCTGATGTCGCCGCCGTAGCACTTGGCGAGCACGTCCTTGCGGATCGCGCGGATCGTCTCGCGCGCGATGATCCGCGAGCCGACGGCCGCCTGGATCGGCACCTCGAACTGCTGGCGCGGGATCAGCTCACGCAGCTTCGCCGCCATCGACGTGCCGTAGCCGTACGCGTCGTCCTTGTGCCGGATCGCCGAGAACGCGTCCACCGGCTCGCCCTGCAGCATGATGTCGACCTTGACCAGGTCGGCCTCCTGCTCGCCGGCCTCCTCGTAGTCCAGGCTCGCGTAGCCACGGGTCCGGGACTTCAGCGCGTCGAAGAAGTCGAAGATGATCTCGGCGAGCGGCATCGTGTACCGCAGCTCGACGCGCGTCTCGGACAGGTAGTCCATGCCGCCGAGCTGCCCGCGCCGGCTCTGGCAGAGCTCCATGATCGAGCCGATGAACTCCGACGGCGCCAGGATGGTCACCTTCACGACCGGCTCGAAGATCCGCGCGACCTTGCCCGTCGGCCAGTCCGACGGGTTCGTCACGGTCATCTCGGTGTCGTCGTCCTTGATCACCCGGTAGACGACGTTGGGCGCGGTCGAGATCAGGTCCAGGCCCGCCTCGCGCTCCAGCCGGTCCCGGGTGATCTCCAGGTGCAGCAGGCCGAGGAAGCCGCAGCGGAAACCGAAGCCCAGGGCCGCGGAGGTCTCCGGCTCGTAGGTGAGCGCGGCGTCGTTGAGCTGGAGCTTGTCCAGGGCCTCGCGCAGGTCCGGGTACTGCGACCCGTCCACCGGGTACAGCCCGGAGTAGACCATCGGGCGCGGCTCCCGGTAGCCGGTCAGCGGCTCGGTGGCCCCGTTGCGCAGGCTGGTGATCGTGTCACCCACCTTGGACTGGCGGACGTCCTTCACGCCGGTGATCAGATAGCCGACCTCGCCGACGCCCAGGCCGCGGGAGGGCTTCGGGTCCGGGGAGACGATCCCGACCTCGAGCAGCTCGTGCGTCGTCCCGGTGGACATCATCCGGATCTTCTCGCGCGGGGTGATCCTGCCGTCGACGACGCGGATGTAGGTGACGACGCCGCGGTAGGTGTCGTAGACCGAGTCGAAGATCATCGCTCGGGCCGGGGCGTCCGGGTCGCCGACCGGGGCCGGGACCTGGCGGACGACCTCGTCGAGCAGCTCGCGCACGCCCATCCCGGTCTTCGCGCTGACCCGCAGCACGTCCTCGGGCTCGCACCCGACGATGTGCGCGATCTCCGCGGCGTAGCGCTCCGGGTCCGCGGCCGGCAGGTCGATCTTGTTGAGGACCGGGATGATCGTGAGGTCCTTCTCCAGCGCCAGGTACAGGTTCGCTAGCGTCTGGGCCTCGATCCCCTGCGCGGCGTCGACCAGCAGGATCGCGCCCTCACAGGCCTCGAGCGCACGGGAGACCTCGTAGGTGAAGTCCACGTGGCCGGGGGTGTCGATCAGGTGCAGGACGTTCTCCTGCCCCTCCACCGTCCACGGCAGCCGCACGTTCTGCGCCTTGATCGTGATGCCGCGCTCGCGCTCGATGTCCATGCGGTCGAGGTACTGCGCACGCATGTCGCGCTCGTCGACGACCCCGGTCATCTGCAGCATGCGGTCCGCCAGCGTCGACTTGCCGTGGTCGATGTGGGCGATGATGCAGAAGTTCCGGATCCGCTCCGGCGGGGTGAACGTCTGGTCGGCGTACGAGCTCACTCAGTATCCATTTTCCTGGGGGATCAATTCGCTACGTGTCATCCTCCATGGTCCCACGCCCACGGTGCGGAGCACGCACGCGGACCATGTGTGAGCAGATGCACCCCTGGGTACACGGCGCCATGACGAAACCGGCGGACAGGACGAACTCGGTCGACGGCGCCCCGGGCGCCCCGGTTCCCGAGGCCCCCACGGACACCGGGTCGTCCCCCACCGATTCGTCCTCTCCGGCCGGGCACTCGACCCACCCCGGCACCGACTCGCTCGTCGGGCACCGCGTACGCAGCCGGGAGGGCGGTTCCCTCGGGCGCCTGACGAAGGTCGTCCCCGGCCCGGACGGCACCCCTGCCTGGGGCGTGGTGAAGCCGACCTTCGGCGGGAAGCGGATGATCCCGCTCGCCGGCGGCGCCCCGGGCGACAGGGCCGGCGAGCTGCATCTCCCCGTGGACCGCCGGGCCTTCCGCAGCGCGCCCACCGGCGGTTCGGACGACACCGTCGAGCTGGAGCGCCACTACGCCGGCCGCGGCGCCCTGACCGCCGCCCGTGCCCGGCAGTACGAGCGCTTCGGCGGGCTCAAGATCGGCAGCGCGTTCTTCGGCTGGATCGTCGCGGTCGGGCTGACGGTCATCCTCGCGGCGATCGCGACGGGCGTCGCGGCCCTCGTCGGCGCCGGCCCGGACCTGACCAACGCGGTGGACGGCAACGGGGTCAGCGCGGACGTGCAGACCGTCGGGCTGGTCGGCGGCATCGTCGCCGTCGCCGTTCTCTTCCTCTCCTACCTCGCCGGTGGCTACGTCGCCGGCCGGCTCGCCCGCTTCGACGGCGCCCGCAACGGCGTCGCGACCTGGGTGATCGGGTTCGTCGTCACGATCGCGGCGACGATCGGGACGGCGGTCGCGGGCTCGCAGGCCGGGTTCGCCGCACGGCTGCCCGGGATCGCGTTGCCGGAGAGCACCTTCACCGCCGGCGGGTTGGTCGCGCTGGCCGTCGCGGTCGTCGTCACGCTGGTCGGCGCCGTGCTCGGCGGCAAGGCCGGCGAACGCTTCCACAACCGCGTGGACCGCGCGGGCGAGGCCGCCCTGTAGCGGGGCTCCCGCCGGACGTGCGGCCACGAGGCCACCGTGCCGGCCGACGTCGAGGTGCCGGAGGCCGGGGTGATCCGCAGCCCGGTCCCGCCCGAGCGTGTGCGAGAGCGCGCAGGTGCAGAGCTCGCCGCCTCCCGCACGTCGTCGCTGCGCACTCGAGACACGGCAGGACCAGAGCATCCCGCGGCCAAGCCCTGAGCCGGGCGACAGGCGCGAGCACTCAGCCGAGCGCGAGCCGGGTGGCGAGCGTGACGATCAGCGCCGCCACCACGACGAGGAACACCTTGCGCACGAACGCCGAGCCCCGGCTCATGGCGAGCCGGGCGCCAAGGACGCTGCCGGTCAGGTTCGCGGCGGCCATCACCGCGCCGAGGCCGACGAGCACGGCGCCCGTGGGCAGGAAGAACGCGAGAGCACCCAGGTTGGTCGCGGTGTTGACCACCTTCGCGGACGCCGAGGCCGTCAGGAACGCGAAGCCGACCAGCCCGACGAGCAGGATCACCAGGAACGAGCCGGTACCCGGCCCGGCCAGGCCGTCGTAGAACCCGATCGACGCACCGCCGGCGACCATCACGGCGAGCTCCGCGCCCCGCCCGTACCGGGGGGTGTGCTCGACGCCGAGCGACGGGCGTCGCCACGTGTAGAGCCCGACGCCGACGAGCGCGACCAGCACCACGACGGTCAGGACCCGCGACGGCAGCGACGACGCCAGCAGCGCCCCGCCCAGCGAGCCGGCGAACGCGGCGCCCGCCATCGGGCCGGTGTGCGACCAGTCGATCCGCACGCGGCGCGCGTAGGTGATCGCCGCGGACGCCGTCCCGACGACCGCGGCCAGCTTGTTCGTCGCCACGGAGAAGATCGCCTCGCCGCCGGGCAGGATCAGCAGCAGCACCGGCAGCTGGACCAGCCCGCCGCCCCCGACGATCGCGTCGACGGCGCCGGCGCAGAAGGCCGCGACGGCGAGCAGCAGCAGGGCCGCGAGGGTGACGTCGCCGAGGCCCGGCCAGCTCAGGGGGGCGGTGAGCACGGGGAACGACGCTACCCGGGCCTCCTCGGCCGTCAGGGGCGCGGTCCGCGCCGGCCGGTGTGGGGGCAGCGCCGCACCGCTCCCGGTGGCCGGGGCCGTCCCGGTGCACGAGCATCGGACCCGGCCCGACGTCGTGCCCGTCGTCCCGTTCCCCGGAACTCCCGGAGGTCGCCATGTCCGTCACCCCGCTCCCGCCGCCCGACCGCGCCGAGGCCGCGCGTGCGGTGCTCTTCGCGAAGAAGCGCCTCGGCCTGCGCTGGGACGCGATCGCCGAGGCGGTGGGGAAGTCGACCGTGTGGACGACGTCCGCCCTGCTCGGCCAGCAGACCCTGACGCGGGAGCAGGCCGTGGCCGCCGGCAACCTCCTCGACCTGGAGGACGCCGAGGTCGACGCGCTGACGGACCCGCCGGTCCGCGGGGCCGCGGCCGTCGACACGACCGACCCGCTCGTCTACCGGCTCACCGAGGTCGTGCAGGTCTACGGGGCGACGATCTCCGAGCTCGTCCGCGAGGAGTTCGGCGACGGGATCGTCAGCGCCATCGACTTCGAGATGGCCCTCGAACGCGTCGAGGACCCGAAGGGCGACCGGGTGCGGATCACGCTGAACGGGAAGTTCCTGCCCTACCGCGTCTGGTGAGCCCTACAGGCTCGCCCAGAACCGGTTGAGGGCCTCGGCGCCGCGCTTCGGGTCCTCGGCCATCCACCAGTGCCCGAGCCCGTCGAGCACCTCGACGCGCGCTCCGGCGCGGGCGGCGGCGCGGTGGCGCTGCTCCTCGGTGCCCACCCTGAAATCCTCCGCCGGCATGATCGCCAGCCCCGGCCGCTGCGCGGCCTTCTCCAGATCCCGGCCGGCGTCGGCGAGCGTGGGCTGGGCCGCCGAGCGGTAGAGGCGCAGGATGCTCTGCGCCATGGCCTCGTCGAAGCCCGCGGCGACCCGGTCCGCCACCGTGGGCGCCATCCCGCGGTCGGCCAGGTTCGCGGCCCGCGCGGCGACCGGCGCCGCGGCCATCTGCGCCACGGCCTGCTCCCCCACCTCGGGCTGCTGCCAGACCTGGGCGAGGTCGTGCCAGACATACTCCGGGTCGAAGACGCCGACGATGTCGCTCACCCAGCTGCGCAGCAGGTCCGGCCGGGCCATGGCGACGTTCAGCACGTGCCCGCCGCCCCAGTCGTGCCCCACGAGGTCGACCGGGCCGGCGTCGAGCGCCTCGATCTCGCCGATCAGCCAGTCCCGGTACTCGGGCATCGTGGCGCCGAAGCCCTCGGGCACCGGCGCACCGAAGCCCGGCGGGGACAGCCGGACGACCGGCGACGGCTCCAGCAGCGGGACCAGGAGGTCCCAGACGGCGGCGGTCTCGGGGTTGCCGTGGACGAGGACGACGGTCATGGGGGCACCGTAGCGAGGCCGGCCGACACTCCGAAACCGCAGCTCACCGGGCCCTGTGCGCGCGAAACCTCGCCAGAACGAGGTTTCACGCGCACGGTCAGGCCAGGCGGGTCATGTCGACGGTGACGTCCAGGGCCTCCGCGGACCCGCCCGAGTAGATGCCCTTGATCGGGGACACGTCGTTGTAGTCCCGGCCGACCGCGACCCAGACGTGGCGCCGGCCGATCGGCATGTCGTTGGTCGGGTCGTAGCCCCACCAGCCGCCCGTGCGGGCCTCGATCCAGGCGTGGCTCTCCCCGCTGACGGTCTCGCCGATCCCCGTGTCCTTGCGCGGCAACAGGTATCCGGATACGTAGCGGGACGGGACGCCCATCTCGCGCAGCAGCACCAGGGAGAGGTGCACGAAGTCCTGGCAGACGCCCTTCCCGGCCTGCAGGGCCTCCGGCGCCGAGGTGTGCACGCCCGTCGTCCCCGCCTGGTAGGTCATCTTCTCGTGCACCCACCGGCACGCGGCGTGCACGGCGTCCACGGGCTCGTGGGCGCGCTTGATGTCGCTGGCCACCTCGGTCAGCGCGGGGTCCTTGCTGACGTACTCGGTGAACTCGAGCATCTCGGTGTAGCGGTCCCGGACCGCCACGCCGGCCAGGTCCTCCCAGGTGGCCTTGCGGACCGGCTCGACCTCGTCCCCGGTCTCCACCACCGACGTGCCGGTGACCAGCAGCTCGGTGTGCGGCGCGTGCAGGTCGAACGCGGTGACCTGGCTGCCCCAGTAGTCCTCGTAGCGGTAGGACCGGGTGGCCGGCACCGTCTCGATGCGGTTGACGATCACGTTCTGGTGGCCGTCGCTGCGCGGGGTCAGCCGCACCTCGTTGTAGCTCTCGTGCACCGGCGCGTTGTACTGGTAGCCGGTCTCGTGCACGACCCTGATCCGCCAGCCCATCACACGACCTCCGGTGCGGTCCACGCGACCCAGGGGGCGGCGTGGAAGAACTGCAGGGACACGGCCTCGCCGACGTCCCGGATGGTCTCCTGCAGGCCCAGCAGCAGGGCGGGCAGGTCGTCGAGCAGCTCCTCCGGGCGGAGGAACTCCAGCTCGCTGCGCGCCCGGCCCAGCAGCCGCAGCGCCTCCGCGTCACGTCGCGTTGAGGCACTCCACATCTCCGACGAGACCACCTCGCGCGCGCCCCGGGCGTTCTCCCGGGCGCTGGTCAGCGACGAGACGATCGAACCGGGCGACCCGTCGGCGTGGCCGACCGCCTCGGTGAGGGAGAAGGCGTCGAGCGGGGAGCCGTCGGTGCCGGGCTCGATGCCGAGGACGTCGAGCAGCCGGCGGGCGGCCGCGCCGACGTCGATGGTGGCGCCCTCGAGGAGCTGGTGGACGGACACGTCGAGGACCCGGGCCGTGTCGTCGGCGCGCTCCACGTAGCGGCCGATCCAGTACAGCGACTCGGCGTTGCGGGCCAGCATCAGTGATCACGCCCCTGCTGTTGCTGTTGCTGTTGCTGGCCGATCGTGAGCTCCGGGCAGTGCTCGGCCGCGGGGGCCTGCACGGGTCCGATCGCCGCGGTCAGGCCCGCCTGCCCGAGCTCGCGCTCGGCCTCCGGCGCCCGGTTCGGGGCCAGCACCCAGGTGTCCTTGCTGCCGCCGCCCTGGCTGGAGTTGACCACCAGGCTGCCCTTCGGCAGCGCGACCCGGGTCAGGCCGCCGGGGAGCACGTAGACGTCCTCGCCGTCGTTGACCGCGAAGGGCCGCAGGTCGACGTGCCGCGGGACCAGCCGGTCGTCGACGCGGGTCGGGACGGTCGAGAGCTGGACGACGGGCTGGGCGATCCAGCCCCGCGGGTCCTCGCGGATCGCCTTGCGCGCGTCCGTCAGCTCCTTCTTCGAGGCGTTGGGACCGAACAGGATCCCGTAGCCACCAGAGCCCTCGACGGGCTTGAGCACCAGCTCGTCGAGCTGGTCGATGACGTGCCCGCGCTCCCCGTCGAGCCAGCACCGGAACGTCGAGACATTCGGGATGACCGGCTTCTCGTCGAGGTAGTACTTGATCATGTCCGGGACGTAGGTGTAGACGAGCTTGTCGTCCCCCACGCCGTTGCCCACGGCGTTGGCGATCACGACGTTGCCGGCGCGGGCCGCGTTCATGATGCCGGCCACGCCGAGGACCGAGGTGGGCTTGAACTGCAGCGGGTCGAGGAAGTCGTCGTCGATGCGGCGGTAGACGACGTCGACGCGCTGCTCGCCCTCCGTCGTGCGCATGTAGACGACGTTCTCCCGGCAGAACAGGTCCCGGCCCTCGACGAGCTCGACGCCCATCTGGCGGGCCAGCAGCGAGTGCTCGAAGTAGGCGGAGTTGTAGACGCCGGGGGTCAGCACGACGACCGTCGGGTCCGCGACGTTCGGCGCGGCCGCGGCGCGCAGGGCGTGCAGCAGGTGGATGGAGTAGTCCCCCACCGCCCGGACCCGCTGGCGGGTGAAGAGGTCCGGGAAGACGCGCGCCATCGTGCGGCGGTTCTCCATGACGTAGGAGACCCCGGAGGGGTTGCGGAGGTTGTCCTCCAGCACCCGGAAGGTGCCCTCGGCGTCCCGGACCAGGTCGATCCCGGCGACGTGGATGCGGACGCCGTTGGGCGGGTTCAGCAGGTGCGCGGAGCGCTTGAAGTGCTCGCAGCTGGTGATCAGCCGGCGCGGCAACACGCCGTCGCGGACGATCTGCGCGTCCCCGTAGACGTCGGCGAGGAAGGCCTCGAGGGCCTTCACCCGCTGCACGATGCCGCGCTGCAGCTTGTTCCACTCGGTCGAGCTGATCACCCGCGGCACGATGTCCAGCGGGAACGGCCGCTCCTTGCCGGACAGCGAGAACGTGATGCCCTGGTCCAGGTAGGCCCGGTCCAGCGCCTCGGACCGCACGGTCAGGTCCGCCGCGGCGGTGGGGGCGATGGCGTCGTGCAGGGCGCGGTAGGGGCTGCGCACCGTGCCCTCGGCGTCGAACATCTCGTCGTACGCGTCCGGATGGGGCCGATCGGGCTCCAGGTAGCCTTCGAAGAGCGCAGAATCCGCCAGATCGGTGGTGGTGCGGGCGGCGGCGCCGTTGCGGCTGGCGGGAGCGCCCCGCGAGGGTCCTGGTCTGCGATCCGCTGCTCGGCTCACGAGGGTCATCTTGGCCGTTCAGCGCAAGGTGAGCCATACGGACGCGTGCTACGAGCGAGTTGCGGTCGGATCATCCGTCGATCGCCCGCCGTGATCTCCCGTCCCTGGCAGGAGCGTTCCCCGGAGCGGGGTCCGGGCCGCCGGCGGCGGTGTGTCAGGATGGAGTAGCCCCCGGCACCGCGGGAGTACCTGCACGCGGGAACGGGGCGGTGCGACCGTGCGTCTTGTGCGCTGTTAGCATGGTTGACCGAGTGCTCGGCGTGCTCGACCGGATTTTCATCACGTTCGGTGTCGCCTGGGCCCCCCGAACTGCAGGCATCTTCGACGACTCGAGGCAAAACGCGTGGCGAACATCAAGTCCCAGATCAAGCGCGTCAAGACCAACGAGAAGGCGCGTCAGCGCAACAAGGCGGTCAAGTCCTCCGTGAAGACGGCCGTCCGTCGCTTCCGTGAGGCCCTCGACGCCGGCGACGCCGAGAAGGCCCTGACGCTGCAGAAGGCTGCGGCGAAGGCGCTGGACAAGGCGGCCGCGAAGGGCGTCATCCACAAGAACCAGGCCGCGAACCGCAAGTCGGCGCTGGCCAAGCGCGCGAAGGCCGTCAGCGCCTGACGCACGCGCTGCATCCACCGAAGGCGCCGTCCCCACCGGGATGGCGCCTTCGGTGCGTTCGGGGCCGCCGCCTCCCGCCGCTCGGGTGGCTCAAGCGTCAGCTGGCGCTGCTCGAGCCACTCGAGCGGCGGATGCGATGGAGCGCCGGGGGTGGGCGCCGGGGTCAGTGGGGGTTGCGGGCCTCGACGATCGCCAGGACCGCACGCTCCAGGGCGTAGCCCGTGTCCGCGGCCGCACCCTTGACGTCGGCGTTGACCTGCGCCGTCGCCGCGATCGCCACCGCGAGGCCCTCCGGCCGCCACGCGCGGACCTGCCCCTGGGCCTTGCGGACCTTCCAGGGCGGCATCCCGAGCGCGCCGGCGAGCCGGTTGGGGTCACCGCGCCCCGCGGCGCCGACCTTCGCCAGCGTCCGGACCGCGTCCGCCAGGGCGTCCGCCACCAGCACCGGGGCGACACCGAGCACGAGCGCCCAGCGCAGCGCCTCCAGCGCCCCGGTCCGGTCCCCCGCCACCGCCTTGTCCGCCACGGCAAAGCCGGAGGACTCGGCGCGGCCGCGGTGGTAGCGGCGGACGGCGTGCACGTCGATCGAACCGCCCGTGTCCGCGACGAGCTGCCCGGTGGCCGCGGCGAGTTCCCGCAGGTCCGACCCGACCGCCTCCAGCAGGGCCGCGACGGCGTCCCCGCTGATCGAGCCGCCCGCGCGCCGGACCTCGGACCGGACGAAGTCCGCGCGGGCCTCGGCGCGGGTGATCCGGTCGCAGGTGGTGACGTTCGCTCCGCGTTTGCGCAGGTCGTCCGCCAGGGCCTTGCCCCGGGCCCCGCCCGCGTGCAGCGCGACCAGCACGATGCCGTCGGCCGGTTCGGCTGAGTAGGCCGTGATCGCGGCGGCCATCTCCTTGTTCGCCTCGTGCGCGGCCTGGATGACGACCACGCGTCCCTCGGCGAACAGCGACGGGCTGAGGTATCCCGCGAGCTCACCCGGGGTGATCTCGGAGGCGCGGAACCGGCGGATCTCCGCCTCGGGGTCCACGGCTCGCGCGGCGCGCAGCACGTCGATCACCGCGCGTTCGACCAGCAGTTCCTCCTCGCCCACGATCAGCTGCACGGGAGCGGGCGGCCGGGTGCGGGGGGAGTCTGCCTGGCTCACCCCTCCATCGTGGCCCACGAGCCCGGGGGATCGTGACCCGCCTCCCACATCGAGGACTCCAGCTTTCGCAGACCGAAACCCGTGCCGTAACGTCTCGGTCATCCGCGTGGCGAGGTTCGCCCTGCCCCACGGCACAACTGCATATGGCTCATCCAGAGGGGTAGAGGGAACGGCCCGTTGAAGCCCCGGCAACCGGCGTCGAGCGACGATCCGCGCGAACACATCAGTGTCCGCTCGTCGACGAACCAGGTGCCAAATCCGGCCCGCGAACCACGCGGGACAGATGAGGAGATCTCGTGACTCTCACTGCTGACATCCCTGCCGGCACGTCGTACGACCTCGGCCCCGCCCGCGCGCTCTCGTGTCGCGAGTGCGGCCACCAGACCCCGCTGGCCGCGGAGTTCGCGTGTCCGCAGTGCTTCGGCCCGCTCGAGGTGGCCTACGACTTCCCGGCCGTCACCCGCGAGGCCATCGAGGCCGGCCCCAAGTCGATCTGGCGCTACAAGGACCTGCTCCCGGTGCCGACGAACGTGCAGGCCTTCCCGAACACCGAGCCCGGCCTGACCCGGCTGATCCAGGCGGACCGGCTCGCGGCCGAGCTCGGCGTCCGCAAGCTGTGGGTGAAGGACGACACAGGCAACCCGACGCACTCGTTCAAGGACCGCGTCGTCGCCGTCGCCCTCGCCGCCGCTCGCGAGCTGGGCTTCAAGGTCCTGTGCTGCCCCTCCACCGGCAACCTGGCCAACGCCGTCGCCGCGGCCGCCGCCCGCGCCGGCTGGGACTCGGTCGTGCTGATCCCCTCCTCGCTGGAGCAGGCGAAGATCACCACCACCGCGGTCTACGGCGGCACACTGCTCGCCGTCGACGGCAACTACGACGACGTGAACCGCCTCGCCACCGAGTTGGCGGCGGAGCATGAGGAGTGGGCGTTCGTGAACGTGAACGTCCGCCCGTACTACGCCGAGGGCTCGAAGACACTGGGCTACGAGGTCGCCGAGCAGCTCGGCTGGCGGCTGCCCCGGCAGATCGTCGTCCCGGTCGCCTCCGGCTCGCAGCTCACCAAGGTGGACAAGGGCTTCGGCGAGTTCGTGAAGCTCGGCCTGGTCGAGGACACCCCCTACACGATCTTCGGTGCGCAGGCCACCGGCTGCTCGCCGATCGCTGCAGCGTTCGAGAACGGCCACGACGTGGTCCAGCCGGTCAAGCCGGACACGATCGCCCGCTCGCTCGCCATCGGCAACCCGGCCGACGGCCCCTACGTGCTGGACTCGGTGCGGCGCACCGGCGGCGCCGTCGGGCACGTGACCGATGAGGAGGTCGTCGCGGGCATCCGGCTGCTCGCCCGCACCGAGGGCGTCTTCGCCGAGACCGCGGGTGGCGTCACCGTGGCGACGGCGAAGAAGCTCATCGAGGCCGGGCTCATCGACCCGGACGCCGAGACCGTCCTGCTGATCACCGGCGACGGCCTCAAGACCCTCGACGCGGTGTCCGGCGAGGTCGGCCCGACCGCGACCGTCCCGTCGACCAGCAAGGCCGTGCGCGAGGCGCTCTCCTTCCTCGACGACTGAACCGCCCGGACCCGGAGCCCGCCCCGAACCCGGGGCGGGCCACATCCGCGGGGGCGGGGCCGCGGGCTGCCCCGCGTCGAGCTCCGGTCCCCGCCACCGTGCGATCTCAGCCTCTCAGCCGGCGTTCGCGTCAGGCGGGTCAGCACTGTCCGGGATGCGGCCCCAGGAGCACTGTCGCATCTCGGCTTGCGGGCCCCGAGCCGTCGGCCGACAGGGGGATCGAGCCCTCGACGGTGGTACCGGCTCCCAGCCGGGAACTGATCTCCAGCCGACCACCGACCGCGCTCATCCGGGCCTGCACGTTGCGGAGCCCGCGGCCCGACGACCCCGGCTCCGCCCCGAGGTCGTATCCCGGCCCGTCGTCGCGCACGGTGAAGCACAGCCGCTCGGCGACCTTCGTCAGGCGTACCGCCACGGCCGCGCCAGGCGCATGCTTGTGAGCATTGCTGACCGACTCCAGGCAGCAGAAGTACACGGCGGCCTCGACGTCGGCCGGGAACCGGTGGTCGGCGTCGAGGCCGCCGAAGTCCAGGGTGACCGGCGGGTGCCCACCCGATAGCTCCAGCTCCAGCGCTGCCGCCAGACCCCGTTCGGACAGCAGAAGGGTCGACACCCCGGTCACGGTGTCGGCGAGCACCGCCTCCACCGTCTCGATCTGCCCGGGCATGTCGTCGAGCTGGTTCCGGGCCTGGTCGAACTGCGCAGTGGCGACCCGGTGCTGGACCAGGCCGAGGGCGAGACGCAGGGCCACCAGACGGTGCTGGGCGCCGTCGTGCAGGTCACGCTCGATCCGCCGTCGTTCACTGTCCATCTCCGCAACCGCCCGGCGCCGCGACGCCGCGATGTCCTCGGCGTGCGCCACCGCGGTCCGGAGCTGGCGCTCTAGCTCGAATCCGGCCCGGTTCGCCTGTATCACCACACCCAGGCTGTCGGCGATGTTCATCATCAGGCGGCGTCGTTCCGCGTACATGCCGACGACTGCGCCGCGATCCACGGCGATCGACCCGATGCGCTCCTCGCCGTGACATACGGGCACCTCGACCAGATACTCGGTGCCCGGGTCGGTGCCGTCCTCGATCCATGAGTAGCTGCGGTCGGGCAGTCCGGGCCGGACGACGGTCAGTCGGCAGCTGGTCGCCCCCAGGCTTCGTGCGATGGCCTCGGCGACTCGGGCCAGGTCCGGAGCGTCCCTCGGGGTGAGCCGCGACAGTGCCGCGAGGCCGGCGAGCACGCTGTAGGGCGTCGGCCGAGTCCCGTAGAGCAGCCGGTCGACCAGCCGCTCGGCGCGCACGTGTACGGGTAGGAACGACAGCGCTTCCAGCGCCGTGGCGAGCGCCGTGACCAGAACGAAACCGCCCAGGATGCCGGAAATGATCGAGGCGACGAGCATCCCCTCGACGACCACGAAGCCGCCGCCGACCAGCGCCACCACCAGCGTCGTGGTCAGCGCCAGGCTCAGCACCTGTTCGGCGTTCCACAACCCCGTCCGCCGCGTCGCGACCAGCACGGCTGCGGCGATCGCCGCCGATGCGAAGCGGGCGAACCAGAACAGCAGCGCGGTCGGCTCCCCGCTCTCGCCGCTGCCACGTGGCGTCGGATCGACGATTGTCGCGGGGGGCCAATACGCCCCCGGGAAACGCAACGCCAGCAGTGTGACCAATCCCAGGGCGGCCACGATGGCGAACACGGTCGCCAGCAAGGCGAACAACATCCGGACCTGGCTGCGCTGCTCCATGGTCGTGCCGGGGCGGGTCTGCCGCCGCGCCAGCGCGGCCAGCACGACCACCGGGACGAGAAATCCGAAGAACAGCACCGTGCCGATGCTCTTCGAGATGAGTCCAGCCTCCTCACCGACCAGCATCAGCGCGCTGACTCCCACGGCGACCAGGATCTTGCGCAAGTCAGAACCCGGGCGCCGGAGCCGGCCCCGGGGGAAGAGCAGCAGCCCCAGGAGGTAGGTCACGTAGGCCACGCCGCTGAGCAGACGCTGGGGCAGATTCCCTACGGGCAGGGCTCCCGCGGCCTGCACCGCGACCGCCCCGGCGTTCGCCTGCAGGTTGAACGCGCCCGCCGAGGCGACCATCGCGATCGTCAGCAGCCGGATGGGCCAGTTCTGTGCGCGCGAGGCCAGCAGCATCGCGGCGATGGCCAGGTTGAGCACACTGAACGCGTAATCCGGGGCGGCTTGGGCGAGTGGCTCGCTGTGGGGCACCGCCTCGAGCAGCCCGCGCGCCCATGAGTGACGATGCGCCCCGGCTTCCGCCAGAGCTGCCTTGACACCCGGAACGGCCGCCGCGGCCACCACCACCGCACCCAGGGCCAGCGAGCCGGCCGAGAAGACAGCGGACATCCCCAACAGCACGGCATAGCCCACAGTGGCCGGCCGGGACGGACCACGCCCCCTCATCGCACTTCCGCTATGACGGCGTTCGACTCGACGAGCGGGGGCTCGAGCCGGTCGGGCAGCCAGGCCCGCAAGGTGACCATCCGGCCCGGTGCTGCCCCACCGGGGGTCGCGACGTCGGAGCCCGGTTCGCATGGTGTCCCCTCGGCCCCGACTGCCGGCTCGTCGGTCAGGTCGAGGTCTCCACCCAGGGCCGCGAGCCGCTCCGTGTCGCCGGCGAGTGCGTCACGCAGTTGCTCCGCGGTGACGGCGGGTGCGGCGTCCTCGATCTGCACGCTCAGCCGGCCGGGGGTCTGTTCGAAGTGCACCAGCAACTCGCGCTCGGCCGGCCGGCAGGCCAGCTGCTGCACCGCGCAGGCCGCGACGTAGTAGATTCCGGACTCGATCTCCCAGGCCAGCCGTCGGCTGAGCTCGCCGGTCAGCCGCACCGGCCGCGGCAGGTCCGCGGCCAGCTCGTCGAGCGCCGCCACCGGTCCCTGGTCGCGCAGCACCGCCGGGTACACCCCACGAGCGATCACTCGGAACCGGTCGGTCAAATCGTCCAGCCCGATGCCGGCCCGTTCCAGGGCATCCTTCGCCCTGTCCGCCCGTTCCCGCCCGGGGTCGAGGTCGGCCCGCACCGCGAGCACCTCGGTCCGTAGCGCCGCGAGCCGATCCGTTGTCGCGTAACCGAGCTCCATGATCAAGCGGTGGCGTTCGACCGCGCGGGCCCGGGCGAGCCGCTGTTTGGACGCCTCGAGCTCGGCAGCGAGACTGTCGACCCGGCGAATTCGCTCCGCCACCTCGGCGTTGAGAGCCACGCAGCGCAGCAGCAACCCGGCGCCGTTCGCCATGTCCTGCATCAGCCGGTGGTCCTCCGGCGTGATCCCGGCATCCGGCTTCTCGATGGCCAGCGCCGCGCGCAGCACCGTCCCCTCGAGTACCGGGACCACACAGCCGGTGCCTGTTCGGTCGAGCAGGACGGCGAGGTTCTCGATGGTCGGCGGTCCGGTGCCTTCGGGCGGCTGGGCGGCCGCGCTGTGAAGTCGGTCGCCGACGGCGAGCCACACCGCGGTCCGGCTGGCCCCGGTACCGTCCGCCAGCACCTTTGCGAGGCCGGGGAGAGCCTGCTTCAGGGAGGCTGCTCGCATCTGCGTCGCGGCCGCCGCCAGGGCCGAGTACGGGCTCACCTCACGGTGGTGGGTCAAATGGCCGATCAGCCGGTCGACCCGCGGCCGCATCACACCGAGCCCGACCACGCACACTGCCGCAGCCACGAAGGGCAGCAGTACGGCGAAGGGCCCGAGTACCGGCGACTTCCGAAGCACGTAGCTGCCAATCCGCACCACGCAGATCAGGACCGCAGCGACGCAGATACTGATCAGCAACGGCCGCGCGAGCTGCGCCACGATCGTCCGGTTCATTCCGCACCACCGGTCCCACCCGGATCCCCCGTCCGGCTGCTACGAGGCACCCTAGGCCCCCTGTCGGACGGTGCCAAGGATGCCGCACACTGCAGTCACCCTCGCTTCCTCGCGGTGAAGTATCCTCCACGATCGATGACTCCCACCATTCCCAGCAATAAGTCGTGGCTGGAGTGGATGCAATCAAGCTCGTGCGAACAGGGGAGTTGAAGCGAGCATCACAAGATGCGGCAGATCCTCTTCGGGTGGCGACGTTCACCATGGCGGGAGATTGCTGGCAGGTAACCGTGAGAAGTGTGGTTCCGGTGACCTCGCTGTCCGATGGCGGGTACCGATCGAGTGGCGAAGGTCGACCGAGTAAAGGCGTCCGTGCCCGGAAGTCGAACAGCGGATACGGTTGGAGCTCCATGATGGGATTCACTTCATAAAACCGTTATCCGGTGTTCGGCTTCGTCGAAGACGTGGCGTACACGGCGTGGCCGCGGAGGGGATACCGTTGCCGAAGCCGGCGTGACCGAGAAGCTGCGTGAGGCGCTCGTACTCCGACGGAGGATATGTACTGGCGGAGGGCATTCCCGGTCGCCGAAGCCAGGTTGGCGCGGTCGACGGTCGGGCGGATCTGGGCGGCCGTCGGGCTGAAGTTCCACCAGGCCGAGACCGTCAGACTGTTCGACGATCCGCAGGTCGTCGGGCCGGATTCCTCGACATCGTCGGGCTGCTCCACCTTTGTCCGCCGTAGAGGACGCTGGCCCTGTAAGGGGACGAGAAGAGCCGAATCCAGCCGCCGGACCGTTCGACGCTGATTCTGCCGACAATGCCGGGGAATGCCCCGGCGGCGCACCACGACTGCGTCGGGCACGGCACCACAACGCCATTGGCCGCCGTGGACACGCCGGCGGGAGGTGGCCAGCTCGACCCATCGCCGTCACCGCGTACTTCATGCCCACTCGGCCCGTCCTGGCTCGACTTGGCCGAATGCCGGTTTGTGCTACTGACCGGCAAGCAGCAGTTCCATCGCGGTTCCGCAGTAGCTCGAGGTCCTCGGACGCGGCATCCGCCTGGGTCATGCGGTAGAACGCCAAGCCGGTCCGTTCGTCCGGACGATGGCGCGATCTGTACGTAGAACTGCGTACGGTCGAGAGCACTCTGATGCTCAAGCCGGCACCTACCCACCCCATGGTGTAGCCCGGTCCGCACGGGGACGTCGCGCCAGCCGTCCGGGCCCTGCTGGCACCCCCACGACCCGGCGATCGACGGCGGTCCTGGGTGTGGCGCCGGGAAGATCCACATAGACCGCTGGTCGATCAGCAGCTTCCGGTCGCCTGTCGGAGGGCAGGGAGGGTTAACCCTCCCATGGAGACGGGTGTCCCCCCAGCCTCCCGGGGGCGGACCCCGTAGCGACGTGGATGTGATGTGGGCACGCTGGATGGGAAGGAGTGGGCCCGGAGGCCTGCAGGAGACGACGAGCCCTGGCGAACGGTCGCCGACAACCGACCGGTGGGGTTCACCCCCACGTGGAGGTAGGGTTCGCTCCCGGTGTTCGGGGGTGTACTCCCTCCCGTTGTTGATGCGCGGCTGGCAGTCTCATCGAGGAGATGAACACCGAGAAGAGAAACCCGGGCCTGGGCCCTGCAGGAGACGTCATGGCGAAGAACTTGAGCTGCTGCGAGCTCAAGGCGCAGCAGCATGTGGCGTCGCTGGTGAGGGCCTTCCTCGTGATGGCCTTGCTGGTCTCGGCCTTGCTGGTCTCGGCACCGACGGCATGGGCCGCTACCGACCTCGTCGGTGCGATGAGCAGCGGCGGCGTCCACGGTGCTGCCCAATCGGCGTGTGATACTCCGATATGGGTTCCCAAGCCGCCCGGCTGTCCCCCCTGATGCAGCGACTGATACTGCCGCAACCTCAAGACCCTCGTCGCGGTGTCCGGCCAGGTCGGCCCGACCGCGACCGTCCCGTCGACCCGCAAGGCCGTGCGCGAGGCGCTCTTCTTCCTCGACGACTGACCCGCCCGGACCGTGGCCCGCCCCGACCTCGGGGCCGGCCTCGTCTGCGGGGGGGCGGGTAGCGGGCTGCCCCGCGCGACGAGCTCAGGTCCCCGGTGCGTGTCCGGATCGGCCACGACCGCGACGTCCCCGGACTGGTCCGTGCGCCGCACCGTCACCCCGGCGCGGGTCAGCGCCTCCATCAGCCCCGGGTTCGGGTGCCGGTAGCTGTTCCCCGCGCCCACGCTGACGAGGGCGGCCCGCGGCCGGACGGCGTTCAGGAACTGCAGGCTCGAGTAGCGCGACCCGTGGTGCGGAATCTTGAGGACGTCCGCCTGCAGCGGCGAGCCCGACGCGAGCAGGTCCGCCTGGGCGTCGAGCTCGACGTCGCCGGTCAGCAGCACGCTGCCCGCGGGCGTCTGTGCCCGCAGGACGACCGAGGTGTCGTTGACCTGCGTCCCGTCGTCCGGGTCGACCGAGGCCACCGGGTGGACGGGCGCCAGGACGTCGAGGACGAGCCCCGGCCAGGTGAGCCGCCGTCCGCGGTCGAGCTCGACGAGCGGAGCTCCGGCCGCCGCCGTCTCCCGGCCGACCCGCTCGAACGCCCACCGGGGCTCGCGGGCGGGCCCGACCGCCACGCCGGAGACCGCGCGGCCGCGCAGCGCCCCGGTGAGCCCGCCGATGTGGTCCGCGTGCAGGTGGCTGAGCACCACCAGCGCCAGCCCGCGGACGCCGAGCCGGCTCAGGCAGTCGTCGATGAGGCCGTCGTCCGGTCCGGCGTCGACGAGGACGGCCCAGCCCGGCGTGCCGGTGGCGAGGACCAGCCCGTCGCCCTGCCCTACGTCGCAGGCCACCGCGGCCCAGCCGGACGGCGGCCAGCCCGGTTCGCGGACGCGGGTCGGGATCAGCACGAGCAGCAGCCCGACCAGGATCGCCAGCAGCAGCGCGCGCCAGCGCGGGGACCGGAAGAACACGAGCAGGACCAGCAGGATCCCGGCGAGCAGCACGGCCCCGAGCACGCCGTCGGGCCACGGGACGACACTGCCGGGCACCGCCGCGGCCCGGTCCGCGACGAGGATCAGCCAGCCCACGGCCGGCTTCGCCAGCCAGGCGCACGCCGTGGCGACCTCCGCGCTCAGCGGTGACAGGATCGCCGCCAGGACCCCGAGCACCGTCGCCGGGGCCACCGCCGGCACGACCACCAGGTTCGCCAGGACCGTCACCAGGCTGACCTGACCGCTGAGCCCCGCGATCAACGGCGCGGTCACGAGGCACGCGGCGGCCGGGACGGCGAGCGCCTCCGCGGCACCCGGCGGCACCCCACGGCGCCGCAGCGCGCGGGCCCAACCGGGCGCGATCAGCACCAACGCCGCCGTGGCCGACACGGACAGCGCGAACCCCGCGTCGACGGCGAGCGCCGGATCCACCAGCAGCAGCAGGAGCACTGCGACGGCCAGCGCCGGGACCGCCGAGCGGCCGCGGCCGAGCGCGAGGGCGAGCAGCACCACGCCACCCATGACGGCCGCGCGGACGACGCTCGGCGACGGCCGGGCCAGCACGACGAACCCGGCGATCGCGAGCCCGCTGAGCAGCGCGGCCAGCCGGGGATCGGCCTTGGCGCGGCGCAGCAGGAACAGGACGGCCCCGCCCACGATCGCGAGGTTCGCCCCGGACACCGCTGTCAGGTGGGTGAGGCCGGCGGCCCTGAAGTCCGCCTCGACCTCGGCCGTCTGGTTGCGGGTGTCGCCCACCGCGAGGCCGGGCAGCAGGCCCGCCGAGCCCTCCGGGAGGGCGCGCGCGGCCGCGTCCCGCAGGCCGTCACGAAGCGTTCCGGCGGCGGTCTGCCACCAGGGTGGCGGGCCTACCTCGGCGGCCGGGCCCCGGACCCGCAGGACCGCGATCGTGAGGTCCGAGCGCTGGGCCGGCACGAGCAGTCCCTCGGCCCGGACCTCCTGGCCCGGCAGCAGCTCCCGCCAGCCCTCGGCCGGGGCGATCAGCAGCACGTTCCCGCCGGACGTCCAGCGCCCGTCGCCGACGGAGACGGACACGAGCTCGGCCGCCACGAGCACCCGGTCCCCGCCCGGCGACGCGCCGTAGCCCGCGGTGGTGATCGCCCGCGGATCGTCGGTAAGGACGACGCGCATGGTCGCCGCGGACCCCCGTTCGGCGGCCACCCGGAGCGGATGGCCCTGCACCTGGACCGCGTGGGTGGTGATCAGCACCCCGGCGGCGAGCGCGCAGCCCGCGGCCGCGAGCAGCGCCGGCCCGGTGCGGCCGGG